>WGMT01000007.1 GCA_016124945.1 bacterium | reverse complement strand
TGCCTCGACCAACGTCGGTCATTGGTCGTATGGCACCGTTCGCACCGGCAGCCCGACCGCCCTGAATACCGACCGCACCTACACCGGCCAAAAACAGGACAGCACCGGCCTGCTCTACTACAACGCCCGTTACTACGACCCTTCTATTGGCCAATTCCTCTCACCGGACACGCTGGTGCCGGATGCGGGGCTGGTCCTCGATTACAATCGGTACATGTATGTCCGCGGCAATCCGCTCAAGTACTCGGATCCGAGTGGGCATTACACCAACGACGAAATCATGCAGCACTTTGGATGCAGTGATTGGGCATGTGTGGAAGCCAATTTTGATGGTGGTGCCTACAATGGGTTGTGGGGCTGGTTACACATGTTGCAGATGGCGGAGGACGGCTGGCTTGTGGAGTCTACCAAAGTAGTTGGTGATAACAATAGTTTCACGGCCTATGGGCGATTCCAAAGGGACGGGCAAGGAAAGATTAATATCCTGGCGCAAGGTATTCGTAGTAGTGCAGGGCAAAATCATCAGTTCAGTGCTATGCTGCCTGAATCGGACTTTGCTCGATATCCTCAAGGGGCCGCAATTGGTTACTACTCCGTTCGCAGTTCAGGTGGCGGTTATGCAACAGCCATGGAGTCCAAACGTGACTATCTGCATTTGGCTCCAGGCATGTTAGCCGTCACCGCGCTCAAGGCTGGAACGGGTTTTGGACCAGCAATCGTTGCATCATCGCCCGCCGCAGGCCCAGCCGTACCCGTCGTAGCGGGTATCGGCGTCGGATACACTGCTGTTGGTTGGACTACGGTTGCTATTGCTGATTTCGTTATCCCTATCTCCCAAGGAGACTATGCAACTCCAACTTTATCACTCACTGTCGAAGGTGTTTCTTACGTTCTTGATAGGTACGGCGGAACCGCAGGCAAATATACAGCGCCAGCACTGGGACCGATGATCGATATTGCTACGGGGGCGTGTTACGGAACAGGGTGTCCACGCTAAAGGGGAATATATGTTAGTTGGAGCTATTGCATTGATTACTGCACTTTTTCTACTTCTGAAGACAGAACAATGTAGGCGTAGTCCAGAAAAATGCATCGAGAGTTTTGTTTCGAAAGAAGGATTTACGCGATCATTCGTGGTTCTTAGATACTGGAGAAGATCACCTGAAGAACGGCGGCAGTTGTTTTTGCAGGATCCAGCTGTAAGAAGGAACTACTTTATTGAAGGCTACATCTGGTCGTTTCTGCTTATGCTTGCAGCAATTATCCTCATTGCATACGGATAAACGGACTTCTCTTGGACAATTCCTCTCGCCGGACACGCTGGTGCCGGACGCGGGGCTGGTCCTCGATTACAATCGGTTATGTCGGATCCAGCCAGTTCACAACAGTCAAATTGGGCACGCGTGAAAACTCGTGGATGTTGGCCGTCACAAGTGTCAGGTTTAGGGTCAACGCGTGGGCTGCAATGAGCAGATCATTGGGGCCGATGGGCCTGCCTGCTCGTTCGAGTTGTGCGCGTACGACGCCATAGTGAACATCCACAGGTGGCTCGAGTGGGAGCAATGGTATCCGCGCCAAAATCAGTTCAAGTTGCTCTCGTAAACGGACAGATCCACTCTTCGCTACCCCGTATCGCAGTTCGCAACCAACCACAATGCTTGTGCAGATTGCTGCTTCACCCACGTTTGCAATGTGCCGAAAGACGACGCCGGTAGGGTGACGAACTAGATCTGAGATGATGTTGGTATCGAGGAGGTAAGCGTAACTCATAGTACGTCAACTCAGAGTACATCACTGTCGAGCGATAACAGGTCAGTATCTACATCAGGGAATTCGTCCTCTATGGGCGATAGCGTCATCAGCAGCGCCAGAAGCGAGGAATCGTTGACAGGTTCGATGATGAGTCGATTGCCTTCTTTCCGAATCACTGCCTCCCTGCTTTCCAACTCGAATTCCTGTGGGACGCGGATCATCTGCTGACTACCCGACCATTCCACTTGGATAACCTGTTCGCTATGCATGACGTCTAGTCCTTATTTTCGAAGAAACACTGCACTCAGTTTACAAGAATCTCGACCCGGGGTAAAGCCGGTAGAACAGGGAGTTGCCCGATACGCGGTCTGCTTGTAACGGCGCCTCAGCGCGGGGACCGTCCTGTCCTTGTGCGGAGACCGCACGTACACCGGCTAAAAACAGGACAGCACCTGCTATGACAACGAATAGAAGGATGAGACGAATAGCTGCTTCGTCGGCGGGATTGATTCGTGTTCTCCCTCTATTCGTTGTCAATGAGCAACGGACGACCCTGCGCTAGGACAATTCCTCTCACCCGACACGCTGGTGCCGGATGCGGGGCTGCTCCTCGATTACAATCGGTGTTGTAACTCAAAACCACCCCGCCGAGGACCTAGTCCTCGGCGGGGTGACTGTGTTGTGAATTAGGGTGTCTCGTCCTCGGGCGGGGATTCACCGCTCGCGCACCAATACCCGATTCAACAGGCTCAGCAGCGGCCCGCGCTGCTCCATGCCGCTTTCGCCATAGTCGCTCATGGCCAGGTAGAGCGCCTGCCCGGTGCGGCGGACGAGGCCGAGCATGAGGCGGCGTAGCGTCTCCTGGCGCTGTCGAAATTCATGGAAGTCGGTCCATAGCGTGTCGGGCGGCCACTGCCGCGCAAGGACGTGGGGATGGGTGAGGGGCTGGTAGAGCCGCTCCCACCAGCCGCCGGATCCAATGTCGAGCCAGAATTGCACGGCAACGGGGCGGTTGCGCATGAGGAAGGTGTAGGCCGGCGCGATAAAGACCACCTCCTCGTCTTCCTGCCAGCCGGGGACGTAGAGCGCGCCCAACGCGCCGCTTTCGAGCATGGCCAGGTAGGTGTTGCCGATGGCCCCGCGCCGCATCGCCGCTTCTTTGTCCTCTTGTTCTTCAATGGCCCAGCGGAAGTTGCGCGCTGATTCCACCAACTGGTTGGTGACACGGGCTGCATCCACGTTCATGTGGAAGCCAAAGCCGGGCTGGCTGAGCACTTCGCCAAAGAGGCGGGCGAAGAACTGATCCAGCGGGGTAAAGTCGGTTTCGGCCTGGTAGGCCAGGATCCACTGGCGCAGCCGTTCGTAACGTTCGCCCGCGCGGAAGGTGATGCGTTGCTGCACCGCACTGCGCAGACCGGCGAAGCTGTTGAGCGTCCCCGCGTTGACGCCACGCAGGTTGTAGCCGACACGGCTGAGCAACATGGCGCGCACAGGATCGAGCTCCTCGATGGCGATGGCGAAGGTGTGGGCGATGTCGCTCTGCGGTGGGTAGCGCTGCCAGGTGGGATGGGCCAACGCCGCCAGGCTGAGCAGGGCGCGGGCCGACGGTTCGGCGTTAAGTGCGCGGCTGGGCCGGTGGGTGGTGGACGGAATATCGCGCGCGTCCAGGCGACTTTGCAGGCTGAAACGCAGCGCGTCGCTGACAAACGGTGCAAGGATGGCAATCTGCCCCGGCGGCACGCCCTCGTTGCGCACCAGCCGCTCGATCTCGTCAACCGTCCAGTCGATCATCTGTGGGTAGAAGCGGTGCGTGCGATAGGTCAACGGCAACGGCTCGGTGATGGGTGCTTCGTCCTCTTCCTCCGCTGTGACGGTCGCGCCACGGCCACGCACGGATCGGTCGATCATCGCCGTCATCCGCTGCAGTGAGGACGGCATGAGGTGGCTCTCATCCATGTGCAGATGGGCATCGCAGACCTGCACCAGTTCCGCCGCACCTTCGGGGTTCGCGCCTAAAAAGACGCGATAACCGGCGTCTTCATCGACGACGATAAGGGCGCTGTCGAGGTGAGGCACCCAGCGGCGCACCAGGGATTGGGCGGCGAAGGTGTCCTCTTCGGCGTTGTCGAAAATCAGGTGGCGCTGCGAGCGGAAAAGATGGGTGCGGCTCCACTCGTTGTTGAGCACCTGCTGATCGAAAAGCGTGATCCAGAGGCTAAAATCCACCAACGATTCGCGCAGACAGAGTTCGCGGAAGGCGTTGCTGATGCGTTTGGCTGTCTGGAGCACGTTGAGGCGCGCCGTCATCTGCTGTCCTTGCGGCACGGCCAGTTCGAGGCGCTGGTAGCTTTCCTCAATCGAGAAACCCAAGAGCGCGGCTTTGTTAAGATTGTCCAACACCTGAGAGACGACACGGCTGGGGTCCACGCGCACGGCGTCGAATTCGGCCCGCTCGAAGGCCTCGTTGACGAACGGTTCCATGTGGTATTGTGCCGTCTCCAAATTGAGGAAGGTGGGTTCCTTGCGTGGATCGGCGAAACCGCCCGGTTCGGCAATGAGCGGCCAGTAGAGTTCCACAGCGCTGCGAGCCAACCCGGCGAAGGTCGTCACCCGCACGGGCGGACCAGCGGGCACGTCGGCGGCGCGCAACGCCTCGTAGTAGGGGCGCGCCAATGTCCGCTGCGGCGTGAGCACGAGGATATCGTCACCGCGCACCCGTTCCTGGCGCAGCAGCCACTGGATTCGCTCAATCGCGGCGCTGGTTTTGCCCGCGCCAAAGGGGCCGGTTAGGTAGAGTTTGTTTGGGATGAGGAGAGTTGCATTGCTGGTTGTCATAACGTTATCGTTCGATCAAACGAACCCACGGTAACGTAGCTACCTTTCGCTGAAAACGCTGATCTGCTGTCCACAGTTCTGCCCCGAAGCGTTCAGCGATGGCTAGATAGTGGGCATCATCGAGGGAGCAACAAACGTTCTTTTGGCCTGTGACCATTCCAGCCATTGGCGTGCAAATTGTGGCGTCTCCTGTCTGAGAACGAGGTGCACAACAGCATTAGCGTCCAAGCAAATCGATGAACTGTTCACTCCGCTTCTCCCGTTCTTCGCGAATGATTTCAACTGCGTCAGGCAGCGGGCGCCCTTGGAGGTCTTCGGCAACCATTGCATAGACACGTTGAAGTTCTTCAAAAACAGTTTCGGGGGACTGTTCTGTGCGACTCAGGCGTTCGTACTCCTCAACTGAGAGTACAACCACCTGCGCCTTTCCGCCTTTTTCCACGACAATCGGCTGTCCGGTTTCAATGGCGCGCTGCATGATTTCGCCGAAATGAACACGTGCTTCGGTTGCAGATACCCGTAGTTCCATATGTCGATCCAACCTTTCCTTTTAGATCGATCAATCCATCGATCAATTGACTACATTTTACACCTGGATTGTCTCTTGTCAATCAAGGGCTGTAGGGCGTCTGTGCTAAAATCAGAGGAGATTGAGCGATTGGGTGATTAGGAGATTTTAGATTGTCGAGACGATCTAAAATCTCCTAATCGCCCAATCCCCGAATCACCAATCCCAAATCACCAGTCACCACTCTGGAGAATCGACATGAAAACCTACAGCATCCCCCTCGTTCCCGGTCCGGTGTCGGTGCCGCAGTCGGTGCGCAATGCCTATCTCACCGATTTCGGCAGCGCCGATCTAGAAGCGGAATTCTTCGAGTTGTACGGCGATTGTGAGGCGAAGTTGCAGCAGGTGTTGGAAACCCAGTCCGACGTGACAATCCAGACCGGCGAAGGCATGTTAGCGCTGTGGGGCGCGCTTAAGAGCGTCTTGCGGCCAGGGGATCGGGTGCTGGCGGTGGCCAACGGCGTCTTCGGTTATGGCATCGGTGACATGGCCAAGCAGGTGGGCGCGGAAGTGGAAGTGATCGGCTTTGGCTACAGCGATGTCCCCGATCCGGCGCAGGTGCGTGAGGCGGCGTTGCGCTTCCGCCCGCGGCTGATCACCGCCGTCCACTGTGAGACGCCCAGTGGCACGTTGACGCCGCTGCATGATTTGGGTGCCATCGCCCGCGAAGTGGACGCGCTCTTTTACGTGGATTTTGTGGCCAGCGGCGGCGGTGTCCCCGTGCGCGTGGACGCCTGCAACATCGATCTCGGTCTGCTGGGGAGCCAGAAGGTGCTGAGCCTGCCGCCGGATCTCTCCATGGTCAGCGTCAGCGCCCGCGCCTGGGACGTGATCCAGGATGTCAACTACGTTGGCTACGACGCCCTGGCCCCCTGGCACACCGGCCCCGCAGATCGCTACCTTCCCTACACCCACAACTGGCACGCCATGATGGGCTTGCAAGTGTCGTTGGATGCGCTGCTGACCGAAGGTCTGGCCAACGTCTACCGCCGTCACGACGAAGTCGCCGCCTTCTGTCGCCGTCGTTTGCAGGAGATCGGCCTCGTCCTCTGGCCAGCGCGCGATGAGATCGCGTCCCCCACCGTCACCGCGGCCAAGGTGCCCCAAGGTTGGATCTGGCCCGATTTCAACGCCGCTTTGCGCAGCCATGGCATGGTCATCGGCGGCAGCTACGGCCCGCTGGCAGGGAAGGTCTTCCGTGTAGGGCATATGGGCAGCCAGGCGAATGAAGATCTGGTGGCGCGGGGGATGGAGGTGGTGGAGAAAGTAGTGCGTAGTGCGTAGTGCGTGTACCAGTCAAGAACGTTGGTGCTTCATTGGTCTCTTGGTTGGATTGCTAACTTGCACAAGATGCCAATATAAAGCCGACAATCGCCACTGGTACACGCACTACGCACCACGCACTACGACTACGGAATCAATTCCAACCGATGCGCCATTCCCTCTTCCACCTTCTCCCGACTCCACGGCATTGCATGGTACATGCCTTCGAGCCACATGGGGAGTTGATCGACGTAGTTGTCGCTGAGGGCATGGCCGGATTGACCGGTGACGGTAATGGATTGCATGGCGTCCCAGTCGCCCACTTCGACGATCTGTCGGTAGGCGGCCACGATTTGGACGAGACCCGGCGGCAGTTCGGGTGCAAAGGAGGTCTGGTTGGGGGTGGTGCTGTCTCCGCCGATGGGGAAGGGACCGCGATTGAAGTAGCCGCTGAGTAGGCGCACACTGCCCATGGGGTGGATGTAGCGGATCTGGTGCATGCGCCCCCACGCCCATTGACGCGGTGTGGCGTTGACCTCTCGGCGAATGCGTTTGACCGACTGTGTCAGCGCTTCCATCACCAACTCGTCACGGCTGCGGGGACGTCCAGTGGCGGCGTCGGTGTACCAGGCAGATTCTTCCTCTTTGCGCAGCAGTTCGAGTAGACGGGTCTCTGCGCGTAGCGAAAAGCCGTTGGCCACGAAAAATGGGCTGATGGTCTCCCCTTTGTAACGTTTGAAAAGTTCCCCTCCCTTGCCAGCAAAGGCTTTGTCGCCAAAAACCATTTCCAGCAGGTGCAACTTGGTGTATTGGAAGACCAACGCCGCGCCGCTGTCCGCTTCCATGGCATAGCTCCAGTTGCGCAGCAGGTTGATGGCGATCTTCACGTAGGGATCGTCGCTCTCCTGTTGGGTGAGGAAAGGCGTCAACGCCTCGGCGTAGAGGCTGGTGGTGTCCAGTTGGATGCGCTGCATGTCACGTGGACCGAGGCGCTTTTTGGTTTTGAGCATTTCCTCAATGCGGCGGGCGCGCCAGCCGGGCAGGAATTCTATGCCCAGGAAGTAGGGATAGTCGTCGCCCACGATTTTGTTGTTGGCGGTGACGATCATGCCCGACGGCGGGTTGAAGATCCGCGGCAGTTCGGCGGCGGGGATCTCGCCCGTCCAGGCGTAGTCGTCGTTCCAGCCGGGGGCGGGGGTGAGGCCCAACCCGGCTGCGCGCACCGGAATCCGCCCGGCCAGGCGATAGCCGATGTTGCCGTCCACATCGGCGTAGGTGACGTTCTGCGGCGGCAGGCTCCAGTGATCGAGGGCGGCGTTGAACTCGTCCCAGTTGGTGGCGCGGTTGAGGCGCAACACGGCGTGGACAATGTTGCCGGGATCGTGGCCTGTCCAGCGCAACGAGAGGGGCAACGTGGCCTTGTCTCCGATCAGGCCGCTGATCAGCGGACCGTGACGGGTGACAATCACCTCTTCGACATGGGGTTCGCTGTTGCGGATCACAATGCTCTCGTGGTGGACGGTCGCTTCGGTCCACGCGCCGTTGGCTTCGTAGCGCGGTGCGCTGTTCTCCGGCGCGCCGAGGAACGGCGCATTGTCTGGGTGAGGACGCTCGATGAAGAGATCTTGCACGTCGGGCAGGGCGTTGGTGAGCCCCCAGGTGATGCGCTCGTTGTGACCGATGACGACGCCGGGCGCGCCGGCAAAGGACGCGCCTGCTACGCTGAATTCGGGGCAAGTCAGTCGGTTCTCGTACCAGATGCCGGGGATCGTCAGCGCCAGGTGCGGGTCGTTGCAGAGGATGGGGCGCTCGGTTAGCGTCTTCTGCGGCCCCAGCACCCAACTGTTGCTCCCCAACAGCGCGCCTTGTGGACCGGTCCACGTTTTGATTTTGTCGTATTCGTTGAGGAGGAGACCGGCGGTTTCCACCAGGCGCATGGCTTCCTGGCTGCCCACGCCTTCGGCGATGATTGGGTTGTCGGCGGGAAAGTTGGGCTCCAGATCGGCGGCGCGAAAGGGGTCCATCTGCCCGGCCAGTTGCAGGCGCAACAGTTCGCTTTCCCAGTTGATGCTCAGCGTCCAGCCAATGTACTTGCCGAAGGCGAGCACGTCGACGGCTGTCCACGGTGCAGGGGGACGGCGCAGCAGGTTGAACTCGGCGCTGAGCTGTCCTGGGCGGGAGGCGATGTAGGCGTTGACGCCGTGGACGTACTGTTCCAGCGCGGCGCGGGCGTCGGCGTCGAGCGTCTCCCACTCGGCGGCGGCGCTGCGGTGGAAGCCGATGACGCGGCTGAAACGGTCCACGTCGAGGGCAGCTTTGCCGAATCGTTCGGCCAGTGTGCCGTTGGCGATGCGCCGTTGCTGCTCCATCTGCCACAGCCGATCCTGCGCGTGGACGAATCCTTGCGCGATCCACAGGTCCGCAATGGTGGCGGCGTAGATGTGGGGAATGCCGTGTTTGTCGCGGATCACCTCCACCGGCGCGGAGAGGCCGTCGACGTGGAGCGATCCATTGTGCTGAGGCAGTGGTCGCTGAATCAACCACCAGTAGACATAGGTGAAAAAGCCGCCGAAAAGGGCGATCACCAGGAAGAGAATCAACAGGACAACCAACAAAATTGGGAGTGTCATAAATGTATCCAGAATCAGGTGCACCGCAAAGGCGCAAAGACCGCCAAGAGCAGACGCAAAGAAACAGAGTTGGAACACAGATTTCGCAGATTCACACAGATTCCAGCCGCAGACCTCTTTTCTCTGCATCCTAAAAATCCTGGAAATCTGTGTCCAAACTCTGTTTTCTCAATTCTCCTATTTGCGACCTTCGCGCCTTTGCGGTGAAAAATCTTGTCTTGAACGGTTCTTACTCTAGCACATTATGAAGTGTGTTCTTGTATCGTCTGTTGGGTGTGCTCCGAATCGAGGACGTCTGTTTTTCCATGCATCGGTGGATCGGATATAGTATCCGGCATTGGTGTAATCATCTCACAGGTGGACAACGAAACATGACAACCGCTCGCGTCATCGGTGTGACAACCAAACATGGCACCCCAGAATGGGTACAGAAGAATACGATCAACTATCTCAACGCGCTGGCGGCGCGCGGGGTGACGGCGGTGGTGCTGTCTCCGGATGCACCCGCTGTGCTGCCCGACGGTGCTGTCTACGAGCCAGATGCTCAGGGACGCCTGCCCAAGGAGATCCTGACGCGGCTGGATGGGCTGATCCTCAGCGGCGGTGGAGACGTCCATCCTCGTTACTTCAACCAGCCGCTGGCGGGCGCGGAGGAAGAGAGCATCAGCCTTCAGCGCGACGAACTGGAGTTGACGTTGGCGCAGCAGGCACTGGCCGCCGATCTGCCCCTGTTCGGCATCTGCCGAGGCTGCCAGGTCCTCAACGTGGCGGCGGGAGGTGGTATGGTGCAGCATCTGCCCGGTCACCGTTCGCCTGAAGACCGTACCGCCATGCACGATGTGGATGTAATAACCGGTACCCGCTTCCGCTCCATTGTGGGTGAGCGTGTAGTGCCGGTGAACACCTTCCACCACCAGGGGATCGACCTGGCCACGCTGGCCCCAGCGTTGGTCCCCGCGGCGACGGCGCAGCCTGATCCCTGGCTGCTTGAAGCTTTCGAGAGCGCCCATCATCGTTGGGTGCTCGGCGTACAGTGGCACCCGGAGCGCCTGTTCGAACTGGCGGGCGTCCACGCGCGGATTTGGGATAGTTTCTTGAGCGCATGTTTGTGAACAGATAATGCGTGATGCGTGATGCGTAACCCAGATCGTGTCAAGCACGTCGTTCCAAAATGAGGAACCGGCCCGTCGATAGGATCTGGGTTACGCATCACGCATTACTCGCATCAAGCAACACTCGTATCACCCATCACCCACGCATCAGGACGACAGTATGACCGTCTCCAACCCGCATGACCATTTTTTCCGGCAGATGTTCAGCGATCAGGCCATCCTGGCCGACTTCATTGAAAGCTATCTGCCAGCCGCCATCGTCGAAAACGTGGATCTGAGTTCGCTCGATCTACAAAAAGAAAGCTTCATCGACGAAGAACTTCAGGAACACCAGTCCGATCTGCTCTGTCGCATGAAGCAGAAGAATGGCGAAGACGCGTTTCTGTATCTACTGCTGGAACACAAAAGCTATCCGGATCGCTGGGTGGCCTTGCAATTGCTGCGATACAAGACACGTATTTGGGAGGCAGTGCACACGAAAGGCGAGCCGTTGTCGCCGATTGTGCCGGTTGTCCTCTACCACGGGCAGCCGCCGTGGACAGCGCCGCAGCATTTTTATGAACTAGCGCGCACGCCGCCGTCTTGGCGGCCGTTTGTGGCCGATTTCAAGTATCTCTTGTTCGATCTGGCGCGCATAGGCGATACCAATCTTGTGGGACGCGCGCCGCTCCTCGCTGCGCTGTTGGCGCTGAAGCATATCTTTACTGCGGATCTTGAACTGCAACTTGTGCGCATCGTGCGTCTGTTGTGGGGTGACGCCAACCGTCAGCGCGCGTTGACTTACCTGGAAGTGATCGTACGCTACGCCACTGTCAGTGGTAAAATGGATGAAGACACTGTGAAGAAGACACTGCGCAGTGCGGTACAACAAGGAGAGAAAACGATGGCTACTTGGATTGACAAATACATTGAGCAGGGCATGGAACAGGGGCTACAACAAGGGCTACAACAAGGGCTACAACAAGGGCTAAATCGTCAGCTTGTTCTGTTCCTAAGTCATCGCTTTGGTGACATCCCCATCGAACTGGACGCGCAACTCAAGCAGTTGGCCGTTGAGCAACTGGAAGCGCTAACCAACGTCGCCCTTGACGCAGTAACACTGGACGAATTCCAAGCCGCCGTTGCCAACCTCAAACCAACTGAATGACCGTTCGATGAAAACCGATCTCTTCGACTACAACCTGCCGCCGTCATTCATTGCCCAACAGCCCGTAGATCCACGCGATCACAGCCGTCTGCTCGTGCTCCACCGCCGCACAGGAGAGATCGAGCACCGCCGTTTCTACGAGATCGGCGACTATCTGACTGCCGGTGATCTCCTCGTCGCCAACAACAGCCGCGTCATCCCGGCACGCCTGCATGGACACAAAACCAGCGGCGGTGCCGTGGAAATCTTCCTGCTCAACCAACTCGACGATGAAGGGCGGGCGTGGGAATGCCTTACCCGCGGCCGCAATTTGCGCCAGGACACCGTCGTTTACCTCGATGCCGAGATGCGACGAGGCGATGAACTGCCAGGTGACAACGATCCTGCCTCTCCCCCAATCACCAATCACCAATCACCAATCACCCATTCTCCAACCGCCACGATCCGTACTGTTCTTCCCACCGGCAACCGCATCGTGCATTTCTCTGAGCCGATCCGCCCGTATTTGGACGAGCTTGGCGAAATTCCGCTGCCGCCCTACATCACCGAATACAGCGGCGACCGTGAACGCTACCAGACGATCTACAGCCGTCCTGAAGGGAGCGTAGCCGCGCCGACGGCGGGCCTGCACTTTACGCCCGATCTGCTCCTCGATCTGCGCCACAATGGCGTTGGCTGGGACACGGTGACGCTGCACGTGGGCCTCGACACCTTCCGCCCGGTGACGGTAGAACAGATCGAGGATCATGAGATTCACACCGAGGTGGCGCAGATCAGCAGCGCTACCGCACGTCAGATCAACGACGTCACCTTGCAGGGGGGGCGTGTCGTCGCCGTGGGCACCACGTCCGTGCGCACATTGGAATGGGGTGGCACCGGCGCACAAGGACTCGACCCCTACGACACCGACGCCTGCCCGTGGAAGCGTGTCGCCGCCTTTTCGGGGCCGGTCAATCTCTACATTCGCCCCGGCTACCGCTACCGCGCCGTGGACGCGCTGATCACCAACTTCCATCTCCCCAAGTCCTCGTTGCTCATGCTGGTTTCGTCCTTTATTGCTCAGGCATACCCTGAAGATGTGGATGCTGGGCGGCGTATACTCCTCGACACTTACGAAGTTGCTAAAGAAGAAGGCTACCGCTTTTTCAGCTTCGGCGATGCCATGTTGATCCTCTAAATTCGTTTCTCTTCCTTGTTCTTCGCCAAACCTATCCAGAACTATACCTGCTTCCTATACCACCGCCCATAACCTCCTGGCTGCTTTCCGACTAAGGTGAAAGCACCTATCCCCATGTCATATGAAAGCCAGGAGGTATTGCCTATGTGAATCCGACAGGACGCTCTAAGAATTTGCGCGCCTTTATGCTTTGCCAACCTATCCCTCAGGAGATCCACATGTCTCGAAAATTGTCACTTTCATTTGCACTAATGCTTGCGGTCGCAATGGCGATGACAGGCTTCAGTAGCTCATTTTCGCTCGCCGCCCCCATCGCTCAGGACGAACTCCCCGGCGGTGCAACTGCCGTCCAGCCCGGTGACGCGCTCCCCGGCAACCCGTCGATACAACTGGTTAAAGTGGTCGATGGCCTCGCCGATCCTGTCAACGTGGCCGCGCCCAATGACGGCAGTGGACGTCTCTTCGTCGTCGAACGCATCGGTCGCATTCAGATCGTTCAAGACGGTCAGTTGCTCGACCAACCGTTTCTGGATATTTCCAACGTGGTGAAAACCGATTTTCTTGAGCAGGGACTATTGGGCCTTGCCTTTCACCCCGACTACAGCGACAATGGTCGCTTTTTTGTCTACTACACCGACTGGCGCACCAATGGTGATTCCTTCCTCGTTGAGTATCAAGTCTCAGACGGCGACCCGAACGTTGCCAATCTCGAAAGCGCCCGTGTCCTGCTCACACACGATCAGCCCTATGTCAACCACAACGGCGGCACCATCCGCTTTGGTCCCGATGGTCATCTCTACGTGGCCTTAGGTGACGGCGGTCTGGCTGGCGATCCCTACGAAAATGCTCAGGACATCAGCACGCTGCTCGGCAGCATTCTGCGTCTGGATGTGGATAGCTCAGCCACTGGTTACGCCATTCCCGAAGACAATCCCTTTGCCCAGGGTGTGCTGACTTCACCACAGGCCAATAGTCTGAGCTCAGCCTCAAGCTACCATCCCGATGCCAAACCCGAAATCTGGGCCTATGGCTTGCGTAATCCCTGGCAGTTTAGCTTTGACCCGTCCACCGGCGATCTCTACATTGCCGACGTTGGCCAGGCTGAGTGGGAAGAGATCCACTTTGAGCCGGCAGACAGCCCCGGCGGCGTCAACTATGGCTGGGACTTCATGGAAGGCGCGCACTGTTACCCACCTGCCGACGGTGAGTGCAACACCCTGGTAGGCGAATTGCCTGTAGCCGAGTACAGTCACCAAGACGGCTGTTCCATCACCGGCATCGGCGTCTACCGCGGCGAAGCAGCCGCGCTCGACGGTATCTACTTCAGTTCCGACTTCTGCTCCGGCAAAGTTTGGGGCCTGACGCGCGGCGAAAGCGGTGAATGGTCCTACGCGGAGATGATGGATACAGAACTGTTGGTCACCGGTGCTGGATCCGACGCCGACGGCAATGTCTACTTGACCAGTTGCAACTGTGAGTTCAGCCGCACCTACGATCCCCTGGCGAACCCCAACGGCGCAGTGTGGCAGATCATGGCCGCCGATCAAGTACCGGCGGACGCCGAGACGCCGCCGACCGCGTCTGATGGAGCATCTACCCCGACGCCCGCCGCCGAGGAAGAGATGACGCCGACGCCCGCCGCCGAGGAAGAAGTGACGCCGACGCCCGCCGCCGAGGAAGAAGTGACGCCGACACCCGCCGCCGAGGAAGAAGTGACGCCGACACCCGCCGCCGAGGAAGAGATGACGCCGACACCTGTCGCCGAAGCAGAAATCACCTCAACGCCCGGATCCGAGGAAGGAATCTCTGTCGGCGAAACCAATCAGGTAAACGTCTCGCTGGTGGAATGGGCCATTGATATGCCTACCGAACTCTCTGCAGGATCCACTACCTTCGTCGTCACCAACAATGGCGAGTTTGTCCACAACTTCGAGATCCAGGGCCAGGGGATCGAACGTGTCTTTGGCCTGGATCTTGAACCTGGGCAGGCCATGGCGCTGACTGTCGATCTAGCGCCGGGTGAATACTACGTCTACTGTCCGGTGGGTAATCACGGCGCCGAAGGCATGGAACTAACGCTGAATGTCACCGAGTCGGCACCGTAGTTTTTCCGTCGGGCTCTTAATGGTTTTCTCGCTAAATACCGATGCGTGGAACACCCCGTAGAATGGGTTCCGACTGTATCAACTCACTTTGGTCATCCCGTCAAGTTCGGCAGTTGGAACCCATCTTGCGAGTTTAGCGAGAAAACCACTTAAGCACAGCGATCGCCTCACCCACGAATGTTTACGATTGTACCGACTCTTGTGTCTCTTGTGTATAACCTAATCTATCGACCGTAGGTGAAATCCGTCCTATGCTGTGGATGGCGCACTGGACAGCAGACCTGTTCATCCGCAGCCAGCCTTCTTGCTCCTGAACACAACAGGGCAAGGCCGGTTCCAATAGGCTAACAATCCAAGTAGTTACAAGTAGTTATTTGAAAGGAGTTTGACCTTCAATGAACTTTGCAAACAAAAAACCATCTAGAGTGCTTCTGCTACTCTCTCTTCTGATTGCTGCTGTGATGGTCTTCGCCGCTTGCACAACGAACGATGGCGTGGTTGTCGAAGACCCAGTAGTGGTAGATCCGGTAGTTGAAGATCCGGTAGTTGAAGATCCGGTAGTTGAAGATGAAGACATTGCCGAAGGCGAAGTCGTTCAAGAAGTGACCCCTGACGCAGAAGTCGAGTCAACGACCCCTGGCGTTGCTGGTATTCAGGATGTGATGCTAGACGCCAATCGGCTGCTCGACTTCGATCTTGAAAATGCCAACGACGAAGATTTAGGTGACATTCAGAACCTGCTCGTCGATACGGAAACCGGCAACATTCCTTACGTGATCGTAGAAACGAGTGGCTTCCTTGGTTTGGGTAGCGAACACGTCCTCTTCCCCATGGACGCTTTCTCTTTGGGCGAAGAAGGTAATGCACTGATTCTGCCCTTCGCCCAGCCCGAAGACATCGAAGGCGCACCCATCGTTGATGAGGACACCTGGGCCCTGAACGACGGCACCTGGGACGATGATCTTTTCAACTTCTGGGGCGGCACCGAGTACGGCGCCAACCTTACCGATTACCAGAGCGGGGCGGTACTCCTTTCTGATCTGGTTGGTTATGGCACGGCTGCCTGGGGCAACTTAGGCACAGGCATGGTCAACGCTATCCTGGTTGACCTAGGCGAAAACACCGCCAAGTGGGTTGTGGTGGACTATGCTAACACAGGCATCGCCGACTACAACGACAATGTGGTTCTGGTCCCCTTCCAGGCATTCGACTGGATGAACATGGAGACCGAACTTGGATTCTCTGCGGATCTTGACCCTGAAGCGCTGAACAATGCGCCGTTGGTGAACCGCGACCAACTCTTCGCTGCCGATTTCCTCGACGCTGAGTTCGACAGCCAGGCTGTAACCTACTGGGAAGAAATGGGCTACAGCTTCGAGTAAGCAGTTTCTAAGCGAACTTGAACCCAACCCAATTGAAAACGCCACCCCACGATGGGGTGGCGTTTTCAATTGGGTTGGGTTCGATCAATGTGCCACCGGCACAGGCGCGCCGGTAGGTGAACTGGTGTAAATCGTCTCTTTGTGCGCCAAACCGCGCACCTGATTGACATCATCGTAGCCGTGTTCGCTCAACCACGCTTCCATCTCTGCCAGGATAATGGTCAGCGCCTCGCCGCCGCGATAGTAGATGGCACTACCCACACCTACCGTCGTCGCACCGGCCATCAACATTTCGATGGCGTCGCGCCCACTGTTCACGCCGCCTGTACCAATGATGGGTACATTTGGGCAGGCGCGCCGCGCGTCGTAGACGGCTTTGAGCGCAATCGGCTTGATCGCCGGTCCACTTAACCCGCCGCTGCGGTTCGCCAGCACAGACTGTCCACTCTCCGCGTCGAGGACAAGTCCCGGCATGGTGTTGACGGCGCACAGCGCGTCTGCACCGGCTTCCACCACTGCTCGCGCAATCCGCCCGATGCTGGGCACGTTGGGCGCCAGCTTCACAATCACGGGGATGGCTGTCCCCACGAGTGCTGCCTTCACCTGGCGGGTGACGGCGGCGGCACTCTCCGGATTGCCCGCAAAGGGCTCGCCGAACTCGCTGCCCACATTCGGGCACGAAATGTTGACTTCAATAAAATCGGGGCGCGCCTGCGCTACAATCGCCGCCACTTCACCGAATTCTGCTTCCGTCCCTGCGAAGATGCTGGCGATCAGGGGGACGCCCAACGGCGCAAGCTGTTCACGCGCCGCCACCAGCAGCGTTACTTCTGCCTCCGCGCCGGGATTGGCCAACCCAATCGCGTTGATCAATCCGCCGCCCCAATCGATACAAGACGGGTTCACGTGCCCAGCTCTTGGCGTCGGGCCGCAGCTTTTGGCCGTCACCGCGCCGCAGCCGGCCTGCGCCGCCCGCACCAGCAGGCTCACTGTCGTCCCCCAAATGCCACTGGCCAGGACGAGCGGGGTGGGGAATGTCCTGTTTAAGAAATCAACTTGGAGATTCATCGTCGCTCCGAAAAGTGATGAATAAAGAATAAAGAATGTGTAGAGCGATTAACCCCGATTGGGCGACGAGTCGCTCTACACAATCTTTATTCTTCATTCATTTCTTAAAAACTTCAGCACTTCGGCCTTCTTGTCTCCACTCAGACGCCCGCTTTCCACCAGTGTATCCAACATGTCGGTAAAGCGGAAGACGCTGTGCGCCGTGATACCGGCGGCGGCGAGCTTGCCCACACCGCCCTGTTCACGGTCGATTAGCACGATCACATGATCCACAATCAGCCCCAGCGCACGCAGACGTTCCGCCGTCTGGATCGTGCTGCCGCCGCTGGTGATCAAGTCTTCGATGACGACGATATGTTCGCCGGGATGCCACAATCCCTCGACGTCTTTGCCCAGGCCGTGTGTTTTGGCCTCTTTGCGTGGGTAGATCATAGGGACGTCGCTGATCAGCGACACCGCAGTCCCGATGGGCAAAGCCGCGTAGGGGACGCCGGCCACACGGTCGCAGGGAATGTCGCTTAGGATCTGTGCATAGGATGCTGCCGCTGCCTGCAAAAGTGCAGGCCGGCTTACTAGCAAGCGCAGGTCCACGTAGACAGGCGACTGTATACCGCTGGCCAGTGTGAATGTGCCAAACTTGAGCGCGCCAAGATCAGCGAGACCGTTGATCAGCGTCGTTTCTGAGCTAGAAAGTTTTCTCATGCCGAAGCTACCTGTCTGCGCGCCTGGTTGATGGCCTCGCGGAACTGCCGCGCCGCCGTTTTATGATCTTCCGCCTGTGTCACGCCGCGAGAGGCGCTAATGATCAGCCCCTGACCGTTGCCACATAGCCCCGCGGCCACCGTCCGCTCAATGTCGCCCCCCTGTGCGCCGATTCCGGGCACCAGGAACCAGGCATCGGGCGCAATAGCGCGCACATCACGCACCGCGCCGGGATAGGTCGCGCCGACCACCAACCCCACATTGGGCGACCATGTCACCGCCTGTTCCGCCACGTGCAGATAGAGCGGGCGACCGTCCACCAGCAACGTTTGTAGATCTCCCGCACTGGGATTGGACGTGTGGCAGAGCACGAAGACGGCCTTGCCTTTGTACGCCGTGAAGGCGTCTACGCTGTCGCGCCCAAGGTAGGGGCTGGCCGTCACTGCATCAACATTGGGCAAATCGAAACATGCCTTGGCATAGGCTGCCGCCGTCGATCCAATGTCGCCACGCTTGGCGTCGAGGATCACTGGGATCTCGTTGGGAATGGACGAGAGCGTCTGGCGCAGCAGTTCCATGCCGGCAGGGCCGAGCGCTTCGTAAAACGCAATGTTGGGCTTGTAGCAACAGACGTAACGGTAGGTTTCGGAGATAACGTTGAGGTTCCAGCGCAAAAGATCAGTCATCCATTGGCTGTCGCCGCTACGGTAGCGGTTGGGCATCTGTTCGAGGACGGGATCGAGACCCACACAAAGCAGGCTGTCGTTTGAGTCAATGGCTGCGGTTAACTTATCGAAAAATGACATCCTCTATCACTCCTCATCTAATGCTAAAGGGGAGCCGTTGGGTAAAATCAGTTCATTCTACATCAAAGCGATAGAAAATGGCCTAATCGCCGTGTTTACCTTCTAATTGCACGGGGATTGAACGATCTAGCTGGATGGCGTGTGTTGAAAGCAGGCATGTGTACGCATAGACGGCCACACCCTGATCCGCAGCCCCCCGCAAGGACGCAGCAAAGGCTGGATCGCGTTCAGCATACGGGGCAAAGCCGTGCGCGTCGGGCCGCTGTACCACAAAGACAACCGCCGCCGCCTCCCCAAGCCCCACCCGATGCGCCAGCTCGTCCACATGGCGCCGTCCGCGCACAGTCGGCGCGTCGGGGAAGAGCGCCGTCCCGTCGATCACCAACGACGCCGACTTCACCTCCACCCAGCAGACGTTGTCTTCGTCGTCACGCAGCCGGAAATCAATGCGGCTGCGGGTACCGTCCTCGCCGAGTAGAGTCACTTCTTTCTCTCGTTTTGTGTAGCGCGTGAATTGGGGGAAAAAACCGTGTGCCAGCCCTTCGGCAAAGACGGCATTGGGCAACTGGGTGTTCAGGCTCACGAGTTGTCCATTCTCGGGGTGTTCTACAAAGCGCAGTGTGTGGGTGGTGCGTCGTTCAACAGCGCCAGGTGCCGCCAGATCCACATGTACCACTGCGCCGGGGATCAGCAGTTCCTGAAGCCGCCCAGGATCGGGGCAGTGGGCACGTACCACCTTGCCGCTTTCATGCAGCCGTGCGTGGATCACATAGCGATTGGGGCGTTCGAGAAATGTGGCTGCTAGGGTGGAGAAGGTGAAGTGCATGAAGGGCTTTTTCCCATTCTTCATTCATGGTTTATTCTGCCGTCTGCGCCAGCGCGCTCTCAATGTCTTCTGTCCCCGTAAACCAACGCACGGCACGCAGGAAGTCGGCCAAATCGCCGCTACGGGCGTAAAGCGCCTGCAACTTCGGCCCAATTGGGCTGGTGCTGGCTGGGCTGGTGCCGTAGCTGCCGTGAAAGGCAAAGTAAGCTTGGTTGAGCACGCGCAGCCCATAGCCATTGGCCACAAAGTATTGGCGGCGCGCTTCCATGTAGTATTCCGCCGTCTCCACAAAGCCGGCGGCCAGCAAGGCATCGACGCGGAGACGGGTTTCGCGCATCTCGCGACGGAAATTGAACGGCTGCGGTATGTCCGATGTATTAATGGGCAGGCGCTCGGATCGCATCTCCTCTTGGGGCAGGAATTCAGGATAGTAGCGCGCCACCACACGCTCGCCGATTGTGTCACCCACAATCTCGGCCACAGTTTCGTTGATGGTTATCAGTTCGCCGCTGACGTTGTAGCGCAAGCCCAGTGGAAAGAGGGTGAGGTAGTTGTGCGCCCACTCATGGGCCACCGTGTTGAAGATCCAGGGCAGGCTCGCCCGATCGATGACCATGGTCGGGTAGGCGCCCAGGCCGCCGATGTTGGTGATGTAGGCGCTGAGATTGGTGCTTTCGGCAATGGCTGCTTCGTCCGCTTCGATCTGTGTGGGCGAGATCTCCTCGGTCAACATGCTGCTGTAGACGGTGGCGATGCGCTCACGTGGACTCACCACCAGCTTCTTGGGCGGCTCTACAAAGGTAAACCACACCGGCGGAAAAGGACCAGATCCCACTTGAAACCCTGCTGCGGCCAATTCTCGGCCCACCTGCTGTTGAATGATACTCTCCACCGCAGGACGGCGCGCCTGCTGCTCTTCGCGCAGAGCGTCCACTTGCCGCTGTAGCATCTGGATCTCGTCCCGTGCATCAGGGCTATCGGTGGCCAGCAGGCCGTTGATCTGTCGTTCCAGGCTACCCAGGGCCCGTGCATCTTCGATGTAGCGTTTCACCAGCGCGGTATCTTCCTCGATGGTGAGGCCGGCGGCCGGCTGGTTTAACGCGTTCACCAGCTTTTCGCTCACCGCGTCGATCTCCCACGCGATCAGGTCGAATTGCCACGGCCCCACAATCGCGCCGATGCGCTGATCGCGTGCTTCCAACCAGTCGGGGCTGCTACGTCCCAGCAACCCCAGCGCCAGGATAAACACCCCAACGCCCAATGCCAACCGTCTTAAGTCGGCGCGGCTGTCTATTTGTAGGTGTGCCGCCCACGTCGAAAGAGGCGGGGGCAGTCCCATGATCCGATTTCGCGGTGATTCACTTTCCTGCTGCATAGGCGATTTTCTGTGATAACATTGACCTGTCTCTGCTTTCGTGCTATAACACACACCTCATTCCACTTGTGTCTTGCGTTGAATGAGGCCACTCTGCTTTATCTTTGACTCTAGCACATGCACCGACAACTGTGTGTGATCTGACTCCTGTCCTTTACATCATGCAGATTGTCTATTCCAATCAACTCGTCTGTTCCGATCAAAGACTGTTGGCGCCTTGCGGAGTATCGACATGTCAAATGCCAACCTAACTTCTGCCAGGGGATCCCTCGAAAGCACACCACTCACCACGCTGATTCAAGGTATGCCCAAGGCAGAATTGCACATTCACCTGGAAGGCAGTATCGAGCCGGCTACTGTGTTTGAACTGGCCGAGCGTCATGGCGCGCTGGATCGGCTACCGGCCACCAGTGAAGAAGCGTTGCGCAATTGGTTTGTCTTCCGCGATTTTCCCCACTTTATTGAGATCTATCTGATCATCCAGGATCTCCTACGCTCGCCCGAAGACTTTTCCACCATCGTCTACCGCAACGCCGAACAAATGGCGGCACAGAACATTCGTTACCGCGAATTGACTGTCACCACCTACACCCACACCCACACCCAGCGCAAAGGACTGCGCTTCGAGCGCCTGCTTGAGGGCCTCGAAGACGGTCGCCGCCGCGCCCGCCGCGACTTGGGTGTAGAAATGCGCTGGATCTTCGACGTGCCGCGCAACTCCGCCTTCAGCGAACAGGGCGGCTACGATTCTACGCCTGCCAACGTCACCCTCACCCATGCGCTTAAGGCCAGGGATCACGGCGTTGTCGGCTTGGGACTGGGTGGCTATGAGGTTGGCGCGCCGCCGCAACCTTTCGCGCACGCCTTCCGCGCCGCCAAAGATGCCGGACTCTACTCCGTGCCCCATGCCGGCGAAACCAGCGGCCCCGCCAGCATCTGGGGCGCCATCAACGAACTGCGCGCCGACCGCATCGGCCACGGCGTGCGTGCCATCGAAGATCCGTCCTTGCTGCTCTGGCTGGCTGATCGGCAGATTCCGCTGGAACTCAACCCTGTCAGCAACGTCCGGCTGGGTATCTACCCATCGCTGGAACGCCATCCTTTCCCGCATCTCGATCGTATGGGTGTGCTCGTCACCATCAATAGTGATGATCCGCCCCTCTTCAACACCACCCTCGTCGACGAGTATCTGCATCTGAATGCCTCGTTCGGCTATGCCCGCGCCGACATCCTGCGCATCGCTCGCAACGCTTTCCGCGCATCCGCCGCCGAAGCGTCGCTGAAACAGGCGCTCCTCGCTGAATTCGACGACTGGGTTACCCACCACACCGACGCCTGAGGATCATCACCGTGACGTCCCCCAACTTTCGCATTGTCAACGCCGACGAAGCCGGTCTCGCTGCTCTTTGCGACGGCTTCAACCGTGGTTTTCGCGACTACAAATATAGCTCTTTCTTTGATCCGCCTGGCATGGAACGTTTTTTGGAGCGATCTGCTATGCATCTGGAGGATTGTGCTGTGATGCTTGTCGAGGAAGATGGCGTCTGGCAGGGCGTCGGCGCGGCCCTGCTTGCCATTGAAAACGATGAAGCCTGGTGTGGCGGTCTTGCTGTGGACTTATCTAGGCGGCGGCGCGGTGGGGCTTATGCTCTCATGCGGGCCATTCACACCCAAGCGCTACGTCGAGGCGCAAGAAAAATTCTGCTCGAAGTGCTGATGCAGAACGAGGCGGCACGGGCGCTGTATCGGCAACTGGGCTATCAAGAGCAACGGGAACTCCTGATCTGGGAACGGGTTTCCGGCCCCGACACGCCACCCACCGACGCTATCTCCAACGACAAAGCTATCCTTGAACCCATCCTTGAACCTGTCGATGCGCTCGACATGATCTACGACTGCTACCACTGGCACGACGGCATCCTTCCGTGGCAGCGACGGCGTCAATCACTGATACGTGCTTACCCCGTCATGGATGCGCTCGCTCTCATCGACATCGACGGCAAGCCTGTGGGGTATGCGCTCTACCACCACAACGACTTTGCCCACAGCGGTGAGCGTGAAAACGTCCACCTCTTGGATATTGCTGTGGCGCCCGGCGCCGATATGAGCGAACACGGTTATGCACTGGTCACCGCGTTTGTGGCCCGCTTTCCCGCCGCCAGGATTGTTCTTGTCAACGAGCCGGTGGAGAGCGTCCTCAGCCCTGCGCTTGCCGCCGGAGGGTTTCAGGTGGCCGATCGACAGTTTGAATTAATCTGTGGGCTAGATCCTATGGCAGGCGGCTAGCGCTTGCCTTTTGTAACCTGGATGTAGCGTTACCTGTTCTGCTGGCGCCCCTGATTGTCTGTGACTGACTGTAGGAAGGTGGCGAGTGCATCTTCGCTGTTGTTATCCACATGTCCGCTTGGCACCGTAATTTCCTCATCATCAAGATGTCCGCCAGTCCCCTGGTGCTGTGAAACGTTGTTGAAGTATTTGCCCGCCTTAGCCGAGATGTTGGTATTGTCCAACGCCAGGTGATCTCCTTGCTTGCTTGCTCCGCTCATCAAATGTACGGGGAGATCTGGGTCAATATCTGAGATGGATTTCATCGCATCGGCTGTGTCGAAGCTGCCCATTTGCGCCCAGGTGCCAAAGCCGATGATTTGAGAAATGCCGGGAAAATCCACCAGCCCTTTTGAGCCCTGTTTGTATGCAGAGTCAATTGCGCTATGCAGCACCAGACCGCCTAGCTTTCCGCCTTCTTTGGTGACACGCTTGACGAGGTTGGCGGCAACTGCTCCACCCAACGAGAAGCCATGTACGACAATCGCGTTCGAGTTCACGCCTTCCTGTTGCGTGACATACTGGTAGATTCGATACGCGTCGTTGTAGAGTCCTTGTTCGGACATCATCGGAGCGCTCTTCTTGCCGGATTTGGATTTGACCATACTGCCGCCATAGCCGCGGTAGTTGAGGGCGTAGACTCGTTGCGCTCCCTGGCGACAGTACATGTTCGCCACTGGCTCCAACTGGTCTTCGTTTGAGCCGCCGCTACCGGAAAGCAAGATGATCACCTTGCCTTCCCCATTTCCTCCTTCAATTTCCCCGCCGTAGGGCATCTCCGGATCATATCTACGGCCATAAATCTCATACTTTTCGTTATTTGACTCGTTGATGTCACGAGCGGTAAAGCTTACGTCTGTTGCTGTGTAGAACTTACCAAAGTCGCGGCCTTCTTGCTGCTTCTGGCGAATTCCTGCGTCAAGCGTAGCGATCTGCGGTTCCGTAACACCTTCTCTGGCTTTCGCATTCTCTTTGTTTTGGATCTCTTGCTTGTAATAGTCGTTGACCTGGTTCAGTTCGTCGGTACTGTCCCTTTTCCCACCTTTACGATCTTTTTGGAAGCCAAAGCCCGTATTCGCTGCCACAACGCTGGCGGCTGTGAAAGCGCCACCCAGTACACCGCCGCCAAGGATCGTAGTCAGGATACCCGCTGCGACACGTCCGCCTCGTCCGCGTGCCGGTTGGATCACCTGGCTGTTGGGCACACCCCCCGCGCTGATTTTTGTATCGGGTGTACGGGTGAATGTTTTGCGTTGCACTTGCCCACTCTGTTGAACCACATGGGTGAGTTCATGCGCAACCAACTTCTGGCCGCTCTGGCTGTTGGGGTTGTACTCACCCTTGCGGAAGAAGATGTCCTGGCCGGTGGTGAAAGCCCGAGCCTGGATCGAACGGTTGATCTGATCTGATGAAGTGTCGGTATGAATTTTCACGCCGCTGAAATCGGCGCCAAGAGCCTGTTCCATCGGTGTACGCACATTGTCTGCCAGAGGCGCGCCACTACTGCGTGCACGTTGAACGGCGTTCTCTAGTGTGGGCGTTATTGTACCGCCACCCACCAGATCTTGTTGAAGTGCCGGTGCAGAGGATGAGGCCGTCCTTTGGAGGGGGGCTAGGAGTTGCGCCGTCTTGCGGTTGCCGACAGTGCGCTGAAGTATTTGCACGTCTGACGGCGTTAAGGAATCGGGGGCAGCCATAGCACGTTGAAGTACCTGTTTAGGATGAATGAAAGGTCGACCCTGGTTTTCAGTAATCGGCAATGATTGTGTCGATGTCTGTTTTCGCTCATCCGTAGGTTGGTGGGGCTGGCGCGCCATCTGCGACTCCTTGGGCAAAAATGCAAATACGGGGTAACTATACAGGTGCGACGCACTGGCCGAAATCAGATGCGATTGCCGTGTGCTCTCCTGGGCCAATGCGTCGCACCTCTATAGTTACAATACGGGTTAGATTTTGAAACGCTCTTGTCTGTGTGCGGAGATGGTTTTGTTACACCATTATAAGCCTGCTGGGGGATGGCGGCAAATTGTGGTAAAAAAACTGACAGTCTTGTTTGTGTTGGTAGGGGATGTAGATAAATATTATGGGAATTGTAATCGGATGCTTGCAAGTTAAGCGGTTTATGTGGGGATGACGTAAGGCCAACCTATAGCGTCCTGCTATGCAAACCGGTCGGTGGCTCAGAGCGTCACCTGTTAGGAGATCGTGTGGGTAGATCCATCATGGCTCAACTTCCTCCAATCCCATCGCCATGAGATAGCCGCGGGCCCGTTCTGTCTTGGGGAAACGGTTGACGAGCTTCCAGAAACCTTTGCCGTGGTTGGCTTCGAGCAAATGCGCCAGTTCGTGCACGATGACATAATCCAGCACAAACGCGGGAACCTGCGCCAGCCGGTGCGAAATGCGGATTGTGCGTTCGCTGGGGGTGCAACTGCCATAGCGTTTCTCCTGGTTGGTGACCCAGCGGATCGACGCCCACTGCAACTTCACCTCGAAATATTGACGGTTCAACGTCTGTGCTCGTTGTTCCAGATCGGCATCATCGAGCGTACGCCTTGCCTGCCGGCGTGCCAACCGCTTCTGCAACTTTTCAATAATCGGCGTCAACTCCTCGTCGCCCATCGCCGCCGGTGCGCGCACCACCAGCACCCCGTCCTCAATGCGGGCGCTGACAGTTTTGGATCGCTTTTTGCTGCGAATGATCTTGATCGAGGACATGTCGCACCTGTACAGTTACATTCGTAATGCGTAACTCAGACGAGAGTGCCGCGCAAGCGCATGAACGTGCTCAACGAATCACGAATCACGAATCACGAATCACGCATCACGAATCACGCATCCATCCCATCCAACACCTTCTGCAAATCCCCCGGCAGCGGACTAGTGAACTCCACCGTCTCCTTTGTGCTGGGCAAGCGGAAGCGCAGTTGGTGAGCGTGGAGAAATTGACGTTTGATGGGGATGCGTTGACGGCGGTAGCCGTAGAGCGTATCGCCGACGACGGGGTGTTTCATCCATGCAAAGTGGACGCGGATCTGATGGGTGCGCCCGGTGTGAATCACGGCTTCGACCAGTGTGAAATTGCCCATTTCGCCGCTGTTAAGACGGGTTGCGTAGTGCCCCAGTGTCCGGTAGTCGGTGAGGGCGGCCCGTCCTTTGGTTTCGCCGGTGTAGGGATCGGCGGGGAGCACGGCCATCCGTTTACGTTCCACCGGATGCCGCCCGATTGGTGCAGAAATACGTCCGTTTTCGGGGGTGATCTGGCCTTCCAACAGCGCAAGGTAGACCTTATGCACCAACCGAGAGGCAAATTGACGCTGCATGATGCGGTGGGCACGGTCGTTTTTGGCTACCACAATCAGGCCGGATGTGTCCTTATCGATGCGGTGGACGAGGCCGGGGCGCTTTTCGCCGCCCACCCCCTCCAAATCGGGGACATGGTGCAGAACCGCATTGACCAACGTCCCTGTGCTGTGGCCCGGCGCCGGGTGAACCACCATGCCCGCGGGCTTGTCCACCACCAGCAGGTCGGCGTCTTCGTAGACAATCACCAGCGGGATCGATTCTGCCGCCAATGTCGTTTCTACTGTGACGGGCGTCTCCACGTCCACCGTTTGCCCCGACTCCAACTTGCGGCCCGGCTTGCCGATTTTGCCGTCCACCAACACACGGCCATCGTCGATCCAGCGCTGGATCTCGGCGCGAGAGCGTCCACTCATCTGGCTGGTTAGCCAGCGGTCAAGCCTCTCTCCTTCGGCGTCGGAGGAGATTGTAAAGTTGAATCGTTCGGTTTCGTTCATTGTTTCTTTCGTCTGGCAAAATATTCGGCAAAATAGATGGTGAATAAAGAATGGGGAAACGACGGCACGTAAGCCGTCGTTTCCCCATTCTTTATTCATTACTTTTATTTTCTATTCAGGGCTCAACATCGTCTTCGGCTCTTCGGCCTGTTGTCGAGATTGCTCAATGTCTTGCCGGATGAGGACCACTGCCAGCCCGATGACGCCGAGCACAATGGCGCTGTCGGCAATGTTGTAGTTGGGCCAGTAGTAGACGCCGGGGATCCCCATTTTGACAAAGTCGGTGACGTAACCCTGCATAATGCGGTCGATCACATTGCCTAGCGCGCCACCCATCTCCATGCCCAAGAGCACGCGGATAAATTTCTGATCCGGGGTGAGCGAGCGGACGGCGTACACAAGAATCGCCACCGACACAGCGAAAGCGACGACGATGAAGAACTCACCATGTCCTTGCAAGATACCGAAGGCCGCGCCGTAGTTGTGGACATGTTCGAAGACAAAGTATTCGCCCAGCGCCGGAAAGGGTATCATTGACGTATAGTCGGGAATATTCTGGCGCACCAGGCTCTTTGTCCACTGATCGAAGCCGATGATCACGGCGGCCACCAACAGAATCAGCCACGTGCGGCGCCAAATCGTCGATAAGGTCAAAGATCCGTTCATACTCTACTCCTGGTATACGTAGGGACTTCCGTTGTGAGGTCGCCGGTTGATTAGTCTAGAGACAAAGAGTGGCCTAGAGGCAAAGTCGGGCAAATCATAGTGTGCCCAGTGCACTGGGTGCTGTCACGTTGCACCCATTTGCTTCACTGCATATATTGTAGCCTAAAACCCGAGTGAATGGAGAATTATTCCATCTGTGCTATACTATCCCGGTTCATGATTCTCTTCGTCTCCGGCTTGAACGTAGCGGTGAGGTTGGCTATTTTCAAGTTGAAATCTTAATCACCGCATACCGTAAGGGAAGATCCTATGCCCCGAGAGATTACAATTGCTTTGGTGCAAATGTCACCTGCACTGGCTACGCCCGAAGAAAACCTGCGCAAGATGGGCGACTTTGTTGAGCGCATTTGCAGCGAACAGCCGACCGACCTCATTGTCTTTCCTGAACTGAGCTATACCGGCACCGAGTTAGGGCTACGTGCCACCGATCTTGCCGAACGGGTCCCTGGCCATGCCAGCAACTACCTGGCCAAGCGCGCCCACGATTACAATGTGCATATTGTCTTTGGCCTTGTCATCAAGGAAAAGGTAGAGAGCATCCTCTACAACGGCGTCGTCTGCCTGGGGCCCGAAGGAGACGTGGCAGGCGAGTACCGCAAGGTGCACCTGCTCGGTGAAGAACGCCAGGTCTACCGCGGTGGCTTCCGCTTTGTCAACGTCGACGCCGAGTGGGGACGTTTCGGGCTGATGGTTGGGGCCGACGTCGTCTTCCCCGAGACGGCGCGCAGCCTCACCCTCGAAGGGGCCGAGTTGCTCGTCCTCAGCGCCAATTGGGAAGTCAATCGCCGCGAGCAATGGCGCGCTCACCTGATCAGCCGCGCCGTAGAAAACGCACTCTTTGTCGCCTCTGCCAACCGTGTCGGCCGTGAACCGACAATGGAATTTGCCGGCGACAGCATGTTGGTCGGCCCGGCAGGTGAAGTCTATACTGTGCTGGAAGAGCCCATCGAAGGCTATGCTGTGGCCACCATTGATCTGGATCAAGTGCGCGACGTGCGCGAGGAACGCCAGATCATCCAATTCCGCGAGCCGACGGCCTATCGATCCGTTGTGAAGAAATACTGAGATTTTATCCAGACATTGATCCACGAAGGCACACAAAGAAACACGAAGTCAGAAAAAGAGCCACAGATTACACAGATTCAAAGGATTTTCAGAAGGATTTCAATACAAGACGGCTCTGAATCCCAAAAATCCGTGTCACCTGTGGCTCCCTTTCTGCTTCGTTGACTTTCGTAAATTAATCTCTGGGGATTGGATAAGCTGGTCAGGTCTATGACGGAAGTAAATCCAAATGATGACCTTGCTCTGCGTGTGATCCGCAGCGGTGAGTGGGAAGAACAGACCACAGTAGGCGATTATCGCGCCGAGTGGTTAAGCAATCTGCTCGTCGAAAGGGTCTCGTTGCGCCCAGACGCACAATCTGTGGCACTTGATGGCGTTGAAATCGGCGGCCCCGATGGGGTCTGGTTTCGCTTTTGGCTCCCCGATCCGCAGCAGATCATCGACAAATACTTCAACGCAGATGGTCGTTCCATTGGCATCTACATCCCCATCGTTGATACTTTTCAGTTTGATGGTGAGCAGTACCATGCCACGCACCTGATCCTTGGGCTTTGGCTCGCTTCTTCAGGGCATGTAACCGTCATCGGCGAAGCCGAATTTGAAAGCGCCGTCCACCTTGGCCTGCTCAGTGAAGGGCAGGTGCTTTGGGCTGAGAGCCGCATCCGTGAAGTGACGGCAGACGTCCACCGTTTACGACTACCACCGCCGTTGATCCGCAACTTTTCGATAGACAAGGGGTGACCTATGATCGCCATCATCGACTATGGCGTAGGCAACCTGCGCAGCGTCTACCGCTCGTTTGAAGTGGTGGCCGCCCCATTGGGCATTGCCGTAGACATCATCGACCATCCCACCGACTTCACCCACTGGAAGGCCGTTGTCCTCCCTGGGCAGGGTGCTTTTGGCGACAGTGTGGACAACTTGCGACGCCAGGGCTTCGAGACGCCGCTGCTTGAATTTGTTCAGGCCGGTCTGCCGTTGCTGGGCATCTGTGTGGGCATGCAGATGCTCTTCGATGAAAGCGAAGAGATGGGCCAACACGAGGGATTGCACCTCATTCCCGGCAAGGTGCGCCGCTTCCCTGCCAACATGATCGATCCCATGCGCTCTGAACGTACGCTGCGTGTACCCCAAATCGGCTGGAATCAACTTCTCCGCCGCCAGGACGACGCCCTCTTGGCCGATGTGCCTACGGGATCGTACGCCTACTTCGCCCACAGCTACTACTGTGATGCTGCCGAACCCAACGCCGTCCTCGCTATGACGGATTACGGCATCGAGTACCCTTCGATTGTCCGTTACCGCAACGCCTGGGGCATCCAACCTCACCCTGAAAAAAGCCACAACGTGGGCCTGCATATTTTGGGCAACTTTATGAAGATGGTGACGACGGAAGAGATGGTAACTGGGTGATCCGGTTACTTGGTCATACTGTTCATACTATTCATACTGTTCATACTGTATAGTCGCCGTTTGACAAGCACTATTGTGCCCAGGTCATCAGGTCACCCAAAATCTACTCACTACTGCCATGTCGCTTATCTACCTCGTTACCCACGCCCACACACAACAGCAACGTAATGTAGATGCTGCAATCTGGTCACTCTCGCCGCAGGGGACACGGCAAGCGACGATTTTGGCGCGTGAGCCGTTCTGGCCGGAGGTGAACCGGGTTGTCCTCAGCCGTGAACCCAAGACACGGTTGACAGTAGAATCCGTCCTTGCCGCGCATCGCCTGCCGGTGACGGTGGATGCACGCTTCGACGAACTCAAGCGCCCTGCCGCCTGGATCGACGATTATGTGGCCGCCGTCGCTGCTACCTTCGCCACTCCGCACGAGTCGGTGGGTGGTTGGGAGGCAGCCGATCATGCCCTGGCTCGCTTCGCCGAGGGGATAGACGAACTGCATCGTCGCTTCCCCCACGAAACATTGGCGTTGGTTGGCCACGGCCTTACCTTCAGCCTCTTTCGCGCCTCACTCCTGGGCCGCACACACGTGGATCTGGACGATTGGCGCAAACTCAGCTTCGCCGCCGTCGCCAAGGTGGATCTGTCTACTGGGCGGCTGCTTGAAGATTTCCGCAGCGTCACCGGTGAGAAGGGGCGGGCGGCGTAAGAGATTTTTGCGACCACACATGAGGAGACTGCATGGCCTACCTGGCGCTTGAGTTTCTGGGCACCGCAGGCGCGTTCCGCACGCCGCGGCCTGGCTGTCGGTGTGAACTTTGTTGCGGCGCACGCACCCACGGCATCCCCTGGGAGCGCACAGGTCCTAGCCTCTTCGTGCATGGGCCGGATGTGCTCATCGATACCCCCGAAGAGAGCGCCATGCAGGTGGACCGCGCCGGCATTCAGCACATTGCCGCCGGCCTCTACAGCCATTGGCACCCCGATCATACCGCCGGGCGACGTATGTACGAAACCCGTAACTGGGATTGGCGGAACTTGCCCCCTAATCACATTTGCACCCCTATCTACGTCCCGCCGCAAGTCGCCGCCGATTTTGAAGTGCGGCTCGGTTTGGCCGAAAATTTCCGTTACTTTGAGCAAGTTGGGCTGACCCAATGCCATGTGATGGATGCACCCATCGAGCTAGGCGGATGGCGTATCACGGCTCGCCAGTTGGCTGATCCGTCGGTCTATGCCTTCGTCTTTGATGAGTTGGATTTTGATGAGTTGGATTTTGATGAATTGGATGGTTTTGGTGAAGGAGACGCTGCACGCCGTCTCCTTGTGGCCATGGACGAACTCGTGGGCTGGACGCCCCCCGACGATCTCATCGGCGTGGACCTGGCCGTGCTGCCCACAGGTATCTTCGAGTTCAACCCCTTTACCGGCGAACGCCGGATGCCGGCAGACCATCCTGTCTTGCGCACTGAGGCAACGTTTCACCAAACGTTGGCGATGGTCGACCGTTTGCAGCCCAAACAACTTATCTTCACCCATATCGAAGAGCCTGAAGGAAACACCCCCGAAGATCTGACCCGATTGGCACATCAACTGCAAGCTCAACGTGGATGGAACGTTACCTTTGCACACGATACGCTTATGGTAAAGTTTTAGCGACTTCTGATAGGTTTTGACAGATCTTCAGCTTTTTCGTCAATTCCACTAAATGTTTGTGTGTTTTTTTGACCCCTGAGTGCCGTCTGTTTTCCTAGAGAGAGTAGCAAGTTCAACCTATGATCATTTATCCTGCAATCGATCTGCGTAACGGACGTTGCGTTCGTCTACGCCAGGGCGACCCCGATACGGAGACCGTTTTTAGCGACGATCCTGTGCAAACGGCGCGCCACTGGGTCTCTCTTGGTGCTCAGTGGCTCCATGTGGTCAACCTCGATGGCGCTTTCAGCAAACATGCTTCGTCCATCGCGGTAAACAGCCGTCCAAGCGCCATGATTCAGCGGCTAGACGCACCCGACGCCGAACTACCTGCCGGACAGATGCCGATTAACTATCGCTGTCTGAAGGCGATTCGCCAGGCTGTGGACGTGCCGATCCAGTTTGGTGGAGGACTACGCACCCTCGAAGACATTGCCCTCGCTTTTGAGATGGGCGCAGATAGAGTCGTCTTGGGCACGATTGCGGTGAAGGACCCCGAAGCGGTACGCTCCGCTGTGAACCGTTGGGGGGCCGACCGGATCATGGTCGGCATTGACGCTAGGAACGGTAAAGTTGCCATACACGGTTGGCAAGATGTCAGCGAAATCGATCCCATTAACTTGGCCCATCACATGAAGTGTCTGGGGGTGCGCCGCATTGTTTACACCGACATTGAGCGCGACGGTATGCTGGCAGGCGTGAATGTGGAAGGTGCCGCCAACCTGGGCGATATGACCGACCTAAAGCTAATCGTCAACGGTGGTGTGGCCGATCTCTACGATATTCGCCAGTTAAAGCGGCACGAACACTACAACATCGAAGGCGTGATCGTCGGCCAAGCACTTTACACCGGCGCAGTGGCGTTGCCCGAGGTCATTGAAGCCGCCGGTGGCCCTATGTTTCGCCGCAGCGCCGGCTTGGTCCCCTATCGTCAGGGCAAAGACGGCATTGAGGTGCTGCTGTTGTGGAACAATTTCTGTGAGCAATGGCAGTTTCCACGTGGCACCGTGGAGGAAGGCGAAAGCGTCCTCGGCTGCGCCAAACGCGAATTTAGCCTGGAGACCGGCCTCCCCATCGCCGCGCTCCACGATGACTGTGTTAGCACGCTTCACTACGTCGCCCACATCCGCGATTACGACGTTGAGCGCGAAGTGATCTATTATTTGGCACAGGTGGGCCCTGGCGAAGTTACACTTGGCCACGACAACCACGGTGAATTCTACTGGGCCCCCATTGAAGAAGCCCGTCTTATGCTTATTGACACCTCGCCGGAACAGATGCCGGCGTTGGAAGCAGCGGTGGCGTATTTTTCTGCAGAATGACGACCGACGACTGACGACGGACGACGGACGACTGACGACGGACGACTGACGACGGATGACGGCCCTTCGTAGTGCGTGAGACAATGCATTGGTATCTGCTGAATAATCAGTACCGACGCCGTGCACGCCTGTGCGTGTAATAAACCGAACTGATGCTCGACGCGAAACCGTCGTCGGTCGTCAGTCGTCCGTCGTCTGTGGTCTCTCCCCCCCAAGGACACAACCATGTTAGCCAAACGTGTAATCCCCTGCCTCGATGTCAAAGACGGTCGAGTGGTCAAGGGGGTGAATTTTGTGGATCTCGTCGACGCCGGCGATCCTGTGGAACAGGCGCGGGTCTATGACCAGGAGGGGGCCGACGAACTGGTCTTCCTCGACATTACGGCCACCCATGAATCACGCGACATTGTTGTGGAGATGGTGCGTCGCGTCGCCGACGCCGTGTTCATCCCCTTCACCGTGGGAGGGGGCATCCGCAACGTAGACGACATGCGCGCCATTCTCCTCGCCGGCGCGGACAAGGTGAGCGTCAATAGTGCCGCTGTGCGCAATCCCGAAATCGTGAGCGAAGGGGCCAAACGCTTCGGCAGCCAATGTATCGTCGTTGCCATCGACGCCCGCCGCCGTCAAGGTGACGATCTCGCTGCCCGCGGCCAGGGCTGGGATGTCTACGTGAGTGGTGGGCGCATCAACACCGAACTTGATGCTGTGGCATGGGCGAAGAAGGTGGAAGCGCTTGGTGCAGGCGAGATCCTGCTCACGTCTATGGACGGTGACGGCACGCAAGAAGGTTACGACGTCGAACTGACTCGCGCCATTAGCGACGCCCTCTCGATTCCTGTGATTGCCAGCGGTGGGGCCGGTCGCCCCGAAGATTTCGCCGCCGCGCTCACCGAAGGTGGCGCCGCTGCGGCATTGGCCGCCAGTCTTTTCCACTTCAAGAAACTTAGTATCATGCAAGTCAAAGAAAGCCTGCTCGAAGCCGGTGTACCGGTGCGCATCCCACAGGAGATTGTTCTGTGACCTACGATGAATTGATCGCTACTGTCCACTTTGATGACGCCGGCCTGATCCCCGCCATTGTACAGGACGCATCGACGCAGCAGGTGTTGATGATGGCGTATATGAACGCCGAGAGTCTGCGCCGCACCTTTGCCATCGGCGAGACCGTCTTCTGGAGCCGCAGCCGTCAGGCATTCTGGCACAAAGGCGATACCAGCGGCAACACACAAACCGTCACCGAATTGCGGGTCGATTGCGACGGTGATACACTCCTCATATTGGTCAACCCTGCCGGGCCGGCGTGCCACACGGGGGCAATTAGTTGCTTTTTCCGAGCGGTCGATGAGGATTGGGTGACCGGGTAACTGGGTTACTTGGTCAAACCCTCTTGTCGCCAATATCGCTTCATCACCGCCGATCCAGTCACCCAGTCACCAAATCACCCAGTCACCAATCCTAGTCGAGTCCTCATGTCTTCTACTCTCGAAACTCTGTTCTCCACCATTGAAGAGCGCAAAGCCAATCCCACGTCGGAATCGTATACAGCCAAGCTGTTCACCGCGGGGGAAGGCAAAATCTGCCAGAAGATCGGCGAGGAAGCCGTCGAAGTTGTTGTCGCCGCGCTGGGCAACGAAGGAGACGATCGCGTCCTCTACGAAATGGCCGACATGTTCTACCACAGCCTCGTCCTCCTCTCTGCGCGTGACCTCACCTTCGCCGACCTCGAAGCCGAACTGGCGCGGAGATTTAAGTAGCAGATAGCAGGTAGCAGGTAGCAGGTAGGGGGGAGCCGCCAACGTTGGGCACACCCCTACCTGCTATCTGCTATCTGCTTTTCTTCGCTTCCCCTCTTCCGATGGTAAAATGAACTGCAATGTGATCCCCCAAAACCTTGCCAGTGGAGGCGAAAATGACGATTGAATCCCGAGAATTGTCCAAGGAAGCGTCGGCGGCCAATGGGCACATCCAGCGCCGCACCCGTACTTTTGCCCGATCCGATGTGATCTTTGCTGCAGAGGCAATGACCTTCGACGATGTGTTGCTTGTGCCAGGCTTCGCCGAAGTCCTGCCGGCTGATGTGGAATTGAGCCTGGCGCTCCACCCCAAATTGCGGCTAAATGTGCCTATACTCAGCGCTGCCATGGACACCGTTACCGAAGGAGAATTGGCGATTGCGCTGGCCCGCCAGGGCGGATTGGGCATTATCCACCGCAACCTAGACCTCGCTGCCCAGGCCGAAGAGGTGGACAAGGTCAAGCGCAGCGAAAGTGGCATGATCGTCGATCCCATCGTCCTACGCCCCGACAATACACTGGAAGAAGCGGAAAGTGTGATGAGCCGCTACCGTATCAGTGGTGTGCCCATCACCGACGACAACGGCAAACTCATCGGTATCCTCACCAATCGCGATGTGCGCTTTGCCACAGACTATGCACGTCCTATTGCCGATTACATGGTCTCCGAAGAGCTGATCACCGCCAAATTGGGCACCACCCTCGAAGAAGCCAAAGAGATTCTGCACCGTTACCGCATTGAAAAGCTACCCCTGGTCGACGACGCCGGTTACTTGAAGGGCCTGATCACCTACAAAGACATCCTCAAACGTCAGGACTACCCCAACGCCGCCAAAGATGGGCGTGGGCGTCTCCTCGTTGCCGGTGCGATTGGTGTCGGAGAAAATGGCCTGCAACGCGCCGAAGCATTGGTCAACGCGGGCGTGGACGCCGTCGCCATTGACACCGCCCACGGGCACAGTCAGGGTGTGGTCGAAACGGTACGCGCCGTACGTCGGCTCTACCCCGAATTGCCTATCCTTGCCGGCAATGTTGTCACGCCGGAAGGTGTACAGGCGTTGGTGGATGCAGGCGCCAACGTGATCAAGGTGGGTGTGGGCGCCGGTTCTATCTGCACCACACGCATCGTCTCCGGTGCAGGCATGCCGCAATTGACCGCCGTGGCTGAGTGTGCCGAAGCAGCGCAACACCTGGGCGTGCCCATCATTGCGGATGGTGGTATCCGCTACAGCGGCGACATTACCAAGGCGATTGCCGCGGGCGCGTCGGCGGTGATGCTGGGCAGTCTGCTCGCCGGCTTGCACGAATCGCCGGGTGAGATCGTCATCCGCGAAGGACGTTCGTTCAAAGAGTATCGCGGCATGGGCAGCCTCGGCGCCATGAAGGGCCGCGCCAACGACCGCTACCAAACCGGCCAACGTAACGGCGCATCCCCCGATGTGGGCGGCAAGACCGTCCCTGAGGGCATCGAAGGGCAGGTCCCCTACAAAGGTTTCCTCAAGGACTTCGTTTTCCAACTTATGGGTGGTCTGCGTTCGGGGATGGGATATGTCGGCGCTCGCAACATCCCCGATCTATGGGAAAAGGCGCGCTTCGTGCGTATCAGCCCTGCCGGTTATCAAGAAAGCCACCCGCACAGTGTAATTATCACCAAAGAAGCGCCGAACTATCAGATTCGTTCGACCAAATGATGGAATAGAAGTGAATGATGAATAAAGAATGGGTGATGTCTACCCATTCTTTATTCTTTATTCATTATTCTTTATTCATCTGTTTTCACCGCCTTCTTCACTAGAAAGAATATCCTTTATGACCGTCACTGCGATTGTGGGCGCCCAGTGGGGCGACGAAGGCAAAGGACGCATTATCGATTATCTGGCCCAACAGGCCGACATGGTAATCCGCTTTCAGGGAGGAGACAACGCCGGGCATACCGTCATCAACGAGTATGGCAAGCATGCGCTCCATCTCATCCCCAGCGGTATTTTCAACCCGCAGACGCAGAACATTATCGGCACCGGTTGTGTGGTCAATCCGCAGTCGCTGCTGGCTGAAATGACCGGCCTCGAAGCCGCCGGCGTGTCGCTGGACAATCTGTGGATCAGTCACCGTGCCCAGATGCTCATGCCCTACCACCGTACATTGGACGTCCTCGAGGAATCGGCGCGTGGCAGCGACACCATCGGCACAACCAAACGGGGGATCGGCCCGGCCTACGCCGACAAAGCTACACGCTCCGGCCTGCGCATCGGTGATCTGCTCCAGCCCGATTGGTTGGAAAGCCGCCTCGACGGCGCCCTGGAAACCATCAACCGCAAGATTGAGATCTTGGGCGGCGAAAAGGTGGACGGCCAGGAACTCTACGCACTCTGCATGGACTACCGCGACAAACTCGCCCATCGCATCATTGACACCGTCCCCATGACACGCAAAGCCATTGAAACCGGCAAAGACATCCTGCTCGAAGGGCAATTGGGTGTGATGCGCGATCTCGATTGGGGCATCTACCCCTACGTCACCAGCAGCAACCCCACGGCGTCGTTTGCGGCGTCGGGCGCGGGGCTGCCGGCGCGCACCATCGACAAGGTGGTAGGTGTGGTCAAGGCGTACAGTTCGGCGGTAGGCGACGGCCCCTTCCCTGTGGAACTGCTCGACGCCGACGGAGAGAAGTTGCGAAGCGTGGGGCAAGAATTTGGCGCGACCACGGGCCGTCCGCGACGTTGTGGCTGGTTCGACGGCGTCGCCATTGCCTATGCCGCCTGGCTCAACGGCATGACGGGCCTCGCCATCACCAAGCTGGATATTCTCGATCACTTTGAAACGATCAAAATCTGCACCGGTTACCAACTGCCCAGCGGTGAAGTTGTCTACGATACGATGCCCGACACGGCCGTCCTCAACCAGGTGAAGCCGATCTACGAAGAATGGCCGGGCTGGCAGTGCTCCACCGAAGGTTGCCGCGCTTGGGCTGATCTGCCGGCCGCGGCGCAACGCTACATCGAACGGATCAGTGAACTGGCCGGCATTCCCATTGCCTACGTCTCCGTCGGCGCCGAGCGGGATCAGATGTTCGAGGTCTAGGCTGCACTGCTAAAGAACCTGCCTGCTTGCTTCACAACTTCGTCTGTCAACGCAAATTCATCCGTCAACGCAAATTTATCCGTCTACGCAGATGTTCTTGTGAATAATGCAGGAATCTTGTGAGGATACAAGAGGGGTGAGGTACAACCGACGCCACACAGGCGTCGGTTGTGCCTCACCCCTCTTTTGTCGGTGGCTGCTTCAGTTACATTGCATTTAAAACAGCTATCAAAGAAATACGGTCAAATAATCGATATTTTTTAGGCCGAACAATATGTAAAGTAGGGTTTGATAAGGTTTTCGGGATATTTCCATAAGTATCTGACCCATACTATGTTTGGAAAGAGACTATGGTCGCAAATTGCCAGGCAGACTCACCACCACATACAACCACTCAGCCAAGCCGTATCGACCTGCTCAATCTTGATTGGTCGGTTTCCGATCTGGATGATCAACTCCTGGCGAACCTTTCACCCGCCGAAATTCGCCAGATCTTCATAGAACTGTATGACTGTCGTGAGAAGCTGGCCGAACAGGACGAGGCGTTGCGGAAGAGCCACGAATCTCTGATCGAGGTCCGCACCCGCTACGAAGATCACTACATCAGCGAGTACATCCAGACAGAGACCGCGCTGCGCAATTCTCAAGCCTTGCTCAACTACATTATTGCCCACAATCAGAGTTCGATTGCCGTCTACGATCGAGAGATGCGTTATATCTATGTGGGGCAGCAAGCACACGTCGATGAGAAGGCCAGAGGACAGGAAGTCATCGGGCGCTGTCACTATGATGTTTTCCCTGGCGTGCCTGCCAAGTGGCGCGATGCCCATCGGCGGGCGTTGGCCGGTGAAGTGTTGCGCGCCGAAGAAGACCGTCATGTACGCGAAGACGGCAGCGAAGAGTGGATCCGCTGGGAGTGTCGCCCGTGGTACGAGGCCGACGGCGCCATCGGTGGTATTGTCCTCTACACTGAGGACATCACCGAGCGTAAGCAAGCCGAGGCGGCTTTGCGTGTCAGTGAGGAACGATATCGGCAGTTGATCCAGAACCTTCATGCGGGGCTTGTGGTACATGGGCCGGATACCCAGGTCCTCCTGGCCAATGAACGTGCACACTGCTTGCTCGGGCTCAGCAATGAGGAGGCGCTGGGCAGGTCTGCCGAGGATCCAAACTGGTACTTCTTATGCCGAGATGGGAGCCGGATGTTATTGGATGAATATCCGGTGATGCAAGTACTGACCAATAAGACGCCAACTGAAAACTTTGTCTTAGGAATTAAACGCCCGTCTACACAAGATGTGGTGTGGGTGATGGTGAATGCCTTTCCTGAATTCAATGCAAGTGGAAACATCATTCAGGTTGTAGTCACCTTCGTGGATGTGACGGAGCAGATTCAGGCCGAAAACCTTGCTCAGGATCTCAACAAACGGCTTGTCCATCAGGAGCGGCTGGCTGCTGTGGGGCAACTTGCGGCAGGCATTGCCCACGACTTTAACAACATCCTGGCTGTGATTGCCTTACAAATCCCCTTGTTGCAGAGATCTGCCTCGCTTGAGGAACGAGACCAAGGACGTCTCAACGTGATTCAGGCGCAAGTGTCCCATGCGGCGCGTCTGATCCAGCAGATCCTCGACTTCAGCCGGCAAGCTGTTCTGGAGCGACGTCCACTCGATCTGGCGCCCATTCTCACCGAGCAGGTTGATCTGCTCAAGCGCACACTGCCTGAAAATGTGTTGGTTAGCTTGAACTACGACCCCGGTGAGTATGGGGCGCTGGTGGATCTGACCCGTATGCAGCAAATGGTGATGAACCTGGCTGTAAATGCGCGAGACGCAATGCCCAAAGGCGGCAGCTTGCGCATTGTCCTCTCTTCTCATACCAAGGCGCCCCGCCCGCATCTGTCACCTGGATCTTGGCTCTGCCTTACTGTGGCCGACAGCGGTTCCGGTATTCTGCCGGAGCACCTGCCGCACATTTTCGAGCCATTCTTCACCACCAAATCCCCAGGCCAGGGATCTGGGTTGGGGCTCCCGCAGGTGCATGGCATTGTTAAACAACATGGGGGCGAGATCGAGGTGCATTCCAGAGAGGGGCAGGGGACAACGTTCACGATCTTTCTGCCCGCCGCCCCACTGAAAGGTGTGGCTAGCCTGGGACGGCAACACAAATTCTGGGTGCGGGGTGGTTATACCGTCCTTATTGTTGAGGATAACCTGGATCTGCTGCACGCCCTGCGCGACATGATTGAACTGCTTGGCTATACACCCGTAACCGCCGCCAACGGCATTGAAGCCATGAAGATCCTGGAAGAGAGCGAAGTCGCTGTTGATCTTGTCCTAAGCGATCTGGTAATGCCTGGCATGGGCGGTGAGGAACTCCTGACAATCCTGCGCGCCCGCAACATCACAACGCCTGTGCTGATCCTCAGCGGTCACCCACTGGACGCGGAACTACCCAACCTCACCGAGCAAGGATTGGCGGGCTGGCTGCTCAAGCCAGTGGATGCCGATCTATTGTCCCGTACCCTGGCACAAGTGTTTACGCAGTAGACTGTGTTTTGGCAATGCTGTGGTTAAGGGTATGATGCTGGGGACTAAGTGGAATCTCTGGAATTCCTTAGTCCCCTAATCGCCTAATCCCCCAATCGCTTCACCGCAACCCATCGCACCATCCATGCTCGAAATCCGCCTGCTTGGCCGCTTCACCCTCACCTTCGCCGCCCGTCTTCTGCCGCCGTTGCCTACGGAGAAGAGCCGGTTGCTGCTGGCCTATCTGCTCGTGCAGCCAGGACCACACACGCGCGGCCACCTGGCAGGCATCTTCTGGCCCGATCTGCCCGAAAAGAACGCCCGCCGCCGCTTGACCCAGGAACTCTGGCGCATCGGCAACGAGTTGGAGAAGGTGGGCGTCGCTGATCTGTTAGCGACCACCGGGGCGACGGTTACACTTTCCACCGCTGTGCCTCTGGATTGTGACCTCTTTCGTCTGCGCTCCGTTCTCACCGCGCTGCGCAAGGACGATCCTCATTCGTGGCCATCACCTGCCGAAATCACCAATCTCTACCAGGGCGACCTGCTCCCAGGCTACTTTGAGGATTGGGTGCTGCTGGCGCGGGAGCAGCTTTTCCAGTCGGTGCAGGCAGGGCTGGCGCAGATGTTGGCCTGGCGCAAGCGTCAGGGCGCGTGGACGGACGCCGAGCTGGTGGTGCAGGCGCTAATCCAACTCGATCCCCTGGCCGAGGAGTGGGTGCGCGAAGCGATGCAGATCGCGTTGACGCTCCACTGCCCCGACGCCGGGTTGCGCGTCTTCCATCGCTACAGCGAACGGCTGGCCCGCGAACTGGAGACACGGCCCGCGCCTGAACTGATTGCTCTTTCCGGGCGGTTGTCGGCGCAGGTCCGCCGCACGGACGCCACCCAGTCCGCCGCCTTTACCGATCCATCCTACGAGCCGCCGCTGATTGGTCGCGATGGTGAGCGGACGCTGCTGCTCCACTCCCTGTCCCAGGCCCAATCCGGCCAGGGACAGATCTTCTTGCTGGAAGGGCCCGCCGGGGTGGGCAAGAGCCGCCTCATCGACACGATTCTCAGCGATGCCACATGGCGCGGGCTATTGGTTGGGCGGGGCGCGGCGCAGGAGATTGAACTGAACCGGCCCTACACGCCATTGATCCACGCGCTGGGCAATCTGCTATCGCCCCTGCGCGCCCAACAACTGCGCATCCTCGTCGACCCGATGTGGCTGGGCGTGGCCGGGCGCGTCCTCACTGCGCTGCCCACGTGGCTGCCCGACCTGCCCACGCCACCCCCGCTCGATCCCGAACCCGACCGTGTGCGCCTGCTCGAAGCGCTTACCCGTCTCGTCCTGGCTTTGGGGCAGCTCACCCCCACCGTCCTCGTGCTCGACGACGTGCAGTGGGCCGACAGCGCCACCCTCAACGCCTTGATCTATCTTTCGCGGCGCGTGGCAGAAAGTCCGCTGCTCGTGCTCCTCTCCTATCGCAGCGACGAAGCGCGCGCCAACCCTGCTGTGTGGGTGAGCCTGGCGGAGATCGACCGTGGCAGCCGTCCACAGCGGCTTTTACTGGATGGACTTTCCCCACAAGAGAGCGCCGATCTGGTGCGCCGGATCCTGGGATTAGATCGCGCCGCTCCTCTTTTTGAAAAGCGCATCTTCACCCAGACGCAGGGCAATCCGTTTTTTGTGCTGGAGACACTGCGCACGCTCTACCAGGAGGGCAACCTCACCCCCACCGACGGCGGCGGCTGGCAAACCCCGTGGGACAGCCAGACAGTGGACTACGAAGAGGCTTTCGTCTCGCCTGAAGTGACGTCGATGATCCAGCGTCGCCTGGCCCACCTGCTGCCCAGCGAACGCCAGATCCTCGACGTGGCCGCCGTCCTGGGCACAACGTTCGACCTCAACCTCCTGGCATCGCTCTTCCCCGGCACGGCGCGGGAGGCATTGACGGCCACCGCCACCCTCGTCCAGCGCCGCTTTTTACAGGAGACGGCCACCGCCTACCGCTTCGAGCACGACCAGATCCGGCAGACCGTCTACGCCCAACTGCCCGACCGCGCACGAAGACAACTCCACCGCCGCGCCGGGGACGTCCTCGCCCGTGTGCAGCCGGACGCGGCGGCGCTGCTGGCCTATCACTTTGCGTTGGCCGGTGCCACAGGACAGGCTTTCCACTACCACACCCTGGCCGGTGACAGTGCCCGATCCGGCGGCAGCTATCCGCTGGCGCGCCGACACTACGAACAGGCCGCGGTCCACCTGGGTGACGTGGCCCTGGCGGTGGGGCAGCGTTTCAACCTGCTGCTGGCATGGCAAGGCGTCCTCGATCTACTGGGCGAACGGGAGGCGCAGGCGCAGGTGTTGGCGCAGTTGGCCCAGGTGGACGGGCTCAGCCGGGCGCAGCGGGGTGTCCTCGCGTTGCGGCAGGCGCGGCTGGCGGGCGCATCCGGCCAGTTGACCGACGCGCTGGATGCCGTCGCAGCCTGTTGCGTCCTCGCCGAGGAGATGGGCGACGTCCGTCTTCAGGTGGAATCGTTGATCTATTGGGGTGAATTGCGCAATCAGGTGGGCGATCTGCCCGGCGCGGAAGACAAACTGCGCCAGGCCGTGGACGTGGCTGAAGGGATGGACGATCCACGCCTACAGGCGCAGGCGCTGATCCACCTGGCCGACGTACTGCCCGGTCGCAATGCCTACGACGAGGCGCTGGCGGTGGCTGAGTCGGCCCTGCACCGCTATCAGGAATTGGGCGATGTGGCCGGCGAAGCCCACGTCTACGTTACCTTGGCCGTGATCCAGGTGGAACGGGGCGACGTGGCGGGTGGGGCCGAACGCTATTCCCAGGCGCTGACACTTACCGAACAGTGCGGCTACCGCTACCAGGAAGCGCGCATTGCCACCAATCTGGCCAATGCGCTCTGCATTTTGGGGCGTATCGGCGAAGCGCTGGCGCTCTACGAACGGGGCATGGCGATTGGCCGTCAACTGGGCGAAGCGCGGCTGGAACACATCATCGCCATCAACCACGGCTCTACTTTTCTTTCGTTTGTGGGGCCGGACGAGGACGTCATTGCGCAGGTGCGGCGGGCGCTGGCGTGGAGCGAAGACGTGGGCGATGCCATCGGCGTGGGGCAGGCGTGGAATCTGCTCTCGATGGCAGCCTACTACAGCGGGGATCTGGTTTTGGCGCGGCAACATTTGGATCGATCCGTGGCCGCTTTTGCCGAAGTGGACTATGCCTATGTCAAAGCGCAGGCGTTGCGCGCACAGGCTACGCTCAGCCAGGCCGAAGCCAACTTCGAGGACGCATTGCGCCTGATCGACGAAGCGCTTTCCATTAGCCACGACATCGACGCGCCCCAACTTGTTACCGAGATGCGTTCGATCCAGGGCGAAATCTTCCTCGAACTAGGGCGGCTCGACGAAGCCCTCACCGCCACTACCGAGGCCGTGGACGGCGTCGATCCCGGCGTCTTCCAATCGTATCTACTCCATCACCGGCGTTTTCGCGTCCTCCGCGCCGCCGGCCGCACCGACGAAGCCCGCGCCGCCCTCGTTCAAGCGATGACCGAGTTCAGCGCCGTCCTCGACAGCCTGTCACCGGAGCAGCGTACGCGCAGTAGCGAGACTGTCCCCGCGCACCGGGCGTTGTTGGTGGATGCAGAGTTTGTCTTGTAGATACGGATGGGGGGAACACGGATGGAGAATGGGTGTGGACGAACAATGCCATCAGACGTGGAGAGAGCATCCTCAGATGCGGCGGCACACGAATAGAGCCGCATCTGAGGATGCTCTCTCCGCTCGAAATGATATCAAGAGGGGGCTGCACTCATTACACAAAAGCAGCAGTAGGCATCTGGATATACTGATCGGGTTCTTCGTTGTGCTCTTGAATGGCGAAGAAGCGCCGCTCGATTTCCTTGAGAACGGCGGCATCGTAGTAGACCATGCCACAGTGTGTGCAGATTTCCAAAGGTGTGTTGGGCACGAGCAAGTAGTTGCCTTTGTGGCTGTACAGGTATTCGATCCGTCGTTCCTCAGATTCCTCTCCACAGCTTTGGCACTGCCTCATTTTTATCGCTGTGACGCCTCCAGCACAGTCAACCCGACAAGTTCATCATCTCGATAGTCCAACACAATGCCGTCTTCACGCATTTCACTGTGCGTAGAGGATGGATTGTCTTCAAAGTGGATGTACAACACATCCACCTCTGCGTCGTAGTCCAGCCAGAGTTTCGTCGTCGGCAATTTGATCAGATTCGTCACAGCCTTTAGCAGATAGCCGAGGCTGGGGTGTTCTAGAATTTGCGCGGCCATATCACTGAACCTCGATTGTACTTGGACGATACATACGCTGTAATCACAAACCCATCTTCCGCACTGACTTCCTTGTAGACAACGTGCAAGAATCTGTCTCGTGCCAGATTCAGCACCGCCACATACGAACCTGCATATCCTCGCAATATCACCGTCGGGCGCTCGATCGCTTTCAAAATCGCATCGTCGAACGCATGCATGTAGGGTTTGTTGACGACGATGTGATCCCATCGTTCAGTGGTCAGCCGGATGGGTACGCCACTGATTGAGTATGCAATTTCCACAGATCTTATACCTTGCTGCTGTTCTCTGTAGAGTTGTAGCGATGTCTATGATTGTAAGTTACCTATGAATGGAGGTCAAGAGAAAACTGTGCACCAATACACTCCTGCATTCGTGGCGGCAGGTTGTTTGTACCCATTATCGGTGTGTGACTTATAAACCCTCTGAGACAATCCTGAGACACCCCCGCCGTTAAATCAAGACGCATCACCACAACATCCCAATACACGCTCACATCCTGCGCTGGTACACGCACCACGCAACACGCACCACGAGGACACCCATGTCTCACGATCCGCCCAACACCCACCCACCACCGCAGCGGGAATCTTTCATCGTGCGCACCTGGCGCGCCGCGGACACGTCCAGTGAAGAGTGGCGCTGCCACCTGATCCACGTCGGCACAGGACGTCACCTACCTTGTGATCAGCTTGACCATCTGGCGCAGGTCATCGGGCGCTGGCTGCAAGAAGAATCAGCGTCTTCAGTCGATGGCTTGCGGTAAAACAAGTAGATTTCAGAAAGCCGGCTCTCTGCTCTGAATCCTGAAAATCCTGCCGATCCGTGTCCCATCTCTTCCGGCCTCTGCGCTTTGCTGAAAATTTTTTGTCTTTTGTAACCAAGTTTTCTACTTACGGAGGGAAGCATGAAATCCAAACTCGTCCTCACCATTGTCCTGATCGTCGCCGCCCTGTTCAGCGGATGGCCTGCCGGTTGGCAGAATGTCTCGTCCGCCACGGACACCGCCACCGTCACCGATCTGGAGTTGATCCGTAACGGTGATTTCGGGCTCTTTAGCGGCACCCAGATCACCGGCTGGTCGAGCCGTGGCGGCGCGGCCACCAACGCGCAGATCGAAGCAGGCGCCGATCCACAGGGTGGACCGGCAGTGAAGATCTTCACCAACGGCGCGGACGTGTCAACGGCGTCGGCCATTTTCCAGGAAATTCACCTGCCCACCACCGTCAGCGCCGCCACACTCAGTTTCAACGTACGCGTGGTGCAGTCGTTCGACAGCGAACCGCCGCAGCCCGGGGAATTGGTCAACGGCTGGATCGCCGTTGTCCCCGTCAGCGGGGACACCCCACCCGACCCCAACGCCGCGATTGTGAGCGGCGGCATCTTCGGCCAAAACGTGGGGGCGGTCACCGATTGGCTTCAGTTCAGTGCGCCCTTCGACCAGACGGCCATGGATTCGCTCAACAACGCCCGCGCCGCCGGGCAACGGCTCGTCCTTATGCTGGGAACGCTGACCAACGGCTTCCGCCTCAGCCTGCTCGTGGACAACGTCTCCCTCAAAGTCAGCGGCAGCCAGAGCGTCCCCAACTTTGTCGGCGAAATCGCCTTTGTGGACGGCAAAGCGGTCAAGCGCATCAACCCCAACAACAGCGCCACCCAAACCGTGTGGACCCATCCCGGCGACACGCCCGAACTCTACAGCGTGCGCTGGAAGCCCGACGCCAGCGAACTCGCCATCGCCAGCGACCACGAAAAATGGTTTTCGCCCCTCTCTGTGGACATCTACGGCGTGCGCCCCGACGGCAGCAGCCTGCGCCGGATCACCAACGCGCCCAGCCAGGCCGAGATCGCGGCGGGCAACTATGGCAAGGGCAGCGTGCGCATTAACGTCTTCAACAACGGCTCCGCCCTGGAGAACTTTTCGCCTTTTGTGATCTCCGTGCGCGGTGCGGCGGATCTCGTCTCGTTCAACCTGCCGCCCTATCAGCAGACAGCCCAGGTGACAGTGGACAACGTGGCCGATCTGGGCGGCGACCAGGCCGTCCTCTTCATCTACTCGTCGGCTTCGTGTGGGGCCAACAGCCGCGACACCGGCGGCTTCGTGGACATTGCCCCTGGGCAGACGGTGGAGGTGAATTTGACCTTCAACGCCACCAACTGCAACGGACTCGAACCCTACGCACGCGAACTTTCGTGGAAGCGTGACGGCGCTGAGATTGGCTACGTCCTCAACAGCGCGCCCTACGTGGTGTCGTCGGCGGGCAGCACGTCACCGGGGACGCCGTGGTTCAGCCAATCAGGGCTGATCGAGACGGTGGCATGGTCGCCCATCGGCGATCAGGTGCTCTACGATCCCTGTTGCAGCGGTGGCGGCATCTTTGTGCGCGACGTCAGCGGCGGCGCGGAGACGCGCCTGATCGACCGCACCTTTCTGGCCGATCCCAACCGCCCGGCCTGGCTGCCCGACGGCTCCGGCTTCCTCTACATCCTGGGCAACGACATCTACAGCGCCGATGCCCAAGGACAAAATCAGCAACGTCTCACCTTCTTCGCTGCCGGGGAACGGGCCGAGCGTGTCAGCCCCTCGCCCGACGGCAACTATCTTGTCTTCGAGCGCAAGCTGGGCGCCGTCTCCTCGCTGTGGATTATGGAGCGGGCCAACCCAGCCAACCTGTGGCAGTTGGCCGCCGGCAGCAAACCGGATTGGAGCCGTGTCAACCCCAGCACGCCCGCGGCAACGGCAACGCCGACCAGCACGACTGCCCCGCCCACTGCAACCAGCACGTCCACGCCGCAGCCGGGCGCCACCAGCACGCCCACGTCCACGCCGCCGGGGGCGGAGCAGGTCTACTTACCGGCGGTGCAGCGGTAAGGTGGTTGGATTGACTGCGTGTTGGGGTCATTGACAACGTACACACCCAGTCTGAAAAGGGCTTTGAAGGGCTTGTACCATGAGCCAAAGCTGCCAGGCTTGCATTCCTGCCCGGCGAATATGGATGCGAGCGGTTGGCGCAGCGTTTGAGCCGGATAATCGTCGTATTTTAGCTTCAAAACGGGTGCTATGTGGAAACTTTTCCACATAGCACCCGTAATTGGTGTTGTATCAGGAGATTATTCCGCAAAGAAGTTCCATTTGGGATGGTTATTCAGAATGGTTTCACATAATGGTATGCCGTAGTTCCTGCGGCAGCCCTCTGTCCTTTAAGGAGCCAAAGACATGTCTATTGGCAGCCATTGTCACGGAACGTAATGAACGAAGGAGGGTTTGTGAATGAATTCTACCCACACCGCAGAATCTACTCGTTCGGGCAATTTCATGCTTGTCATCGGGCTGACTGTGGCATTCATCGCCTATTATCTTGCACCGATTCTTGGTTGGTTTGGCATTGAGTTTGGCATCAGCGGCCCGGCAATGTCAGTTTTTTGGAAGGTAGTCGCTGCGGTTATCATCCTCGGTTTTGTTTGGCTGTTCGAGAAACGCCCGCTGGCATCCATCAACATTGCGCTACCGTCGGAAAAAGAGATTACCTGGGCATTCTATTTGTGGGGACTTTCGATGGCGTGGTACTGGATCATCAGCACTATCCTGCCGCCGGTACAGAGTGAAGGCGTCAACACAATTGTGAACCTGCACCCGTTGGTTGTGATAGGCGTGATCTTAACCGCGGCGACTGTTGAAGAAATATTCTACCGCGGCTACCTCATCGAGCGCTTCCATCAATTAACAGGACAACGCTGGGTTGCCGTAGTGGTTAGTTGTATCATTTTCACGGTTCCACATGTGCAATTTTTCGGTCTGTCATGGCTGCTTTACCATGGCTTTGGCGCAGCCTTACTGTACGTATTATATCTATGGCGACGAAATCTTGTCGCTGTAATGGTGCTACACCTGCTTGGCAATCTACCAATTCTGATTCCTACTTTTGCGTCGTACTTTTGACTATCACTGAGGCGACGAAGATACGATGAACATTCCCAATACAATTCGCATGAACCGGCGGCCGACACACCCAGGACGAGTTACGGTCGCGATTACAGCGTTTCAAAGAGCAGCGTGGCCCGGAATTTCATCTGACTGCTTTGGGCTATTTTGGCTCTTACGCTCGTAGAGAAGCGCATCCTGGAAGCGACATAGACATTGTCTTCGAAACGACGCATCCGAACCTTTGGATGACATCGATCATGAAGCAAGATCTGGAAGAATGGTTGCAGCGCCCTGTGGATCTCGTCCGATTGCACAAATATATGCGTCCCGCTTTTCAAGCAAGGCTCGAACGCGAGGCAATCTATGTCTGATCCAACACTCTTACGAGAGCGTCTGCAGATGATTTTGGATGCTCTTAAACAGACGAGGACCTCTCTCAATGCCCGACCCGCACACCTTATGGTATCCGTCTAAACTCGACTGGTGGCTCGGCGTCATCCTCGCCGTCGTGCCGCTCTCCTCGTTGGCAGTACTGGTCATTAGCCTGAGCGGCGACGACCCGGTGGAAACGCTGATTGCGGCGGGGACGGCGGTCTTCGTGGCTGCGTTGTACGGGCTGCTCGTCTTCCCGGTGCGGTACGGCATTACGCATAGTGAGATGATCATCCGCTTTGGGGTCGTCCGTCAGCGCATCCGGTTGGATACCATTCACGAGGTCGCGCCCACACACAGCCCGTTGGCCTCTCCTGCGCTGTCACTCGACCGCCTCTCGGTTCGCACGGGTGCCGGCATCTTGTCACAGACACTGATCTCGCCGGCCGACAAAGAGGACTTCCTCTCCACCCTTGCCGCGTACTCAGGACTGAGACGCGCCGGAGATCGGCTCGTCCGTATTGAGGTAGACAGGGACATCGAAGCGTCGCCCTGACACTCTTTGATCAACAGAACAAGAGGCTGTCCCACAAGGACGGCCTCTCTTTTTGCCTTGAACGCTTGCGGCATTCCTGAGACACTGCATAGATAAGCTGTGGCGGATGCCAGAGTTGATTGTGTGAAGTGTTGATTGTGTGAAGTGTTGATTGTGTGAAGTACGGTCATTCGATACAATGAATAGTCTTATATGCTCGAATGAAAGATGAGCACTCGTGTAGTAGTCATCCATTTTGAGGCTTACTGTTTATCTAATGGTCGATACGCTTTGGCAATTTTTGTCTTTCTTGTCCCAACTGTTGGGCGGGGTAGGTCTCTTCCTATCAGGTATGATTCTCATGTCCGATGGGTTGAAAGCAGCTGCCGGGAGCAGGCTTCAACAGGTTTTGGAACGATCTACAGGGACGCCGCCGGCTGCGTTTCTCTCTGGGGTGGCGTTGACCGCGTTGATTCAGTCATCCAGTGCAACCACCATCACCACGATTGGTTTCGTCAGTGCGGGCCTGCTTTCGTTTGCCTCGGCAATTGGCGTGATCATCGGCGCAAATGTGGGCACCACCAGCACTGGCTGGATCGTGGCGTTATTGGGCTTCAAACTGAACGTGGGCGCAATTGCTCTGCCCTTTGTTGGTGTCGGCGCCCTCATGCGCTTGTTGGGGAACGGCCTTCGTGCTCAGTTGGGGATGGCGTTGGTGGGGTTTGGGCTGATCTTCATCGGCATTGACTTCTTACAAGACGGCATGAGCGGCGTAGCGCAGAACATCGACCTCTCGTCCTTCGCTCAACCAACTCTGTTAAATTACATTGTCCTGGCGCTGATTGGCGCCGCCATGACAGTGCTGCTCCAGTCGTCCAGTGCCGCCGTGGCGCTGACGTTGACGGCGCTTTACAGTGGCGCTATCGGTCTGGAACAGGCCGCCTACCTGGTGATCGGTCAAAATCTAGGCACAACGGTAAAGGCGATGTTGGCGGCAGCCGGTGCATCCACCTCGGCTAAACGCACTGCTGTTGCCCATATTCTCTTCAATGTAGCCATCGGTATTTTGGCTTTTCTGTTTGTGTCACAGCTTCTGAACTTGTCTGAAATGACGGCAAGTCGGTTGGATGCCGATGAACCTGCTGTTGTTTTGGCGATCTTTCATACCTTCTTCAATTTAATCGGGGCCTTTCTTTTTCTGCCCTTTATCCCCAGATTCGCCCGCCTCATCGAGCAGTTGGTGCCGGAACGTGGGCCACACCTTACCCGTCATTTGGATAGATCTCTGCTACATGTGCCGGATGTGGCCGTTGAAGCAGCAGCCCGCGCCTTGAAGGAGATTCTGGCCGTTACGCTTGCTGAAGCATCCACCCTGTTGCGAGAAGGCCAAAGCAAGCCGAATAGGGTACGACTCGCTTCTGCCCAGGTTGCTATGGATGAGACCAGCCATTTTTTGGGTCAGATCCAACTTGGCGGTTATGGCGACGCAAGTTATGCTCGCCGTCTGGCTCTGCTCCACGCAGGTGACCATGTGGATCGACTGCTTGAAGCGTGTCTGGAACCCCATCATTTGCGATCAGTGGACGAGATTGAGGCTGCGGTTCTGGTTGCAGACACTTTGGCGCAATCATTGGAGTGGGTGAAGGCTGGGGAGAGTGCCCCGGCTCTGCTCGTTGAACAGTTGGCCCAAACGTCGATGCAGCAGGCCGAGCGCCGTCGTCATCAGCGCGTTGTGGTGTTGGAGGAGACGGCTGCCGGTCTCATGCCCCCCGAACAAGCGCAACAGCAACTTGACTCTATGCGTTGGATCGATCGCATTGCCTATCACACCTGGCGTTCACTCCACCATCTGTCCGGCTTAACTACCGCTGCAGACACATTGGACTCGTCTGTCTATGCGGGGGCGGGGACGGCGGATAGGGTTTGAGAGGAAATCAACCCGCCGTCAGGGTCACGTTGTGCTTTGTGATACTGTTCTCACCGCCGCTCAACCCTGGTGGGAGGGAGACGGTTTCCCGTCCCCCTCTTCCAATTGCTCAGGCGGTGATTGCTCCCTGTGACAATTTCCCCCTTACCGCTCAATCGCGGGCAAGTAGATATTGTTCGCCTCCGGCCGCTGCACGTTGATCACGGCGGAGTTGGCGGCGAAGTTCTGGCGGGTGCTGCCCACCAGGGCGAAGGGCTGTGCGCCGAACGCGCCGTTGACGCCGGCCGCACGCACGGTGACAATATACTGCCCCGCCGCCGGGGACGGCAGCCGCACCGTCTCTACGGTGTTGATGCTGTCCGCTGCGGTGCCGCCGTTGCCGAAGTAAGGCCCCCCAGGACCGGTCACCGACAGATCAAGGTTGTTGACCAGCGTTTTGGTCGCACCTTGTTGCACCGGCGGATCGGTCCAAACCAGCGTCAGGTAGAGGCCACCGCCGCTTTGCGGATCGCCACCACCACCACCGCCACCACCGCCACCACCGCCACCGTCATCGTTGCCCAGGATCGTAAACTGCGCCGTCGCCGAGCGCGCTCCCTGGTCGGCCTGTAAGACGTAGACGCCGGGGTTGGCCTCTGTCGTTGTATTCAGCGTGACTTGGAATGTGCCATCGTCCGCTGCGGTGAGTTGACCGAGTGTTTGTCCATCCAGTGTAATTTGTACCGGGGAACCGGGCGTGAAGTCCGCCCCGTTGAAGACGAAGCTCGTCCCCGCCACACCGGTTGTAGGCGTCACCGTCAGGCTTGCTTCACCCGTCTCCGCCGTGGTGACGGTGAAGGATATCTGTGTGCTGATGCCCACTCGATCCGCAGCGCCGACGGTGTAGATGCCGGCGGGCGAATTGCTTGCCGTTCTGACTGTAAACGCAATCTCGCCCTGGGCATTGCTGCCGGTTGTGCCGATGGCGTCGCCGTTGATGTCAACAGCAATCGTATTGTCGTTGGGCAAGAAGCCTTCGCCGCTGAAGAGGAAGGTTGTCCCTGCCTGGCCTTCGCCCGGCGAAACGGTGAGCGTAGGCTGCGTGCCTGCACCGATGGTAATCGATGATGTCGCCCTGCGCCCAAAGAAGTCGAAGCTCTCAAGCGGATAGGTCGCCGCCGTCAGCGTAATCGGCGTGGTCAGATACGCTGCCAGATCGCCGACACCATCTGCAAAGACGACGCCGATAATGTCGGCGGGGCTGTTACAGGCGTCGTCGCAAATGGCGACCTGCGCATAGGGCGTATTGTACTGCCCCGTAAGCAGGAAGGTTGTCCCTGCCGGGCCTGTATTGGGTGTAGCCGTCAGCGTGGGATCGGGGAAGTCAATGGCAAAGACGATGTCGTCCACAATCGCCGACATGTGTGGCTCGGCGCCGTCGCCCACGGTAAAGAGGACAATGTACCCGGATTGGCCGGCCAGATCCGCCAACTGGGTCGACGTAAAGTTAAATCCATAGTCGTAGAGGCCATTTGTGTTGATGCATTCTGGACCGACGCCTGCGTAAGGACCGATGAAGTAACCTGAGGCATCGACTAGGGCGACACAGAATCTGTCGAAACCAATATCTTGATCCAAGATGCCGAGTTTGAAGGAGAGATAGCTTTGATTGACCGTGTCGATGGTATCGGGCAGGGCAAAGGGATACCAGATAGAATCGTTAAGTTCGGTTCCACCCAGCCACATTGAATGATCTCCGTTGAGCACCAGGTTCGGGTTCGCTGTGCGCACAGGCACACCTTCGCCCAGCCATACAAACTGCCAGAAGTCGGTCCAGCCTGGATCTTCAAAATCACCGCCGCCCACCAGATTGAGGAGGAAAGCGGCCGCTTCGGCTTGATCTGCCCCGTCGTCTGGGGTAAACGCGCTACTCTGGGCCAGGGACTCTGCGGGCAGCGACAGCGCGGGCAGCGCCGCCTGCTGCGCGGGGATTCCGTCCTTGCTGTCGGCAGTGGGGACGGATGCACCGGTAGCCGGTTGTTCGAAGCCGGGTAGCGCCGAGATCCCAACCCCATCCAGATCGCTGACTTGACTGTCACGTGCAGAGGGGACGGATTGCGCTTGCATCGTCAGCGTCTCTGTTCCCGGTTGCCCCTCTCCTGCCTGCTCAACCGAGAAGAGTGTCCCGGCGGCGGAAGTGCCTACCACGGTTACGGTATAGGTCACCTCCTGGCCGGTGGTCAGCCCCTGCCGGTAATCTTCGAGCAGTACATATTGGGCGTCCAGCGTGTTTTTAAGATCGACGCGCCCCCATCCGCTCTGCGGATTAGGGGCGGTGGACGCGCCGGGCAGCGGCTGTGCGCCGTGGATCATCAACGCTTTCATCAGCGCGCCGCTGGGATTGGTGATGTTGCGCTGTTTGGTCACCCATTCCCGCACCAGCGCAGAGCCGCCAGCGGTGAGCGGGGTGGCCATTGAGGTGCCACCCAAGTATGCATAATCCGCGTTGAAGTTCCCCCAGAAGCCGCCGTCCGGCGCTTGCGCCGCCCGCGTGGAAAGGATCCAGGTGCCGGGCGCCATCACTTCGGGCTTGATGCGGTTGTCGGCTGTGGGGCCACGACTGGAGAAATTTGCGATCTCGTTGGGGTTGTCGGCGTTGCTCTGGCCCAATGCAGGTCGATTGTTTTCAGTCGCGCCCACCGTCAGCACATTCTTGGCGGTGCCGGGCGCGCCCACTGTCTGCGCGCCTGGGCCGGCATTGCCCGCCGCAAAGAGGACGAGATAGTCTTTGTTCTTCCAAATGTAGTCATCCACCAGGCTGGAGATCAAGTTGTAACCACCCTGCGCGTTGGCCCCCCAACTGTTGGTGGAAATGCGTGCGCCATTTTCATAGCCACGCGCCAGAAAATCGCCGTTGAGGTCAATACATTGGATGCCTGTACTGCCGTCAGTGTTCAGCGACATGAAGACCAGTTGGGCTTCGGGAGCGACACCGGCATGAGACATGGTGTAGCTCTGGGTCGCCGCTACGCTGCCCGAACGTGCACCGCTGCCCAGCACCGAGCCGGCGACATGGGTACCATGCCCGTTGAGATCCGTCCATGTGGTTTTGGTTTGACAGGCGGCGCTGGCCAAATTCATCTCGCTGGGGGCATAGGCGCGGATCAAGCGTCCATCAAAATCGGGGCTCAAGTCGTTCTGTACACTCAGCCCGGAATCGGAGACGGCGACGATCTGGTCTTTGCCGAAGTAGCCGTAGTTCTGCCAGACCTGATGCGCGCCCATCACCTGACGCCCTTCGGCGTTGTCCGTCTGCATGGGCAGCGTCTCCTCGATCCAACTGACGCCGTCCATCTCTGCAATGGTGTTGAGCGCGCTTGCGGCCACTTTGATCTCAAAGAGCGGCCCCAACGCTGTCTCTGCCTGCTGTACAATCGATGCGCCGACAGCTTCCAACGCCGTGGCCAGCTTCGCGCCGTCCTCGCCGGGAAAGGCGACGACGTAGGCGCTCACCAGTTGGTTGCTGCGTGCGGCAATCACACCATCCAAAGCGGGAGACAATTTGTATTCGTTGCGGTATGGACCTACCCAACGTACTGAAGGCAGGCTCGCCACCTGCTCGAACACGTCGGCACGCATGCGTACGATATGCGCGTTGTCCGGCACGTAACCCAGCACATCGCCGCCGAGTGCTTCGACCTGTGCCAGCCATGTCGCCGCCACCGGCCCGCTAAACTGGACAAGGTAGTAGGGAGACGTGGAAAGATCAGATGCGGCAGGCTGTTGCCGTCCCTCGGGCGAGGTGAGCGGATCAAAGGTGGCACGTTGGAGATGAATCAGGTTCCCCGGTGGCTCTGTCGCTTCTTGCGCCGAAGCACTGGGTGCAATCAATAGAAGCGCGAGTAACAGTAGTGGAAGAAGTACAAGTAGTTTGCGCATTGATGTTCCTTTGGGTGAGATGGGGGATAAGGTAATCATGAGCCACAACGCACGGGCGGGGCAACCTCCGGCATTCGAGGTTGTTGGAGACCAATTACAATCCGATCTGTGGGGTGTGTCAAATCGTTGACGCGCCACCTACCGCCCATGCAACCCAATTGCCACGAGGCATAGACGCTAGCCCCTATCTTAGCGCTTATGCGCCACAGAGGAGGCCGCCGCTCCACTACTTTGGCGACAGCCTCTTTTCCTCTTTGATCGATCGGTTGCTATAGGTAGCGGACCTGATTCTTCATCTCGTCAGCGGTTACTTCATTGAGCAGTTGAAGTAGTCGGTTGACCAGTTCATGGGGAGAGCGTCGCACTGCGAGGATAATGCCGGCGTGATCTTCTGCGCGCTCAAAATATGCCTGTCCGAGTTGTTCAAAATCGACTCGGTTATGCGTGAGCAACGCTCGTTGTTCCCGGACTGCGTAGGCCAATTGCTCGTTGTCTTCTTACCCAAGCGTACCGGCATCTCTCGCTGTAAGCGCAGAATAACCACGTTTTTCCAGGAGTTCAGCCACCAGTACATCGACGTCTTCATCCAGATAGAGTTCAACGAAGAGCTTGCTCACGGGGTTTGAACTCCAACTTGGTGCCAGTCAAGGATTCGGGAATCCGATTGAGATCAATATACCCGTGAATTTCAGCTTGATTATCGCTGTAATAGCTGAGCGCAGCAAAGACTTGCGCCATCGTCAAGTGGGGGAGACGGAATGGGATCTCTTCTGGCGCTAGGCCAAGACGCCACAGTTCGACAATGGCACGGACTGGCGTGCGTGTCCCTTGAATAATCGGCTCGCCGCTCAGGATGTTGTCATTCCGAACAATATATCGCTGTTCAATCATGTGTAACCTGTTTCACCTATCTCGTAACGTGCTGCACAGAACGTAATCGCAGAATGCTAACGATAATTATGGTATCACGAAACATTGAAATCCGTACAGCAACTCCTTCTGCACCTTGTTTGCCGGGAGGATAGAATCGTAGCCCACTCGAGGATGAATTTGCTTCTATGAACCTTCTGGGCAGCATGCATTCATCTGCCCAGAAGGTCTACACAAACTTAGTGTTCTGTCATGCAAGGTTGATGGCATCACGATAGAGCAGACGCCGATCTGATCGCGGCAGTTGACCGCGATAGGGATCGTCCTCGGTGGGGGGTGTCTGCTCGCCGCTCTGGTTATGGACATCGGGCAAGTAGACGGTGTGATCGGCCGCGTCTTCGGTGACGGGCAGGATCTCCCATTCCTCAATCGCCACACGCAGTTGCTGCTCGTTGGCGGCGCGGACGGTGGGGATCTCAATCTCACCCGTCCACGCGATCAACCCACTGGCGGGGTCACGTTGCGCCTGCAAGACGATACGATTCTCGCCGTTGCCCACCACTTCCCATGCCAGTTCGTCGTCCGCCACATCGGCCAGCCGATACTCCAGATGCGCGGTGACCTGTGTAACGAACTGCGACGAAGGTGTCTGGATCTTCCCGGGCCCGATGATGTTGATGGAAACCTTGCCCGCATTCTGGAGGTGGATCGTCGCCGTGCGATCCGGCGTGAGCTGCACAATGTCGGCCAGGATCACCGGCGACAGGTGCAGGTTGCCCGTCGAATTGGGCTGGTAGGCGGCCAGCGCCATGCGGATGAAGGGCCAATCGGCCTGACCGGCGTTCACTTCGATGTCGGCGTACCAGAGTTTGCGATCCGTATCAAAGTGGACGGTGTGGCCGACCACGTTGACCTGACTGCCGTTCTCCGAAAGGAGACGCCCTGTGCCGGTGCCGCCTGCCGCCGCCAGCGGAAAGTCCTGGGGACGGGGGGCGCGGGTGGGTGGGGCGGGCGGCCCCTGGATGGGATCGAAGCCCCAACGCGTGGTGTAGGGCGCCAGCGCCGTGGACGGTGTATTGTGCTGCGGATCCAAGACCACGCCCAGCAGTTGACCCACACCTGTGTCGAACCAGGGACGATCCAGGTAGACGCGCAGCCCGCCGCCTTCGCCCGTGCTGCTCAGCGCCTGCGACTGCCAGCGGTGTGTGGGGATGACGTAGAGCACCTTGGGCGACTGTGGCCGCGCCGCGCTGGGAATGTCTAACACCACCGACTGCTCCGCGGCTGCGGCTTCGGTGGAATGGCGCGCCGTCGGTTCGGGCAGGTAGACGATGTCCACGGTGGCGGCTGCGCCTGTCCACGTGAGCTGGCCGTTGACGTAGTCGATGGTGTAGTCCACACCGCGCTCGAAAGACGGTCCTTCGCCGCTTTCTCGCACCAGTTCAGATTCAGCCACGATGGGTTTCTGCGGCAGCACAACCACCTGGTTGGCGGCGACGGGTACGTCCTTTTCCCGTTCCTGGAAGTACTCGGTGAAGGCGGAGGTGGCCCGCGCCGTGTAGGTGACAATGCGCCGTTTGGTGTCGTTGAAGTCGTGCCGCCGCCCGGTGACAGGCAGCATATCCTCCGCGCCGGGGACAGTTTGGGTGACCTTCGCCAGCGGCACTTCCAGCCACGCTTCGTGCTGACGCATGTTGGCGTCCAACAGGGGATCGGCGGCGGTTGCGCCGTTGCCTTTGCCCAGATCCACCGGCTCTGCCCAGTTGGCGCGCAGGTCCATGCGCCCGGTGCTTTTGCGGCTGAAGTTGAGCAGCCCGTTGACACGGGCGAAGGTGTCCCCTGGCTGGCGGGACGCCGCCCACGATCCCGTGTTAAAGGACGGCGGCTTGAGCGGACGGCGCACGGCGTGGATCAGGCGCAGCGTGCGGTAGGGTGAGATCATCCAATGGCGACCGCGCAGCGCCAGCAGTTTCCAACTTTCGAGTTGGGCAGCGGTGCCCCCGCTCTGTTGGAGCAGATCCCAGATGGCGCTGAGGTCCAAGTCGTTCTCCGCCGGGAATGCACTCAAGCGCAGTTGGGCCGTCTCTGCCTTGGGCAGCAGGTAGAGCACCTCGGCCTCGTCCTGGCCTTGTTGGAGTGTTGGCGCGCCGTTGCCTTCGCGCACGATGAGGCGCACCGGCTGGGCTTCGGGCCAGCTTGCCGGCCACGCGCCCCCCTTTTCAAAGGATGGGAAAAGATCGTGCTCGGTCTTGTCGGCGGCAATGAAGCGCAGCGACGCGCCCCGCGCCATCGGGTCGGGCAGGTAGGGGACAGGCACGGGCTGCTGCGGGAAGTAGGGCTGATCGTAGTTGTCGGGATCGGGCGTGCCGAAGCCGGGGGTGTGGAATCCCTGGTCCTCGCGGGCGGTGATTTCGGCGTAGGCCGCGGCAGGGTTGTTCTGCCACAGATCGTCCCACATGCCGTGTTCTTCGGCGGTGCGCTGGGCGCAACGCGGCGGGGCCAGGATACGCGCCACCGCCGCGGGTGACGGATCTTCGTTGTAGTCGCTGCGCAGGACGACCACGGCGTCGGATTCGCCTTCGGTGCGCGGCGCGGTGAGCAACACGAACGGTGTGGGGATCGGCTCGTAGCGGCGGTAGATGAAGCGATTGGTGGCGCCGGCGGCGTTGTTGTCGAAGGGGACGGAGTTGCCCGCCGGGTCGACGGTGCGCGCCCGCACGCGGTAGGTGCGCCCGAAGCGCAACCTGGGCAGCGTGCCCGGCATCGCCTGGAAGTTCATGCGCAGGGGATAGCCCGCCGACGTGGACTGCGGCTCGTCGATGACGTTGTTGTCCTGGTCTACGGTGCGGCCCGGTCGCGGCGCGGCCAGGCTCCAGCCGTCCCAGCGCATGAGCGATTCTTGCAGGTAGAAGAACTTGTCGCCGTTCTCGTCGCCGCCTTCTTCGTCGCGTTCGCTGGGCGCTTCCACCATCGCTCCCTCTTCCTCGATGACCTCGGTCTGCGCCAGATCGGTGAACTCGTAGGAACCGCGCCGCTGTTGCAGTGAGCGCCATTCGCCGCTGGCGCCGTCCCAGATATCGAAGCGGGTGCCGTGCCAGAGGTCCTCGGCGTTGAGGACAATGGGGGTGTCGTTTTCCAGGTTCTCGCTGAACTGGGTGCTGTTGTCCACGTGCTTGACCAGTTGGGCGGCGTGGCCGGTGCGGGCAATCGAGATGCCGCCGCTGCGTAGGGCGGGCAGTGACTCGTTGGTGGGCGTGTCTTCAGATTTGAAGAGTTTGGACTGGATCAGGTTGCGGCCAAGCATCATCAAGTTGAGCGCGCCACCGTCGGGATCGACTTGGACGGTGCGGTAGCGGTCACCGTTGAGCGGCAGCCGCCCGTTGACAATCTCGCCTGGATCGTTGGGCCGGGGCAGGAAGAAATCTGCACCGATGACACAGTTGGTCACAGGCCGCACGTCTTTGTGGTTGTTGGCCAGGATCGGCGACCACACCGGCTCGATGCGCACCGTGGTGTCACCGTTGGCAAAAGTGCCGGGCACCAGTAGATCCACCACGAGTCCTAGACGGCGCAGCAGGCCGAAGTGTTCGCCGCACAACGATACCACTTCGTGGAAGTCGAAAGTGGGCGGCGCCGGCGGCGTGGTGAGGTTGCCGGGGCGGTGGAAGTTCCAAAGCTGAAAGAAATCTTCTTCGGTCGCGGGGGCAGCGGGTGCCGGTGCACGGGTCTGGCGTAGCTTCTCGATCAGCAGGCGACGCAGCGTGGGTCGACGATCTCGCCCTTCGGAATCGTACTGCGCCACATCGTTGAGGCCGCTGTTCTGTAGCACATCCACCGACGGGAAGTCGCTGGGATGGCTGGCGGCAATGTCCTGGTAGAGATTGTGGATGAAATCCACCACGTTGCCGACAGGATAGCTCAGCCACATGTGCTTCGTGTAGTCGGGGTGGGTGGGGCGGCGGACCAGAGTGTTGGCCGAGAACAGGCCCGTCCACAGGTTGGATTGGGGCGGCGCGCTCGTCACCTGGGCGATGACGGGTGCTGCGTTGCCGATAGCCACCCGCCACTCGATGACGCGGCTCGGCCAATCGAGAAAGTCGGGAAAGGTGGAGAGCAGTTGTGGATCGCTCTGCGGATCCAGTTTCGGCGTAATCAAGACGGACAGCGCCAATCCGTTGGCTGTTCGTTCTTTGGGGCATGCGGTAAACATGACTTGCTGGTTCATTGGGATTCCTCCAGATATGTCTAGCAGAATAGAACGCGGATTGAGCGGATTTTTGTTTTTTATCTGCTCAAATCTGCCCAATCCGCGTTCTATCAATTGTTGAAATCTAGGCAAATGCCTGCGCGTACTCAATCCAGTGCGATTGGTCGAAGAGACCGGCGAAGTTGGGTCCGCCGTCGACGGTTAGCGAGCGTGTCGCCGCTGCCGCTGCCGCCGAGGACGATGCCGCGATCTGGCGCTCCACCGTGATCTTGACGCTGACGGAGAGGAAGAGCACTTTCACCTTCAGCTCAACCTTGGCCGTCCCCTTGAGGGTGGGCGGCGGTGTCTGGAAGCCCAGCGACAGGTAGATCTCCAACGAAATCGAGACGATCCCCAGCGCCTGCGCCTTGCCCACAAAGCGGACGTAGGCGTCCAATCCCACGGTGATGACGTCGTTGCCGTCGACCTGCTTTTTTTCGATGGCGAAGTAGATGCCCGCCGCAATCGAGATCGAGCCACTGGCCACGCCGAAGTTCACCGATAGGTACGCGCCCAATTCCAGCGCACATTCCAACTTCTCCAGCCCATCCAGCCCGAAGGCGATGCCGAAGAAACCGCCGCCGCCGATGGCGCTCCACGTGATGTTAAACGGCTTCTCACGCGAAGAGAGGCCAAAGCGCACGCGCGCCGGGTCACCGCTCCAGGGGATGAAGAGACCCGCCGACAGGGCGACGTTGTTAATCATGAGCGCGCCCAGTGGGATCTGGGGCAGGGGCAGGTTGTAGCCTACGCTCAGGCCGGTAGGGGCCAGATCGATGTACGGCCCACTGCCGCCAAAGGTGAGGAAGTCTTTGATGCGGTTGACGAATTCCAGCGGTCCACTAAAGGCGATGGCGCCGATCACCGGCTTGAGATCGGTCTTCTTGCCCGTGCCGGCGATGAATTCCAACTTGTCGAAATCGAGTGACATGAAGGTGAGCGCGCTGCCCACCAGATTGAGCCTGAACTTCTTCATGTCGCCGTTGATTTCGTAGGTGGAATCGTCGGGGTTGAGGATATCCACCACGAATTTGGCCTTGATTGCCAGCGAACCGTCGCTCGGATCCGGCTCGAAGAGGTTGAAAGGATCAGGCTTGAGGTCCGGTTTCCAATCCAACTCGGTGATGATCTGGATCGGCGACTGTAAATCCGGCCCCAGGATCGGGCGCGTGGTGATCTTCATGGCCTTGGATCCATTGCCCGGCAGCGTGAAGTTGGCCGCCTTGATGATGTCGGCCAGGTCGATGCCGCCCAGCAACTTGGCTGCGCCCGCCTTGAAGAAATCGGCGGGGTCGAAGTCGCCCAGCGCGATTTTGGTTGGGTCGCCACCCACGGCCCCCAGGATACGCGACAGCGAGGTGACATCGAGGCTGGGTGTCACCAGGCCGCCGGCTTTGTCGGCACCGAAGCCTGCGTCCTGGGCCGCGCCCAGCAGCACGGCGAAGACGCCGCCGGGGTTGCCCGCGCCGAAGCCCTGCTCGATGTACGGTCCCAAAGTCATGCGCGCCAGGTTGGCTACGTCTACGCCAGTAGTCTGTTCCACGGCGTTGAGGCGGGCGCGGAATTCAGAGAGCGCAGGGAAGAAGGCGGGCTGTTCCGCCGTGGCCAGCGCCGAACGGGCCATACCAGCTTCTGATGGATTCGCGCCCAGCGAGAGCGCGCCCATGTCCACCGTGGTGTCTCCTGGTTGTAGCGGCTCGGCCAGGGCGACTTTCTGCCCGTTGAGCGGACGCTGGCGCAGCGTCCCCTCGGCGTTTTGGCTGTTGTAGAGCGCGGCCAGGGCACTCATGGATGCCTCGTCGAAGGCATCCTCCGCAGGGACGAAGATGACCGGCGTGTTGAAGCTTACGTCGCGTCCTTCGCGGTCCTTGCCGGTGACGTTGAAGAGAAATGGCTGCCCGTTCTGCTGTGGCAATTCCCCCGCGCCGAAGGCCTGGAAGGTCAGCGGCGGCGTCATCAACGTGGTGAAGGTGAGTTCGGGGAAGGGCCAGGCGCGCCCGCCGAAAGGCTGTCCCGGCGCGCCCTGATAGGACCGGGTGGGCTGGCGCACCACGATGAACTCTTCCTGGCGCAGGAAGCCGCCGGTCTGGCCGTTGAGGTTCTCGAAGCGGCGTTCGCTGATCTTCACCTTGGCCGCGGCATGGCCGAAGGGGAAAAGATAGCCCTTGTTGACGACTCGCACGTAGTGATCGCGGCCCATCGTCAGCAGATGCCGCCACGCCAGCAGGCGCGGATGGTTCTCCCACGATCCTTCCACATCCAGCCAGCCGCCCAACGGCGAGAGCATGAGCCGGTTCACCTGCACCGGCTGCGGGTTGCCGCTGTCGACCTTGGTCTTGTCGGACGTGGCTTCGACGATGTCGATGCGGTCCTGGGGCGTCAGTGTGGAGTTGTTGGCCAGCGGGTGAAAGTTGGGTAGTTTGAAGACTTTGTCGCGCGTCCACACGGCGCGCACCGTGCGCCCAGAGGTTGTCCACTCGTTGACGCTGTTGCCCGAACGGACACCGAGCCGCGTGTGCCAGATTTCGGTGCGCCCGTTGCGGGTGACGGTGTTGGTGGCATGTGCCCAACCCAGTCCACTGTGGGGCGAGAGGACGAGCCGCCACGGCATCTCAATGGCCGTTTCATGGGCCAAGGGCGCACGTACCGCGGGATAGGGCGACGGCGATGCGCCTGCGGGTAGGGCAGTCGGCACCAACCACGGGATCAGGTTGTTCCATGAGAGCAGCGACGCCGTGGTGTAGGGGATGGTGTTCATACCCTCAGGAATCTGGAAGGCGAGGCGTGTCTCCCCGGCACTTGCCGATTGCAGATTGGGCAGCGGCGCGATTAGATTGTCGTTGATGCCGAAGGCCCGTTCCGCCGTGGCCTGCGACGGAAAGTGGACAACCATGTATGCGTTCTGGTTGGCGTTGATCCGCTCCATCGCCGATGTCCCCCCCTGTTTGGGGACACGCGCCATGTTGTAGAACTCGAAGCGCAGATCGAGCAGATCGTTGCGACGGCGTAGATACGATACGTAGCTCGGTTGGAAGGTGGGCGGCGGTAGCAGATTGTTGGCCGACACCGCGCTGAAGAGACCCATCTGCGCACCCATTGCGCCAATGGCCGATAAGGCCGTCATACGCAGGAAGTGCCGGCGCGAGATGTGTTTGTCCTCGTTTAGATTTTGTTCGTTTGGATATTCTTCGTTCATCCTCTTTCTCCTTTTCAGATCCGGGTGATTGGGCATCACGAATCACAAATCACCAATCACAATTCTCCATCAACCGACAGAATCTGGTGCCTCAAAGACTGGTGTCCATGCATCACTGCGTGCACACTTTAGGCGACAAACGTATCAAGAACGTAGCAAGGGGGGCAATGCGATAGGCGCCAAGAAGCTACAAAAAAAATGGTCTTTGCGCGTGCGCGGTGTGGGTTCAATTCTAAGCGTGATAGACATCTGGGGGAGTGTGGTAGGGCACAGTGCGGCAGAGGTGTAATTCAAGTTCTAGCCACACATCACTTTTGTCACTAGACTAGCGACGCCGGTTGAGTAGGCGAGTCTGCGAGCTGTAACGAAACCAAGGAGCGTGTCTACAAAGGGGCAGATCTCGTTAACCCGCTTGGTTTCGATACGCTGCGCTACTCAACGGGCGCTAGTCAGCCCGAAAAACCAAAGTGATGTGTGGCTAGATTCAAGTTTTGTAATACGGGTCCCATGAATGGATATACTATGCAAGCTGGGGCATGGACACCTGCATGCGCAGAGAATCGCGCGGCCGCAACGTGATGAGCGTGTCCATGACCACTGGATCGTGATCGACACGTGTGAGTTCTATCCTTTGTAGCATGGACGCCAGGATCACCTGCGCTTCAAGCATCGCGAACATATTCCCAAGGCAAATGCGCGAACCGACGCCAAACGGGAAGTAGGTGTAACGATCAGGGCTATTGTCTGTATCGAGGAAGCGTTCAGGCCGAAAGGCCTCTGGTTCGCTCCATAGATCGGGGCGGCGGTGCGTGGCGTAGCTGCTGAAGAGAAGCACCGCCTTGCGGGGAAAGTGATACCCCAAGGCATCGAAGGGCCGCATCACTTGACGGCCAAAGCCGAATGCAGGTGGATAGAGGCGCAACGTCTCTTTGACCACGGCTTCGAGGTAAGGCAGTTGGTTCAAGTCGGCAAAGGAGATCTGACGTTCACCCAGAACGCCGTCCAATTCGGCCCGTAGCTGCGCCATAACGTGTGGATGCTGAGCCAACAGGTACCATGTCCATGTGAGCGCGGCCGCTGTGGTTTCATGGCCGGCCACAAAGAGTGTTACACACTCGTCCAGCAGTTGGTCTTCAGGCATAGGATCTCCCTCTTCGTCGCGAGCGTTCAGGAGCATGGAGAGCAGGTCGCCCCGATCTTCGCCGGTGGCGGCCCGTTGTGCGATGATCTGGCGCAGGTGAGATTTTACGGCGCGCAGCGCCGCCTGCTGGCGTCGGTTTCCCGGTGTGGGCAGCCATTGTGGTGGCAGGATCGGCATCTTCAACTGCGCCTCGCCTACAGTCAGAATCTCCTTCATCCACAGGCCAATGCGCGCCACGTCGTCGACCAGGTCGACATCGAACATGGTCTTGGCGATGATGCGTAGGGTCAACTGAGTCAGTACTTCGTCGATGATCACGATCTGGCCCGGCTGCCAACTGTTCACCATCTGGTCTGTCGCGTTCGCGATGATTTCGGTGTAGTCGCGAATGCGTGTGGCATGAAAGGCAGGCTGTACCAACTTGCGTTGTCGCCGCCAATCGTCGCCTTCGGCCATGAAGACACCATTGCCCATGAATCGACTGAAGACGCGCGATGTGAAGGGGTCGCGGTGTAGTTTGTCACCACAGTGAATCAGCACCTCTCGGATGACCGCTGGTTCGCTGATGAAGAAGAGGTTGATCCCCATCATGTTGACGTGGGCCACCCCGCCGAGATCCTCTGTCATCCGTTGTACAAAGCTTAGCTGGTCCTCTTGAAATGCCTTGATTTCAGAAAAGTTTAACTTGCGCACGCTTTTACCTACCTAATGTTTGAGATAATACACGGTTTTGTGGCACGATATGCAACAGTGAGTTGCGCAAAATCATAGTAAGTGCGCCTGGTGCTGTCAACCAACAAATTACGGTCGAGTGTCGCATAAACAACAAGGATGCTGAAAGTGTTGTCTAAACCCATTGATCTGCGTATTCAACGCACATTGCAGCGGATTCGTCACGCATTTCTTGAACTTTTGGAAGTAAAGTCCTTTGATCAAATCACGGTGAGCGCCGTCAGTGAGCGAGCCCAGATCAACCGCGCCACATTCTACCGTCACTACACCGATATCTATGATTTGGCGCAGCAGATCACCGAGCAGTTCGATGCGATTCAGCAAGTGCAGAAGCGCGATACGGAGGATCTCGTCGGCGCAGTACGAGCGATCTTCGAGCACGTTGCCGACTATGCTAGTTTCTACCGAGCGATGATCCGTCCTGACGCCATCCCGGGCTTCCGGGCGCGCATGGAGGAGACGGTCGCCGAACAATTCACGATGTTGCTACCAACATTAGGCTTCAAGGCACAAAATGCGGCGATGCCGCCCGCATTGGTGATTCGCTACCTGGCGGCGGCGCAGGTGGCCTTCGTCCAGTGGTGGTTAGAAGAGGGTATGCCCTTCTCGGCAGAGGAAGCAGCAACCTACCTGATTCAGTTGCATACTGCGGGCAGTTGGCAAGTGCTGGGATTGGAGATCGAAGCCAGTCGGTAGGGCGTACGCTTGATTTGAAAAATCGCCGCACATCCATGATCACTTTCGATATGACGCGGTTGCGGGTATCATGGACAGGACCATTTGTACCACATCACCACTCGAAACCTGTCCACCCCCCCATTGACCTACGCTGAGGCGCCGGCGACCTGATGGCCGATTTGACGATATCGACGCTGGGCTCCTTTTCCATCATGCGCAATGGGGAACCGATTCCGCTGGATGCATGGCGCACGCGCAAGAACCTGGAACTGGTCCAGATCTTGCTCACGCTGCACCGCCGCAGCGTCACCCAGGACGAACTGATGGAATGGCTGTGGCCTGATCTTGCGCCGGCGCGAGCAGGGCGCAATCTGCGCGTGGCCGTGAGCCAGGCGCGGCGTACGCTGGAGCCGCATCTTAAAAAAGGCGGCGATTCCAGCTATCTCATCACACAGGCCACCGGTTACCGTTGGTACGCCCCGCCCGGCTGTACCGTGGACGCTGAAACCTTCGAACATGGGATCGCCTCCCTGCGCCAGGGCAACCCCAGCCTCTCCCCCGTTGACTTCGCCGCCCGCGCACAGCCCGTCCTTGATCTCTACCAGGGTGACTATCTGCCCGAATTCCGTTATGCAGAATGGGGCGCGCCGCGCCGCCGCCGTCTGCAAACCGATTTCCTCTGGTTGGTGAATCATCTAATCGCTCAGCACGTAGAACGTGAAGCCTTCACAACAGCCCTCGATCTGTGTCGTCGTTCCCTGACCGTGGATAACTGCCAGGAACTGATCTGGCGGCGGCTTATCTTCTGTCTCTGGCGCGCTGGGGACAGCGCCACCGCGCTGCGCGCCTACGCCGACTGCCAAGAGACGCTGGCGCGCGAATTGGACATCGCCCCCGAAGCAGAGACCGTCGCCCTGGCCGATGAGATTCGCCGATCCACTGCCCAGTCTGCGCCGCGTTCGCCGTCGCGGCCAACGTCGCTGAGCAGTGTTTATCCGCTACCCCGCGCCTTGACGCCGTTGATCAGCCGTGAGGACGAGATCGCGCTTGTCCTCGACCGGCTGCGCCGTTCTGATTGCCGGTTGCTCACGTTGATCGGTGCCGGCGGCATCGGCAAGACGCGTCTGGCCGTCACCTGCGCCCGCCGCCTCGCCGAGGACGGTCCTTTTCGCGACGGCCTATTCCGAGACGGCATCGTCTTCGTCGATTTGGCCCCGGTGACGGAAGGTGATCCTTTGCTTTCGACCCTGGCCGCCGCCGTCCACGCACCGATTCAGGGCAACCGATCCTGGCTGGCCGAACTCACCGATTTCCTCGCCGAACGCAACATGCTGCTCGTGTTGGACAACTTCGAGCAACTGACGGCGCAGGCCCATCTCCTGCTCGAATTGCTGGCGCACACGTCACAGCTCAAGCTGATGGTGACGTCGCGCGAACCGCTGTACGCGCACGGTGAATGGCTGGTGGAAGTGGGGCCGCTGGCCTACCCCACCGAAGACGAAAGGGGTGATCCCGGCGTATACGCCGCCCTGGATCTCTTCCTCGCCGGCGCGCAGCGCATTCGCCCTAACTTTGGCGACGATCCAACGCAGATCGACAACGCCGCCGCCATCTGCCGCCTCGTGGAAGGCAATCCCCTGGCCATCGAACTGGCGGCGTCGCTGGTGCGCCGCTACAGCAGCGCCGAAATTGACGCCGGCATCCGCCGCAGCCACCACTTTCTAGACAGCCGGTTGTCGGGATTGCCCGACCGTCATCGCAGCCTCGCCGCTCTCTTCGACCACTCCTGGCATCTGCTTTCGCCCGAGGAGCAGCGCGGCTTGGCGCGTCTCGCCGTCTTCCGCGGCGGCTGGGACGGTCCCGCTGCATTCGCCGTGACCGCGCCCGCCGATCACCTCCTCGACATGCTGGCCGATCGTCTGCTGATCCGCGCTGCAGATGAGAACCGTTATCAGATGCACGAATTGCTGCGTCAATTCGCGGACGAGCGCTTGGCCGCAGACGCTGACGCGGCGCGTGATGCGCAGACGCGTCACTGTACCTACTTTGCAGATTACATTCGCCGCCAGGGGCAGGCGTTGAAAGGGACAAATCAGCCTAATGGCCTGCGCCGGATACAGGTGGATCTGGCAAACGCACGCGCCGCCTGGCGCTGGGCGCTGGCACAGCACTCGTGGGCGGATCTGGCCGGGCTGGCCGAAGGATTGTTCGAGTTCTATCGTGTACGCAGTTGGTTTCAAGAAGGTGCGGATCTGCTGGCCGAGGCGAAACCGTCTGATTTGCATGGAAGCATTGCAGACGACCACGCAGGGATGCTGGCCGTCGTCCTGGCGCGGTTGGGCAATCTCTACGTACACCTGAGCGACTTCGACCGTGCGCGCACCCTTCTGGATGAAGCGTTGACGTTGGCGCGCCGTCTTCATGTCCACGCCGACGCCGCCCTCGCCTTGATCGGACTGGGCACCGCCGCCCAACAACAAGGACGCTACGCCGAAGCCGAACGCTTCTACCTCGACGCCCAGCAAGCCTACCAGCAGGCCGCCGATCCTTGGGGACAGGCCCAATCGCTCAACGCCCTGGGCGTCGTCGCCGCCCGCACAGGACGTTTCGACGACGCCGAAACGTTCTACAGCGAAAGCATCGAATGCTACGCCGCCATCGGGGATCGCTGGTCGATGACCCAACCCACCAACAACCTGGCGATCCTCTCCTACACCAGGCGCAACTACAGTCAGGCGCAGATGCTCTTCGCCCACAACCTGCCCATCTTCCAGGAAATCGGCGACGCCAAGGGCGAAGCGCTTACCCTGAGCAACCTGGGCACCCTCGCCCGCGACCAGGACGATCCGCACACCGCACAAGACTACTACCTGCGCAGCCTCGACCTCTTTGCCGCCATCGGCAACCGCTGGGCCGTGGCCAATGCCCACACCAATCTGGGCGTTGTTGCGCTGGCAATGGGCCTACTGCTAGACGCCCAGACCCAATTTGAGCAGGCCTTGATCCTGGCGCACAAACTTCACGCCGAACCGATGCTGCTCTATGTCATCGTCGGCTGCGCCCAACTCTTCGCCGCCCAAGGAGACCCCACCCACGCCCGCGTCCTATTGGACTACGCCCTCGCCCACCCGGCATTGAAAGCCGAAACCCGCCAGTTGGCCGAGTCCGTGCGCGAGGAATTGCCTCTGAGCGTCCCCCCGTCCACCGAAAATTCCTTCCCCATCGCCGCCCACCTGCCTCTGTCCACTGTGGTTGAACATTTGTTGAACGAATTTGCGCTGTAAGCTCTTCGTTTGTTTCGATTCAACTTCCATTCAACAAACCCCTGATAGCATCAGCTTGTTGTCGAAAGCGCCCAACCGAAACGAGGAACCATGATGGATCTGCTGAACCGGATTCTTTTCGTCCTGCTGGCTGCGGCCGCCGGGTTCATCCCTGGCGGCACCGTTGTGATGCTTTTTTTGCGCAACCGTCCGCGCACGGGCTTTGACGGCGTCGCCGAAACCGTCTTCGGCGCGGTCGGCGGCGTGATCGTCGGCCTGCTCATCGGCATCGTCCTCAGCGGTCGGCTAAGTCGCGCCCAGCGCTGGTGGGGTCTGTTGGTGTTGCTGGTCCTCATTGGGTTGGAAGTGGCCGTTGTCATGTTAACGCGGTAGGTTCTTGTTTGAAGAGGCCCTCCCCCCCAACCACCATTTGGAGAAAACACAATGATCCGAACCCGCGCCCGCGCCATCATCATCCGCCTGCTCCACCTCTGGCCGGCCATCGCTATGATCCTGACCATGTTGCCACCGTCGTCGCTCTATGCCACGCCTACGCTGACGACGACCCGTAGCGCACCGCTCGCCGTCACCCCAGTGGACATGCTCACCGCACAGGATGGGACGATCTCCATCACCGACGCCGGCTTTTCGCCGCCGCTGCTGGTGGTTGTCGTGGGCGAAACCGTCACCTGGACGAACGATGGCGCGCTCGATCATCAAGCGCGCTCCGGATCGCCGCCACAGCCCAGCGCGGCGCCGTCCGCGCTCTACCTGCCGGTTGTGCAAAGCGGTGTCGGCCCCAACCTGCTCCCAGGTGGTGACAATTCGCTCTACCTGCCCGCCATCTCCGCCAGTGGACCAGGCCGCGCATCCCACGCCACCATGCCAAACGCGCCGGTGACCTCGTCCCCGCCGCCGCTGCCCGCATCCGCCGCCGAAGAGCCGGCCTGGCAAAGCAATCCCCTGTCGCCCGGCCAAACCTTCAGCCGTGCCTTCACCGAACCCGGTACGGTGACCTACTACGATCCGCTACACCCCGACCTCATCGGCCAGATCCAGGTGATCCCCGAAACGCCGCCCATACCCACACCGTCGACGCCCAACCAGCCGCCGCAGATCACCATCATCACCCCTGCCGAGGACGCCGTCGTCGCCAACCCTGTGCAGGTGACCGGCAACGTGACCGACGACGGCACAATCGCCGCGCTCACGGTCAACGGTGTGGCGGCTACGGTGACGGGCAACAGCTTCAGCGCCACGGTGAACCTGGCCGACGGCAACCAACTGCTCACTGCCGCAGCCGTGGACAATGACGGCGCGTCCGCCACGGCATCGCGCACCGTGGCCGTGGACGGCAGCGGCCCACAGATCGAGATCGTGTCCCCGGCGCACCGGCGCAGCGTCTATGCGGATCAACCGGCGGTCTCCGTTGGCTACGCTGATTTTTACAGTGGGATCAACCTGTCATCATTGACGGTGACGCTGCGCACCGAAAACGGCGCTGTCGTCGACGTGACCGGCGATCTGTCCGCGTCCGCTGTCGGCGCGGAGGGCGTCCTCAGCGCGTCTTTGAGCCAGGGACAAAGCTACACGCTCACCGTCTCACTTGCCGACGTGCGGGGCAACCAATCGACTGCGAGCTCCGTGTTCTACGTCCCCACCGGCGTGGACAGCCTCACCGCCCCCACCCAACCCGCCGACGCAGGCACGATCACCGGCGTGATCTACGATTCCGTGACCTGCGACGCGCACCTCACCACCTGCGCCGGGCTGGCCGGGGCCACCGTCACCCTGGCCCGCGTGGACCCAACCGCTGCGCAGCAGGCGCGTTCACTCCGCACCCAGGCCAACCAGCAGCGCTGGCTGCGCGACCGCAGCCGCTTCGATCCTATGCCACCGCGCGCCCTGTCACTGTCTACGCCGGTTTCGGGGACGGTGGTCAGCGGCCCCGACGGCTTCTTCGTCTTCCCCGTCACCGAGAGCGGCATCTACTGGCTGCACGTCGAAAAGGACGGCTATACCTACGCCCAACGTGAAGTGTCTCTGGTGCGCAACCACCAGACCGCCGCCGACGCCATCTACCTCACCCCGTTGGACCCGGCGTTGACCACCTGCGACGTCGCCGGCTGCACCCACACCAACAGCGACGGTTCCATGCAGGTGGTGATCCCGCCTGGCGCCATCGCCCCTTCGGACACGCTGGACGTCACCGCCACCGTCTTCGATCAGGTGGAATTTTTGCCCAGCGGCAGCCTGCCCCCCGGCACCTGGGAAACCTACGCCTTCAACCTGGGCGGCGATTCCGATTACACCTTCCAGCCCGGCACCGAAGTCACCGTGCGCATTGCCAACAGCCGTGGCTTCGCCCCAGGGACGGCGATTCCGCTGGGCTACTGGAACCCCGAAACGCTGGCCTGGGAACACGCCGGCCGGGGTGTAGTGGACGTCACCGGCGTGTGGGTGGAGATGACGGTGACCCACTTCTCCAACTACGACTGCAACGATCCCATCTCCACACCCGAGTTGGAGACCGAAGTGGCGGATCAGAGCGATGACAACGAGGTGCAGGATTGCCCCGAAGGCGAGACCGGCTGCTTCGTCGATCTGCGCCGCGGCACCTTGGGTGAGTCGGTGACGCTGCCGCCGGTGCAGATCCTGGGCCAGGACGTGGCGCCCACCCTGCTCTACAACAGTGATCGCGTCGTCCCCGCCGCGGTGATCGACCTGCAATTCTCCCTCGACTTCGAGAACAACGTCACCCTGGGTGACACCATCGGCTTCGAGCTTTTCGTGGAAGGCATCCGCACCCAAGACTTCACCCTCGCCGCCAATCTGCAACCGGGCGAAGTGGGCCGCTTCCGCTACCTGTGGGACGGCCGCGACGCCGAAGGGGCACTGCTGCCGCCCGGCCTCTACGCCTACACCGCCCGCTTCCGCATCCCCTACGAAGGCGAGTATTGCTTCGCCTTAGACGGCATCTTCGGCAACCCGCCCGACTGCGAAAACGGCGCCACCGGCGTCTTCGTCAGCGGCGAAAAGCGTGTGAACATCGAAGGCACCGTCGATCTCAACACCCAGCCCGACAGCCCGTTGGGCGCGGGCTGGGTCCTCGCCGGCATGCAACGCCTCTTCCGCGACGACCTGGGCCGCATCCTCATCACCGACGGCGACCGCGCCACCGAATTCTACGATCCAGCGCAAAATGCAATAGAACGCGGATTGAGCGGATTGGGCGGATCAGAGCAGATGGCCCGCCCGCAACCCGCCCCTCGCAACTCGCCCCCCGCCCCCCGCACTTCCCCCCGCACCACCGTCCAAGGACTCATCACCGCCGACACCACCTGGGATCTGGCCGGCAGCCCCTACGTGATCACCAACACCGTGCTCGTCAACGACAATGTGACGTTGACCATCGAGCCGGGTGTGGAAGTCTTCGCCAACGCGCAACATGGCTTGATCGTCCTCGGCGCCTTGAATGCTGTGGGCGATGCCGCCAACCCCATCAACTTTGGGGCGACGACCCCCGGCGCCGGCTGGCTGGGTGTGCAGTTGGGCAGCGGCGCCGTGCAATCGGACAGCGACGCCTCTGTGCTGCGTCATCTGCACATCGACGGCGCCGGTCTCACCGTCACCGAGGCACGACCTACGCTCAGTGATCTCGCCGTTCGCAACAACCTCGACGGCGCGGGCATCTCCGTCACCCAGATCCAGCGTGGCGGCCTCGTCACCTTGACCCGCATCACCAGCGAGGACAACAACGGCAGCGGCTTCAGCCTCACGGGCGGCGATTACGTCCTCGACGCCGTGATCGCCCGCGGCAATGGACAGGCGGGGATCGGCGCGGCAGGCATCGCCGTCAACACCGCCGATTCCCAGGTGACGCTGCGCAATAGCAGCGTGCGCGAGAACTTCTCCGCCGCGGTCCTGCCCGCCCAAACGGTGTTGAGCAACAACACATTCGCCGCCAACGTCTCCAACGTGATCGTCTGGATCGGCGGCGTCATCGATCGCGACGTCACCTGGCAGATCCCCGGCATCGACGGCTACCAGATCATCGAGCAGGTGACGGTCAACGCCGGTCGGCGCCTTACCATTCCACCGGGGACGGCCATCTCCATTGTCGACACCGCGGACCAATCGGCCGGGCTAAACGTGCTGGGCAGTCTGCATGCTGTCGGCGCGGCGACACAGCCCATCACCTTCACCCAGATCTCCGCCGCGTTCCAGCCGGACATCCGCATCGACCTGCGCGGGGACGGATCACACCTGGCGTATGTCGTCTTCGACGGGCTGGGCGGCGCACCCGGCGCGCTCAACGTCTACGCCAACACGCCCGTCCTGGAATGGCTGACCCTCGTCAACAGCCGCAACCACGGCATCTACGTCGAGGACGGCGGTGCGTTGGCCGTCCACAACAGCATCTTCCAGGGCAACGACGATCACGGTGTCTTCAACAACACGCCCGCCCAACCCGTCGACGCTACCGGCAACTACTGGGGCGCGCTCTCGGGTCCTTTCCACCCCACCCTCAACCCGTCCGCTGTGGGAGACCGCGTGAGCGACGGCGTCCTCTTTGATCCGTGGCTCACGGCGCCGCCTGCCAACGACGGTGTCATCGTCAGCCGCAGCGCCGCCGACTATTCCACCCTCACGCGCCAGGACGGTGGCCCGGGCTACGTGCGCCGCTACCCCGACGGCACGCAGATCGCCTTCGACGCCGACGGCATCCACACCCACACGCTGACCCGTCACGGCGTGCGCACTGATTACAGCTACAACGCCAACGGATCAGTGGCAGCTGTCGCCGTCACCGCGCCGGGGCGGGACGCGCCGGATTGGACGTGGCGTTTTCGCTATGACGACGGACGACGGACGACGGACGACAGGGTTGTCGCAGCAGCGGGGACTGTTTCGATCGGCGATCCAGCGGGACGGCAGAGTGTACTGGATGTAGACGGCAACAATCATCTGCGGCGTGTCACGTTGCCCGATGGAAGTGAACGTGCTTTCAGCTACGACGAGCGTGGGCTGATGACGCACCAGGCCGATCAGGCCGGCGATGTCACTGCCTACAGCTACGACCGCTTCGGCCGCGTCCGCACGGTGACGGAACCGGCGCGGCCCATCTACGATCCCGAGACAGACACGGTCAGCGTGACCGCCGAGGAACGCACCTTTGCGCCGTCGGACACGTCCTACGTGCTGTTGAACGACAGCCCGGTGGGTGTCCCCGGCGCGCCTGCGCCCAAGACGCCGACTTCCGCCGAACTGCGCGAGCAGGTCACCTACGGCGCGGGGCAGATCAGCGGCGTCACCAACCGCTGGGGGCAATGGACGGAACGCACCGACGCCGTGGGGCGCAGCGTCCACTACGCCCGAGACGCCCGCAACAACCTCACACGGCAGACACAGCCCAACGGTGAATGCGTCGACTTCACCTACGACAGCATGGGCAATCGCCTCTCTCGCACCGAGCGCACCGCGTCCACCTGTGCCAAGGACAATCCTACGGATGGGCGCACGTGGCAGTTCACCTTCGAGCCACGCTTCAACCAGATCAAAACCGAAACCGACGGCCGCGGCGAGACGATCACCTACGTCTACGACTACGAAGAAGGTGTGGGCGAAGCAGGCAACCTGATCCGCATCGAATACCCCAAAGTGCGCGACGAAGACGGTACGCGCCGACCGCTGCGGTCGGACGTCACCCCGGTGATGCGCTACACCTACAACGCCGCCGGTCAACGCCTCAGCCAGACCGACCCGCGTGGCGTCGTCACCCGGTACATCTACACCCAAGGCACCGCGGACGAAGCCAGCGGCGGCGCAAACCCAATCTTCCTGCCCGGCGTGACGCCTGTCCCCGGCCTGCTTACCCAGGCTATCGAGGACGCCGCTGGGCAGGACGATCTCAACGTCACCACCGTCTTCGGCGGCTTCGACGCCGCCGGCAACCCGACTGAGCGCGTCGAACCCCACGGCGCGGTCTACCGCTTTGCCTACGATGCGATGAACCGCCTCGTCTCCACCACCGATCCGCTGGGCGTGGTCACCCGCAGCGAGTACGATCCGCGCGGCAACCCGACGCGCCTGGTGGAAGACTTCAGCGCCAATCCGGCGGACGGGCTGAACGTGGTCACCACCTACGCCTACAACCTCTACACCCAACTGACGCGCCAGGAAATCGGTGACGCCGACGAAAGCCGTGTTCTCACCCAGATCTACGATGTCAACCGCAATCTGGCACAGGTCATTGAGGCTGCCGGTCAAATCACCACCCACCGCTACGATGACGCCAACCAGCGCACAGCCACCGTGGACGCGCTGGGCAATGTCACCGTCTACACCTACGACGCGCGCGGACGCATCGCCGCCGTCGCCCACCCCGACGGCGCGCTGGATCGCTTTGTCTACGACGCCTTCGGGCGGCTCGTGGAAGAGATCGTCGACGCCGACGCCTTGGCCCTCACCACTCGCTACGAATATGATGCCGCCGACAACGTCACCCGCATCGTCGATCCCAGTGGCGCGGCTACCTGTCACACCTACGACGCCCTCAACCGTCGCCTCACCACAGTGACGGGCTGCGGCGTGCTTGATCTCGCCACCCAATTCACCTACGACGTGGCCGGGCGGTTGCTGCGGCAGACCGATCCTCGGGGCGTGGTGACGGCCTATGTCTACGACGACCTGGGCCGCGAGTTGGTGCGCGGCTTCGACGTCACCGGCCTCGCCGTGGAAATCCGCTCCACCTACGCCGCCAACGGCGATCTGATCAGCGTGGTGGATGGGCGCGGCGTCACTAGCACCTTCACCTACGATCCGCTGAGCCGTCGCTTGGGCGAAATTGTGGACCCGAACGGGCTGGCGCTGACGTCCACCTACGCCTACGACAGCCTGGGCCGTCTCGTCGCCGAAACCGACCCGGCGGGGGAGACCACCGTCCACACGGTCAATGCGTTCGGTGAGACGCTGTCCACCGCCGATCCGCTGGGCAACACCACCCGCTACACCTACGACGTCAATGGGAACCGCATCACCACCACCGACCCGACCGGTGTCGTCCTCACCCAATCTTACGATGCCCTCAACCGGCTGACGGCGATCTCCAACGCGCTAGGACATAGCCAACGCTACGTCTACGACGCCAGCCGACTGGGAGAGTCGGACGGCAACCTGGTACAGGAGATTGACGCCAACGGCAACGCCACCGTGCGCGTCTTCGACGGCGCTCAACGCCTGATCCGCCAGACCGACGCGCTGAGCCGCACTGTTACCTACGCCTACGACGGTATGGGGCGGCTGACCCGCCAGACCGAGCCACTGGGCGGCGTCAGCGTGTTTGTCTACGACGAAGTGGGCCGCCTGGTCGAGGAGATCAACCCGTTGGGCCAGCGCGCCCGTCATGTCTACGACGGCGCAGGGAACCGCCTGCGCACGATCTCGGCCATCCCCGCAGGCGGTGGCGAGGGCGGTGGCGAGGGCGGTGGCGAGGACGACGGCCAGACGCAGCGCTTCGTCTACGACGGCCTCAGCCGCCTGATCGAGGAAATCGATCCGCTGGGCAACAGCACGCGCCGCGAGTACGACGCCAGCCGACTGCCGCAGTCGGACGGCAACCCTACGGCCACCGTCGATCCCCGCGGCAACCGTACAACCTTCACATATGACACCGTCGGGCGCCTCATCGCCATCGCCGATCCGCTGGGGCAGGTCACCGGCTACGGTTATGACGCACGCGGACAGATCACCCAGGTCACTCAAGCCAGCCGACTGGGGCAGTCGGACGGCGACGTGATCCAGCACGTCTACGACGCCGCCGGGCGCGAGATCCGCGTCGTCTACCCAGACGGCACCATCGACCGCACCTACGATGCGGCCGGGCGCATGATGCAGGTGCGCGACGCCGCGACCGACATCGTCCTCACCTACGATGCGCTGGGCCGTACCGCCACCGTCGTCGACCGTCGACTGAACAAGACGGTGGGCTTCACCTACGACGCCGTGGGCAACCGCGCCGCTCTCGTCGCCCCCGACGGCCTCACCGTGCAGTACGCCTACGACGCCGCCAATCAACTGATCCAGGCGCAACAGGGCGGTCAGACCTTCACCTTTGTCTACGACGCCGACGGCCGCATGGCGCGCCAGGACGCCGGTCCTGACGGGGACGTGCGCATGACGATGCAGATCGAGTACGACGATCTCGACCGTCCACTGCGCATGGATTACAGGGACGCGGCAAACGCGCTCTTGGACAGCGTGGGCTACACCTACGACGTTGCCGGCAACCGCAGCGGGGCCACCTTCGCCAACGGCGACGCCGTCACCTACATCTACGATGCTGCCAACCGGCTGACGGGCGAGCGTCGAGTCGGCGTCCTCAGTTACGAGCAGGCCTTCGAGTACGACGCCGCCGGCAACCGTACCCGTCAGGTGGTGGACGGCGCGGTGACCACCTACCAGTACAACCAGGCCAACCAACTCGTCGAAGAAAACGGCGTGCAGCGGACGCTCTACACCTACGATGCCCGCAATCGCCTGCTGACGGTGGACGGCGGCGAGAATCGGTCGTTCACCTACAACGCCCGCGGCGACATGACCGGCGCAAGCGGACCCGAGGGCGCGTCGTCGTATGTCTACGATGCCTTCCGCCGCCGTGTCGCCGAGACCACCAACGGCGCGACCATCCGTTTCCTCCACGACGGCGTCGGCCTGGGGACGACGATCCTGGCCGAGTACGGGGTGTCGGAGCGCCTCACGACGGGCTACGCCCTGACACCCTTCGTGGACGGTCGCCTCGCCCATAGCAGCGGCGGCGCTGCCCACTACTACCTGCCCGACGGCCTGGGATCGACGCGTCTGCTCGTGGACGAGGATGGCGCGGCGGTCAATCGCTACGAGTACGACGCCTTCGGGCAGAGCGTCCAACGCTCCGGCGCCGTGGACAACGTCTATCAGTTCGGCGCCCGCCGCTGGGACGAGGTTGCCGCGCTCTACGACAACCGCGCCCGCCGCTACGATCCTGTCTTGGGGCGGTTTGTGCAGGCGGATCCGCTGGGGCAGATCGAGCAGGCCAACCTCTACCAATACGCCCGCAACAACCCGGCCACGCGCATCGATCCGCTGGGCTGGTCGTCTACTGATTGTTTGACCGTCAACAAAAAATCAGAAGATCTGCTGGGTTTGAAACAACACACCGAGCGGCTGAACAGCCTGATGAGCAGCCTGCCCAGTCGGCCCACGATCAAGGCCGGCGGCACGCTGTCGGTGCAGGGCAAACTGTGTGTGAAGTGCTGCGACGACGACTCAGGCGGCGACTGTCCTGGCTGTGCGCGGCGCGAGTACGTGGGATCAATCGGTGTGGCCGCCAACGCAGATCTGGGGATCACCTGGCCGCTGGCCGCGGTGGGGCTGGAACTGCGCGGCTATGCCTTCAAATTCGGCATCGAAGGCTACAGCAAGCTGAACGTCGGCATCAGCGGCGTCGGCGAACTCAACTACTGTAAAGGACAGACCACCGTCAAATTGTGTGGCAACGGCAGCGTCACCGGCGGTGTCAAGGGCGGGCTGCTCAAGTGGCCCTTTGAGGCCGTCAAACTCGAAGCCTACGTCTACGGCCAGATCTCCGGAAGTTGCCGGGCCTGCCTCGGCTACTCCATCACCCGCGGCGCTTCGTTGCTAGAGAGCAAATGCCAGGCCTGCGCCGAAGCAGGCTACAAAGTCGAAGTCAAATTCCTCTACGATTGGGTCACCTACAGTCGGCAGGAGATATTCGCCAAGGGATGTATCGGTTAGGCGTTTCTGCCTGCCTCGATCACTTTTGAAATGACACAGTTGGGGGTATGATTGGGGACGGCGACGACCTTCTGAAATCGCCTAATCGCCTAGCCGCTTAATCTCCAATCAAAATACCGCCGCTCACCAGAGAAGAGAACCATGCCGCAAACCTCGTTCGATCACGAAACCTACCTCTCTCCACTCACCTGGCGCTACGGTAGCGCAGAGATGCGCCGTGTTTGGAGCGAAGCGGAGAAGCGTCGGCTGCTGCGTCGTTTCTGGGTGGCGCTGGCCGAAGCGCAGCACGCCGCCGGTCTGGTGACCGCCGAACAGGTGGCCGATCTGCGCGCCCATCAGGACAATATCGACATCGCCCGCGCCGCCGAAATCGAACAGGAGATCCGCCACGATCTCATGGCCGAGATCAAGACCTTTGCGGAACAGTGTCCTGTGGGTGGGGCGATTATCCACCTGGGTGCGACGTCCATGGACGTCCTCGACAACGTGGACGCGCTGCGGCTGCGCGCCGCGCTCGATTTGGTGATCGTCAAGCTCGAAGGCGTGTTGCGCTCCTTGGCCGCTCGCATTGAAGAAAATGCCGACACGCCCGCCATCGCCTTCACCCACATCCAGCCCGCCGAACCCACCACCGTAGGCTACCGCCTGGCCCAATACGGCCAGGACCTGCTCGCCGATCTGGGCGAATTGCGTCGCGTGCGCGACGGCGTCCGCGGCAAGGGACTCAAGGGCGCGGTCGGCACCAGTGCCAGCTACACCCAACTCCTCGACGGTACCGGCCTGTCGGCGCGGCAACTTGAAGACAAGGTCATGTCCGCGCTGGGCATCAATGCCTTTACCGCGGCCACGCAGACCTACCCGCGCAAACAGGACTGGTTCATTGTCAATGCATTGGCGGGTCTTGGCGCGAGTGTGCACAAATTCGCCTTCGATTTGCGCATCCTCCAATCGCCTCCTTTCGGCGAGTGGAGCGAACCCTTCGGCAAGCATCAGGTAGGCTCCAGCGCCATGCCGTTCAAGCGCAACCCCATCGCCGCCGAAAACGTGGACAGCCTCAGCCGCGTCCTCGCTGCGCTGCCCCGCCCGGCCTGGGACAACGCCGCGCTCAGCCTGCTCGAACGCACGTTGGACGATTCGGCCAATCGGCGGCTCTTCCTCGCCGAAGCCTTTTTGGTGACAGACGAAGTCCTGGGGCAGATGCAAAAACTGGTGGACGGGCTGACGATCTGGCCCGGTCCTACGGCGCGCAACCTGCGCGACTACGGCATCTTCGCCGCCACCGAGCGTCTGCTCATGGAAGCCGTCAAAGCGGGGGGCGATCGCCAGGAATTGCACGAAGTCATCCGCGAGCAGAGCCTCACGGCCTGGGCCGCGCTGCAAGCGGGTGAACCCAACCCGCTCATGGACAACCTCCTCACCGACGAACGGCTCATGTCACTGGTCGATCCCACAACTGCGCACCGTCTCCTCGACGCCTCCGACTACGTCGGCGACGCGCCGGAACGGGCGAGGGAGGTTGCGGGGATGATTTTGAGTGCTCTCGGATCTTAATGTTTCGTTTCGATGATGGGATGATGGAATCTCTTTATCATCCCATCATCCCATCATCCCATCGAAGGCAATAATGCCCCAACTCATCCTCACCGCCGACCCTGATTTCCTAGAACTCGCCTTAGACGACGCGTACAAAGCCGCCACCGAGGTGACGCAGGTGGCGCAGCTTGCCCCCGGCATCATGCTCCTCGACTGCGATCTCGGCTTCTGGGGCGTGGCCGAATCCTGGCGACAGGAACCGCCCATCTTCGCACGTCACATCCACCCGGTGGACATGACCGTCCCTTTGCGCGGCGCAGCGGACGACGTTTCCATCATCGTCGACGCCGCCGAAGCCGAAATCGCGTCCATGCTCGATCCCGATCTGCCCTTCTCCGTGCAGACGCGCATCCTCGGTGACCTGCCCTACAAGCCCTTCGACGTCAATCGCGCCCTTTCCCAGCGCCTGCAAGAACTCAGCGGCGCGCCCCTCGACGTGCGCAAACCGATGCAGATCGTGTCGGTGGTGTGCGGGGAAATGGACGACGCCGTTGAGAACAGCGGACGACGGACGACGCCGCTGAGGACAGCGGACGACGGAAGCGCCGACGACACGCAATCCGCAATTCGCAATTCGCAACTCGCCTTTTTGGGTCTCTCCCTTGCCGATTACAACCTCTCCGACTGGGCCGGCGGGGAACGGCGCTTTGCGCGCGAAAAGGATCAGGTGAGCCGGGCGGAGTTTAAGCTGTTAGAGGCGTTGGAGGTGTTTCACATCGACTTGCCGCAGCGGGGAGTTGCTTTGGATCTGGGCGCGGCGCCGGGCGGCTGGACGCGGGTATTGCGCCAGCGTGATCAGTATGTCACCGCGGTGGATCCGGCGGAACTGGATCCGCGTTTGGCGACCGACAAGGCCATCCGCCACAAGCGTGTCACCGCCGAAGCCTACCTGGCCGACGAACCCGACGAGTTCGATCTCATCGTCAACGACATGCGCATGGACGCCCGCGACTCTGCGCGACTTATGGTGGACTACGCCCGTCAGCTTTACCCTCATGGCGTCGCCATTATGACCTTCAAACTGCCTGAACACGGACGGCGACAAGTCCTCGAGCACGCGTTTAAGATCCTCAGAGGCACCTACGTCCTCGCCGGGGCGCGGCAGCTCTTCCACAACCGCAGTGAGATTACGGTTTACCTCAAAAAGAAGTGATCCATGAAGGCAGAAGAAGATCCACAGGTTTCACGGATTAGAAGGATTCTCAGAGAGGACTACCGCAAAGTCGCAAAGGCCGCCAAGAAGGGACGCAAAGTCAGGAGAAGGAAATCTCTTGTTTTTCTTTGCGCTCTTTGCGTCTTTGCGGTGAATTCTTCTTTTCTGGAAATCCGTTTAATCCGTGCAATCTGTGGATCTTATTCTTTCGTCACACTGGGGAGCACATACAGATACCAGTATTTCCCCTGTGGATAGATCCCTTTGAGCTGATCGTCCCAGACAAATTCCGCCGGGCTGGTGATGCTGCGGATACGGCGATCGACGGCCTCGATCTGGCCACGCATGCCTTCGGGCGGGTTATCACCGATGATATCCCAAATAGCGTCAATCCGGTGACGATTGCGGATCTCGAAGGGATAGCTGACCCGACACTGCCGCTGATCCTGCTTGCACTCGTCGAGGAACCAGTTGAGGCTGTTGAGTCGCGCCTTCACCTCCCGCTCCAGCAGGCTATGAAAACGTGTACGGAAGTCGGCCATCGATTCATCCAACTGGCGGCGCAGTTGACGTAGTTCGTCTTGTTGTTCAGGTGTCAGTTTGGTGATCTGTTCCTGAAGTTTGTTCAAGCGTGCCAGCAGATCGCCGCCGCTACTCTGGATACGTTCGTCACCCTGCCGAGTGCGCACCACCAGGATATGGTAGACTTCGTCGCTGAGGATGTAATTTTGAAACTCACTTGCCATCTCTCGTACCACCGCCAGATCCACAGCGGGGTCGGCGGCCAGGATTGTGCTGAGCTTGCTCATTGGGGAAACTCCTTTCTAAAAGGCTACCAGCGGTTGTGAACTTGGGGACGAATGAATTGATCGTACACCGCCGCTACCTTCTTCATCTCGTCTTCGCTCAACGGCGGCAGTGTGGACGCGGCGACGTTGTCTTCTACTTGCTGCGGGCGCTTTCCGCCGGGAATCACCACAGAGACTGCCTCAAACATCAAGATCCATCGTAGCGCCACCTGCGCCATTGACGCGCCTTCAGGGACAAGCGACTGCAACATGTCTACAGCCTCCAGCCCTGTCTCATAGTCGACGCCCGAGAAGGTCTCACCGCGATCGAACGATTCGCCGTGACGGTTGAAATTGCGGTGATCGTCTTTGGCAAAGTGGGTGTCCTGCGTCATCTTGCCGGTGAGCAGGCCACTGGCAAGCGGCACCCGCGCGATGACGGCCACCTCGCGACGTTTCGCTTCCTCGAAGAAGAGCCCCGCCGGGCGCAACCGGAACATATTAAAGATAATCTGTACCGACACCACATTGGGGTATTCCATTGCCTTGAGCCCTTCTTCCACCTTCTCTACGCTGACGCCGTAATGACGGATTTTGCCTGCTTTGACGAGGTCGTCTAGGGCGTCAAATGCTTCGGGCATGTAGTAGACGGCAGTGGGCGGGCAGTGGAGTTGTATGAGATCCAGCGCGTCGACCTGGAGATTGGTGAGGCTGCGTTCGACGTAACTGGTCAAATTTTCTTTGGTATAGCTTTCGGCAACATGTGGATTTGCGCGACGTCCACCCTTGGTCGCCACGTAGATCCGCTCGTTCCGCCCTTTCAGTGTCTGCGCAATTAACTGCTCGCTGTGTCCATTGCCGTAGACGTCGGCAGTATCGATGAAGTTGACGCCGAGATCAACGGCTCGATCCAACGCCGCCACCGATTCGTCGTCGGTCACACTGCCCCAGGATCCACCGATGGCCCAACCGCCAAAGCCAATCTCGGAAACCTGCCAGCCTGTGCGTCCAAAGTTGCGGTATTTCATGGGGGAAGATAATCCTTACTTTCTCTATATACGTAACACGAGAGGAGTTAGACACCCCCAGTAGAGGGGATGTAAAAGCACATTAACAAGAGAACAACCATAGCCTTGGTCTGTACCGAAAGCGAAGGCAATCGAGAACAGGGAACCAAGATGGCAACTGAATGCAGAAGGTGCC
>WGMT01000095.1 GCA_016124945.1 bacterium | reverse complement strand
TAGCGCAGCGTATCGAAACCAAGCGGGTAGGCGAGACCGGTTTCTCTGTAGACCCGTTCCTTGGTTTCGATACGCTGCGCTACTCAACCGGCGTCACTAGTCCAACGCGAACTACGGTTTTCAAAGTAGCATTACTTTAGTGATTCGCCTTGTTCTTTTCTTGCGTCGTGGCCACTCCTCGCACGTTTGTTAAACACCGCCTATAATTGGGTTAGCTTACCTGATTAATCTATAGGCAAAGGAAGCAATGCTGTTGCTCACAACGAAGCTATACCGTCCACAAACAGATGAAAACTGGGTACCACGTCCCAGCCTCCTTGCCCGTTTGCATGCAAGTTTAACGCACAAACTCATTCTCCTTTCAGCGCCACCCGGCTTCGGCAAGAGCACACTGGTCGGCCAATGGCTAAACCAGATTGACAAGGCATCCCAAAGTCCCACAGCAAAAATTTACAAAGTTTGTTGGCTCTCGTTAGATGAGGGCGACAACCAACTTGCCCAGTTCTTGCGTTATTTGATTGCAGCAATACGCACCTGTGAACCGACAGCATGTTCCATTACCCAAAGCCTATTGGGCGTAGCACAACTGCCGGGCGTGGACTATCTCGCTGACGTCGTGGTGAGCGAGTTGAGCCTGATTGCTAATGATCTCGTGCTTGTCCTCGATGATTATCACCTCATCCGCTCGCACGAGGTGCATCAGGTTATGCGCCATCTTCTGCGTTATATGCCGTCGCGGCTGCATTTGGTGATCCTCTCGCGTACCGACCCGCCGTTGCACCTGGGACGCTTGCGGATCGAGCAACAGATCACCGAGCTACGCGCCGGGGACCTGCGGTTTGCCGTGGCGGAGACGCGCCGCTTTTTGCATAAACGGCTCGACCATGCCTTGGACGACGCGACGCTGGACCTCCTCCATGCCCGCACGGATGGCTGGATCACGGCGCTACAATTGTCAAGCATCGCCTTACAGCGTCAAGACCCCCACCAATTCTTGGCGAACTTTCGCGGCAACGACCGGCTGCTGGTCGGCTATCTGGTTGAAGAGGTCATGGCGCAGCTTGCTGAACCGCTGCGCGAGTTTTTATTGTGTACCGCCTTGGTCGACCGTTTCTGCGCGTCACTGGCCGATGTACTCTTGGCCGACCGCCTGGGGCCGGGTTTCGGGCAGGCGCTGATGGCGCAAGTGGAAGCGCAAAATCTCTTTGTCGTCCCGCTCGACCAGACCGGTGAGTGGGTGCGCTATCATGATCTCTTCCGCGATTTTCTGCGTCACCAACTAATGCGCACCGAATCGCCGGCCACACTGGCGCGGCTGCACCGAATTGCCGGTGCCTGGTTTGCCGAAGCCGGCTTGATCGAAGAGGCACTGCGCCATATGCTTGCCGCTGGTGATGTGCGCACTGCGACTGCACTAGTCATCAATCAACTCCATCCAATGTTGGATCGACAGCTACCCGGGTCCACGCTGATACGCTGGCTCGCCCTCTTTCCCGCTGATATAACCGAGACGCAGCCCGAATTGCTTTTGGTCCAAATCTGGTTGTCGGTATTTGGGATCGGCCCTCAAATGCCACGCGCACGGCTTGCGGACATCGAGATGCGCATCCAATCAGACCTGACGCTGGCTGCCGACCAGCGCCAGATATTGGTGGCTGACCTGCAACTGTTGCGCGGGGTGACGGCCTATTGGGACGGCGAACCGCAGCGCGCCGTTACGTTGCTGCAGCGCGCGCTTGACCAACAGCTGCCCACGCACCAATTTGCGCACGCCCAAGTGCTGATCCATCTTACTGCTGCCCGCACCTGTATGGGTGAGACAGCCGTAGCGCACACGCTCCTGCGCACGGCGCTGGCAGTGGCGCAGACGCAGCAGCGGCCCACGCTGATGATCTTGCTCGGTGGACTCGCTATCCTCCATCTCCATGCCGGGGAACTGGCCGCAGCGGTCGAAATTGCGCAGCAGGCCGTGACTGCCGTAGATCTGGTTGATGGTCATGTGGTCTGGCGAGACATCGGCTTTGTGGAGATCTGGTATGGGTGGGCCCAATATTTATGCGGCATTGCCTATTATGAACAGAATGAACTAGCCGCCGCCGCCCACCACTGGCGGCAGGTAGAAAGCATGCACTATCGCACCAACCCAAGCGCCTATCAAGGGAGCTTACTGGGGTTGGCACTAGTGGCCCAAGCCAACGGCAGTACCAGCGAGTCTCTCGCCTATACACAGGCAGCGCGCGAGTTTGTCACGGAAATCCGTCGTCCCAATTTGTTGGCAATCTCGGCTGCGTTCGAGGTGCGGCTCGCGTTGCTCAATGGCCAAACGGCGGACGCGGATCGCCTCACACAGGAGATTACGCCTGGGGCCAGCCAGGGGACGGCGATTGGGGTGGAAGTACCACTATTGACCCGGATTCGGGCGCTGTTGGCAATCGCCACCACCACCGCTCTGACCGAGGCATTAACCTTTGCCACCACCTGTTTATACCATGCCGAGAGGGTCCATAACACCTTCCAGGTGTTCCAAATTAGTACCCTGCAAGCGCTCATTCTGCATGGTTTGCGGCGCAACGAAGAAGCATTTGACGTCCTGGCCCGGGCGCTGGCTTTGGGCGAGCCGGGTGGCTTTGTCCGCACGTTTGTTGAATTCGGCGCACCGATGGCTACACTGCTCCGGCTGTTCAAGGCTACGCATGGGCACACTCCGTATGTGCACCAGTTGCTAGCGGCCTTTCCCCCCACATATGACTCTGTTGATCATCGTGCGCAGATCACACACTATGCCAAACTCCACGGCATTACCCCACTCACCCCGCGCGAGCTCGACCTGTTGGCATTGATTCGCCAACGCCTCTCGAACAACGAAATTGCGACCGCGTTGGTCATCTCTCCCAACACAGTGAAAAAACACACCAACAACATCTATACCAAGTTGGGGGTGCGCAATCGCCGGGAAGCAGTGGCAAAAGCAGAGGAACTGAGCCTCCTGCCACCGGCCTAATAGAAAAACCAGATAGACATCGTACATTCGTAAGGGCGCTGCTTGCTGCGCCAGAAGGTTTCAGCAAGCAGAACCCCTACGTGATTTATCCGACTTCTACTTGTTGACTCTATAAGTCTATACCAAGACAGAGTTTTTGCTTACATACTCTACCACTCTCTTCTTACCCACCCTACGCATTTCTACCCACATAATACTACTTCTTGTGTAATACGCGTACCCACGCCGCCCACTATGATGGCAGGTAAGCAGCGCCCAGAGCAGCGCAATGCGAGCCTGATCTGTGCGTCATCTGGGTTTTAACTGCTTACCCATACCGCCGCGCAACTTGACGCGCAGCCGGTGGGTTAATGCCATACAAGCCGAAGACCAGAAACCATGACGATGGATGCACACAATCTACACCTGGATCACCCCGCCCACTATCGGATTTGCGCCCAAGGACGGTTCGATGCCTGCTGGCTGGATATGCTCAGCGGGGTCTGGGTGATCTGCGGTTACCAGCAAGGGGGTAATGGCATCACAATTTTGATTGGCCAAGTCGCCGACCAAGCCGCGCTGATGGGCGTGCTCGAACAGATCTACAGTCTGGGATTTCCACTCGTACTGGTCGAGCATTTGGCAAAACAGGAAAAGTGACCGTTGTTGTTCAATCCAACTTCAATCAAGTCGTCTAATCACAACAATGTAGGAGAAACTATGTTCCACAGATCTAAAACTTTGCCGGTCAAGCTCGTGCTGACCCTGGTGATGGCGTTGCTGCTTAACAGCATTTTACTCACGGCTCCGAATTTGGCGTCGACTGTTCAGGCGCAGACATTTGATTTGGTCGTGCGGGTGGCAGGGCCAATCTATGTGCAGTCCGGCCAAAACCTTACCTATGAATTGACTGTGCATAATTTGTCAAGCAAGGTCTTTACAAACATTGTGTTTTACAACGATCTGCCGGTCAACACAACCCACGTTAGCGGTGGTACCTTAGTTACGGACAACGGCCCCGCCTATGTTCAATTTACACTGCCAACGCTGGCTGCCAATACCACTCAGACTGTCACGTGGGTGGCGAAAGCCAACAACGTGGCCGTCGGCACGGTCATCAACAATAACAGCTTTGGACTGATCAGTTCTGCTCCAGAAGCCAACCAAGGTGGCGGTGGCCCAGTCAGCACTCTGGTAGAAGCGCCCGGTACGCTGACGGCAGTCTTCAAAGACCAGAACGGACTGGCGTTCGATGTCAAGGTAGATGGCTTCCAGTTTCAAAATTACACCAATGAGGCGCCCCGCAATTTTGGTGATGATCTAGGTGCAGACGACCTGTTCCTGCTCTTTGGCCCGGCAGCTTGCCAATCGGGCACAACTGCGGCGACATGTAAATTGAGTGGGCCGGCCCAGAAGTGGTTAGAGGGCCAGATCAGCGGTATGGGTGGCGGGCACTGCGAAGGCATGGCTGCCACCAGCCTGCGTCTGTTTGAATGGCTGCCCTTCAAGGGTAAGTCTTCGCCGGCCAGCTTCCAGTCAGGAGCAGGGACGACGATTGATCTGAACTTTCCGGCGCAGTCGCTGGAAAACTACATTGCCCATTACTTCATTACGCAGTCGGTGGATGAGTATTACAACTCGGCCAATGAGATCACGCTAGGACCAGTGGCCGCCGTCAACAAACTAATCGCCGACTTCAATCGGGCCGATCCGATTCCCTACACCGTCGGCATCTATGCTCTGCCAGGTTGGAAACATGGTCATGCTATCACTGCCTACGGTGTCGAAACCGTCAGTCCCAGTGAGTCGCGCATCCTGGTCTATGACAACAACTTCCCCAAACAGCGCCAGTACATCACCGTCAACATGGCCGCCAACACCTGGCGTTATGTCACCGCCGCTACTCCCGGCGAAGATGACACGATCTACGAAGGGACGGCCACTTCGGGCAACCTGAGTTTGCACGCCAACAATTCGCGCGACCTGCCCGCCGGTCAATATTTCACCTGTCCTTTCTGCAATCAGCCGGCCGGTAACGCCAGTGTGCAGGCCGCTGCCGCAGGCATGGTGACAGGCGAGATCAGCTTTCAATATTCCGGCGAGGGCGCAATTCTGGTTGTCAATGACGCGGGGCAGAAAACCGGCAATGACATCGGGAGCGACATCCTGCTTGAAGAAATTCCTGGCGCTGAACTGATTCACTTCCGCGGCGGACTGGGCAAAGACATCCCCCCGCGCATTTCGGTGCCGTTTACCGCAACCGATGAGACGCTCTATACGGTGATGGTCCACGGGACGACGGTGGAGACCCCCACCCACGGCTCACTGTCGATCACTGGCTACGGCTTCCACATGGGTTTGGATAACATCGAACTCGGGCCTGGTGAAGTCTTTGACTTTCGCGTGAGCCCTGATGGCAACCACATCTCCTTCTGGGTGAGCGGAACGGTGACCGGGACTGTCATGGCCCCGGCCATGCACATCGCCCACGATCCTATCCATGTGGGCGATCCCAGCGTCGTCTTTGAAGTATCGGGCGAAACCCTGATTGCCGGCGAGCGAATCTCGATGACACTTGAGCCTGCGCTCGAACGGATCTACATTGAGGATGAGGGGATAGAGGAAGAGGAATTTAATATCACCATGGACCTCATTTTCCCAGATGGTGATACGCATGTGTACACAGACACCGTGATTGTCCCGGTTGGCTCTACCTCCGCCTTTGTCGATTTTGGCGCTTGGGACGGCTTGCTAACCCCGCCCACCTACATCAGCGGCACGTTGCAGAATCCGTCGGTCAACCATCGGCTCAAACTCGAAAGCTCGATCGGTACCTACGACTCGACCCCGCAGGCCAATGCACCCGCCGGCGTCTACAACGTTGAAGCCACGTTTACCAATGTGACGGAGGTCTCGCTAGAAAATGTCTATTTCACCGTGGCTGATCTGGGGACCGGCAATGTCCTATTAAACGCCGATGGCAGCCCGGCTGGGGTGGGGGCCAAGCTCTCCGTTCCTGCGGCGGCGTTGGGCGACGATGGCATTCTCCATACGCACGATACCTTCACCTTCAGTTTTGCGGTGGGGCTGGCCAGTGCCGATCTTTCTGAACTCACGGTCGATGCCAATGGCGTGCCCCACGACTGGATCCATCCCGATCCCGCGCCGGCCTACGATGCGAACAACGCGAGCTTTGTCTTTGCCGTTAACACCGCCAACCAATCGATCTTCTTGCCAATCCTAACTCGTTGATCTTGGCTGATTGATGGCTAAAACTTTCGGGAAGTGATTACAGAATTGTCTGCAAAGCAGTTTTCTCTAACCACTTCCCGAAAGCGCACATCTATGTTTGGGATTTTTGGAGCGAAAACTGACGTTTAAAATTATCAAGGCTGAGATAGCCGAGCGTCGAATGCAGACGGTGGTGGTTGTATAAGCCCTCAATGTAGAGAAAGATATCCGCTTGCGCTTCGCTACGCATGGCATAGTGCCAACGGTAGATGCGTTCGCTCTTGAGCGTCGAGAAAAAGCTTTCCACAACGGCGTTGTCGTAGGCGTTGACAGTGCCGCTCATACTGACGACAATATGCGCAGCACCAGCGTCATCCCACTGCGCTGACTCCCCTCATCCTCCCCAAATGCCATCGCCGGCGTCATGACAGCGAATGCGCGGACGAAAACCCGTGCCGGTGGAAGTGACAACAGAGATGCGAGACGAGTTAGTAAGTCTGTTGAAACGACACTTGATGCCACAACAATATGTACTGCGAGCGATGATCGTGCTATTGGCGTCAGAAGGAAGGAACAACACGCAAATTGGCAAAGAACTGCACATCACAGTGGACACGGTGCGATTGTAGCGGGAGCGCTGGAACAGCTTTGCCGGGATTCCCCTTAGTGTATTGAGCTTGGAAGACCAGATGGAAAAGGCAAACCTTTGTCAGCCTAATTCTTGGACTCTTTTCAGCCGTCGTGTACTAGCGATACAACTCCCGCACAATGATCTGCTGCTGAATCTGGGTGGTGCCTTCGTAGATCTGGTAGATTTTGGCGTCGCGCATGAGCTTTTCTACCGGATACTCGCGGCTGTAGCCATTGCCGCCAAAGACTTGTACCGCGTCGGTTGTGTTTTTCATGGCGGCTTCGGCGCAGAATGCCTTGGCCATGGACGCGATCATGGTGTTGCGCTGGCCATTGTCCACCATCCACGCCGACTTGTGCGCCAGGTGACGCCCCGCTTCTACGCGAATTGCCATGTCGGCCAACATAAAGCCCACACCCTGAAACTGGCTGATGGGCTGGCCAAAGGCGCTGCGTTCCCCGGCATAGCGGACAGCCTCGTCCAGCGCCCGGTTGGCGACGCCAATCGCGGCTGCGGCCACCGGCGGTCGGCTGCGGTCGAAGACCTTCATGCCGATCAGAAAGCCATCGCCTTCACGCCCCAACAAATTTTCGGCAGGCACTTCCACATTTTCAAAAAAGAGCTGACACGCCTGCGCCGCATGTTGCCCCATCTTCTCCAATGGCTTGCTTGTGCTTACCCCCAGCCAATCCCGTTCCACAATGAAGCAGCTCATCCCTTTGTGCCCCGCCGTCGGCTCCGTCTTGGCGAAGACGGTATAGTAGCTGGCCACCGGGCCGTCGGTGATCCACGTCTTCGTGCCGTTGAGGATGTACGTGTCCCCTTGCTTGACGGCGCTACTCTTGATGCCCGCCACGTCTGAACCGGCGTCGGGTTCGGTCATACAGTACGCAGCAACTTTTGGTTCGTCCACTAGCCAGGAAAGGTACTTCTCTTTTTGGGCGTCGTTACCCGCAATAAGGATAGGCAGGATCGCCAACTGGTTGAGCATCAACGCCGTCTGAATACCTGAACAGCCATAGGCCAATGCCTCGCCGACAATAGACTCTTCGAGCACCGAAGCGCCAATCCCGCCGTACGCTTCTGGAATGTTCAAGTTGACCAGACCGACATTACGCGCCTTTTTGAAGATTTCCCACGGCCACTCACCACTTTCATCATATTGGGCGGCCTTGGGTAGGATCTCCTTTTGGGCAAAGTCTTGCGCCAGATCGCGCAGCATTTTGAGATCGTCGCTTAGTTCGTACATGGGATTTTCCTTTGTGACTGTACAGGTGCGACGCACTGGCCAGGAGGAGACTCGGCATTCGCATCCGGTTTCGGCCAGTGCGTCGCACCTGTAGCAATATAGTTTGGGAAAAGGTGGGTTCTGAAGCCATTGTAGCAGATGAGATTCCCATCTTGTTGCGGGCTTGTTGATCGGAGATACACAGAAGACAATTCGCCGCGGAACGATGAAAAGCCTATAATCAGAGGGAACAACCCAATTCATCCTAGAATGAGGCTTGCCATGCTCCAGGATTCACACCTCTACCAAGAGATCCACCAACAACCGGCAACACTGAAGACAATGCTGGCCGCCGAAGCGGACAACGCCGCGCAGTTGGCGGCAGCGATCCGTGACAAGGGCATCGACAACGTGGTCATCGCCGCCCGCGGCACCAGCGACAATGCCGGTCGCTACGCGCAATATCTGCTGGGCGCAGTCAACCAGCTCCCCGTGGCATTGACTACGCCCAGCCTTTTTTCGATCTACGAGCGCCCGCCTCGTTTTGGGCCGAAAACGCTCGTCCTCGGCATTAGCCAGAGCGGCAAAAGCCCCGACATTGTTAGTGTCCTCGCCGAAGCGCGTCGTCAAGGTGTCCTCACGGCGGCGTTGACCAATGTGCCCGACTCAGATCTGGCGCAGCAGGCGGACCACGTCATCGCGCTACATGCCGGCGAGGAACGTTCCATTGCCGCTACAAAGACGTACACCACCCAACTGGCCGGTGTTGCCCTCCTGGCCACGCAACTCGCCGAAGACGCCGCCATGTTGGCCCAATTGCAGGCTATCCCCAACAAGATCGAAGAGACCCTGGCGCTCAACGGTCACGTGGCCGCCGTGGCCGAACGATTCTGCTACGCGCAAAATTGTGTGGTCATCGGGCGCGGTTTCAACTACGCCACCGCCCATGAAATGGCGCTCAAGCTGAAAGAACTCACCTACACTGTGGCCGAACCCTACAGCAGCGCCGACTTTCTGCATGGTCCGTTGGCCTTGATCGAGCACAACTTCCCGGCCTTTGTGGTGGCGCCGTCGGGCGTCCTTTCGGGGGAGATGGGGAACTTCCTGAAGCAACTACACGAACGCGAAGCCGAAGTGATCGTCATCAGCGACGACGTTGCGCTTCAGCAAGCCGCGCACCGTAGCCTCTTCCTGCCCACCGGCATCGAGGAATGGCTCTCGCCCATCACCGCCATTGTCCCAGGCCAACTATTCGCCATGCACCTGGCCGCCACCCGCCACTACGATCCCGATCACCCGCGCGGCCTGCGCAAGGTGACGCAGACGAGGTGATTGGTGATTGGTGATTGGGATCGTGTTGACAACGTCTCAACCGTGAAGCGAATCTTGTGCTTGACAAACAAATGCACGTTATATCTAGTCTACGATCTTGGTACGATCCCAATCACCAATCACTAATCACCAATCACCTATTCTCACCCACTGGAGCTTCCACCATGACCAAACCCCATGTTTTGTTGATTAGCACGGATCATTGGCCGGCTTCGCTGCTGGGTGTGGCCGGTCATCCTGCGGTGCAGACGCCGACGCTGGATCAGTTGGCGCGCAATGGCGTTCGCTACACGAATGCGTACAGCGAATGCCCCGTCTGCATCCCAGCGCGGCGGACGTTGATGACAGGCACGGCGCCACGCACCCACGGCGACCGCGTCTTCAAGGTGACGGAGCCAATGCCGCCCTTCCCCACCCTGGCGCAGACCTTCCGCGACAATGGCTATCAGGCGTACGCCGTGGGGAAGTTACACGTCTACCCGCAGCGCGATCGCATCGGCTTCGATGACGTGATCCTGGCTGAGGAAGGTCGCCCCATCCTCGGCGCGATTGACGACTATGATCTGTGGCTGGCCGAGCAGGGTTATCCCGGCGAAGGCTACGGACACGGCATGAGCAACAACGACTACGCCCACCGTCCCTGGCATCTGCCCGAAGCAACCCACGTCACCAACTGGGCGACGCGCCAGATGTGTCGCATGATCCGCCGCCGTGACCCCACGCGGCCCGGTTTTTGGTTCCTCTCGTACTGTCACCCGCACCCGCCGCTGGTGCCGCTACAAAGTTACATGGAGATCTATCGCGATTTCGAGCCGCCTATGCCCGAAATGGGTTGGTGGGCCGACGGTGTTGATCAACTGCCTTACGCGCTGCAAGCCATCCAACAGAAATGGGGACCGTTCAACGACGATCAGATCCGCGCCATCCGCCGCGCCTTCTACGCGCTGTGTACCCACATCGATCACCAACTGCGCCTCGTCATCGGCACACTGCGCGAGGAACAGCTTCTCGACAACACCATCATCCTCTTCACCGCCGATCACGGGGACATGCTGGGCGATCACGGCTTGTGGGCCAAGCGTTTGTACTACGACAACGCCGCCAACGTCCCCATGATCCTTGTCGGCGCGGCAGGGGACACGCGCGTCGGCCATCACCGCGTCGATGATCGCCTCGTCGGCTGGCAGGACGTGATGCCCACGCTCCTCGATCTGGCGGGCATCCCCATCCCCGATACCGGGGACGGCCTCTCGATGGTGGGCGAAGCGCGGCGCGACGTCCTTTACGGTGAGTGCGGCGAAGATGCCATGTCCACGCGCATGGTCCACGACGGGCGCTACAAGTTAATCTACTATCCGGTGGGCAACGTCTTTCAACTCTTCGACAAGCAAGATCCAATGGGCGAAATCATTGACCAAAGCAACGATCCCGAACTCGCCGAGATCAAAGAGCGGCTCACCCAACGTCTCATCGCCGAACTCTACGGCAGCGACGAAGCCTGGCTCCAGGACGGTCAACTGGTGGGCCTGCCTCACCGCGACTACCAGCCCACGCCGGATCGCGGTCTCAGCGGCCAACGCGGCATTCACTGGCCGCCACCGCCGCTCGAACTGAGCGGAAAGCCGGTGGGTGCGCCAGGGTGAGACGATTGACGATTTGCGATTGTCTGGTGGAGATTGTGAGGACGAACTCAACGCCCTCCTCACGTCCCCCCCCCGCCCGAGGACGAGACACCCTAACCAAAACAAATCACCCCGCCGAGGACATGGTCCTCGGCGTTTTTTTTGATTGCGACACCGATTGTAATCGAGGACCAGCCCCGCGTCCGGCACCAGTGTGTCAGGCGAGAGGAATTGTCCTAGCGCGGGGTCGTCCGTTGCTCATTGACAACGAATAGAGGGAGAACACGAATCAATCCCGCCGACGAAGCAGCTATTCGTCTCATCCTTCTATTCGTTGTCATAGCCGGTGCTGTCCTGTTTTGGCTGGTGTACGTGCGGTCTCCGCGCAAGGATGAGTTGGTCTCTGTGCGGGGGTGCTGCGGCAAGCACCAACCCCGCATCCGGCACCAGCGTGTCCGGCGAGAGGAATTGTCCTCGCGCGGGGTCGTAGCAGTGCGCGCCCTGACTCCCATAGACAGCTCAATCGTGTTAGACTAACACATATATTAACAATCAACATCCATCCATCTTTAGATTGGAGGACATTCTCATGTCCGAAAAGAAGCGCTATGTGTTGGTCGGCACTGGTGGCCGCGCCAAGATGTTTACCGACGCAGTCTGTGGTCCCTTTGCCGAATGGAACGAGTTGACCGCCTTTTGCGACATCAGCCAGACGCGCATGGACTGGTACAACAACCGCCTGCAAGAAGAATTCGGCGTCGGGCCGTTGGCCACCTACCACGCCGACGACTTCGACCGCATGATCGAGGAACAAAAGCCCGACATTGTCATCGTCACCACCATGGACGCGCTGCACCACCAATACATTATCCGCGCCATGGAACTGGGCTGCGACGCCATCACCGAAAAGCCCATGACCATTGACGACGCCAAAGCCCGCGCCATCTTCGACACAGTCGAGCGCACAGGACGCGAGTTGCGCGTCACCTTCAACTACCGTTATGCGCCGCTGGCCACCAAGGTACGCGAGCTGATCATGGACGGCGTCATCGGGCGGCCGCTACACGTGGACTTCTCGTGGGTACTCGACACCAGCCACGGCGCCGACTACTTCCGCCGCTGGCATCGCGAAAAAGACAAATCCGGCGGGCTGCTCGTGCACAAATCGACCCACCACTTCGATCTGATCAACTGGTGGATCGATTCCTACCCCGAACGGGTCTTCGCCCAAGGGGATCTGCTCTTCTACGGGCGCGAGAACGCCGAGGCCCGCGGCGAAACCTACACCTACGACCGCTACACCGGCCAGGAAGACGCCGAAAACGATCCCTTCGCGCTGCGCCTGGATCAGAATGACACGCTGCGTACCCTCTACCTCGAAGCCGAAAAGGACAGCGGCTACCTGCGCGATCGCAACGTCTTCGGCGACAACATCTCCGCCGAAGACACCATGAGCGTCACCGCGCGCTACCGCAACCGGGCGCTGCTCACCTACGCCCTCCTCGCCTACTCACCGTGGGAAGGCTACCGCTGCGCCATCACCGGCAACAAAGGACGCATCGAAGTTGAACTCATCGAAGCAGTCGGTCGCACATTCGTCGCCGGTCAGGAAGAGACGCTACAAGAGGACGAACACCCGCTGGAAGGCTTCGGCGGCAAGCACATTTGGGTCTTCCCCATGCACGGCAAGCCCTACAACGTGGAGATCCCCGAAGGCGTGGGCGGCCACGGCGGCGGCGACCGCGTGATGCTGGAGCAGATTTTCCACCCCAACCCACCCGCCGATCCCTTCAACCGCGCCGCCTCCCACATCGACGGCGCCGCCTCGATCCTCATGGGCGTGGCGGCCAACCACTCCATCGCCACCGGCCAACCGGTCAACGTAGACGAATTGCTACAACTGCCGGCGAAGACGGAGTTGCATGCGTCGTTGAGCAAAAGAACGTAATGCGTAATGCGTGATGCGTAAGGTTCCGTTGACAGAGCAGCTTCCAATTTTGAATCCGCAGGATTAACGAAGCCTTACGCATTACGCCTTTCCACCAACAACCACCCCAACGAGGAGAGATCCGTGAAACGCTTGGAAGGCAAAAACGTCCTGGTCACCGGGGCGAGCAGTGGCATTGGGCGAGCGGTGGCGCTGGCCTGCGCCAAGGAAGGGGCCAACGTCGCCGTCTGCGCCCGTCGCGCCGACAGATTAGAAGAAGTGGCGGCAGAGATCCGCGGGCTGGGCGTGAAGGCGGCGATCTGTGTGGCCGATGTGGCCGTTGAAGACGAGATCCTGGCCGCGCTGGCAGCGGCGCAGACACAATTGGGAAGCATCGATGTGCTGGTCAACAACGCGGGGACGAACCTCAAGAACCGCACCATCAGCGAAACCACTGTGGAAGAGTGGCAGCGCATCCTCGACATCAACCTCACCAGCGCCTACATCTTCACCAAGGCGATCCTGCCCACCATGTTTGAGCGCCAGGACGGTGTGATCATCAACATCGCCTCGCGCGCCGCCATGCTGCCCAGCGTCTTTGCCGGCGTCTCGTACAGCGCCTCGAAGATCGGCATGGAAGCGCTCACCAAAGTCACCAACGAAGAAGCCAACGCCCACGGCGTGCGCGCCTGTGTCATCCACCCCGGCGAAGTGGAAACCGAGATCCTCGTGCACAGGCGCGCCGCACCGACGCCCGAACACCGGGCGCGCATGATGCAAGGCGAAGACATCGCCGAAGCAGTGGTGTTTGTGGCCGCGCTCCCCGCGCGGGCAAATGTGGACTATATCTCGATCAAACCGACGAAAAGCTGAAGGAGATCTCCATGTCCACTCGCTTCCTCGGTATCACCACCATGACCCCCTTTATCCAGGCCGAGGGGATCGAGACGGTGCTGGACAACGTGGCCGGTCGCGCCCGCGCCACCGCGGTGACCATCAACACGTCGGTCATCGCGCCCATGCCCGAAGGCCAGGGACAGTACCAACCGCCCACCGACGCCGGGGCCAGCCCCCGCCTCTTTGAGCGTATGGTGTGGGGCAAACCCGAATTCTGGTTCCGCAGTGGACCCGGTCATCATGCGCGCCAGGAGTTCTTTGCCGGGCTGAAGTACCAACCCCGCCCAGCCAATGATCTGACAGACAGCACCGGCCCGTTGATCGGTCAATTTATCGACGCCGCCAAAGCGCGCGGCCTGAAAGTCTACATCCAGACCAGCGCCACCGCGCCCGGCGGCATGCAAGACGACGACCGCCCACGCCTGCCCAATGGACAACTTCCCCACAATCGCATGGCCGACACCGGCAGCCTGGCCAGCCCCGATGTGCGCGCCTTCAACCACGCCTGGGTGCGCGACATCTTCGCCAAATATCCACAGATCGACGGCATCCGCCCCGACTGGCCCGAGTATCCCTGCTACCAACTCGACGAAGCCTTCCAGGACTTCGGCCCACATGTCGAAAGCTGGGCGAAGGGACACGGCTTCGACTTCGACATGATCCGCCGCGAAGTGGGCGCGTTCTACGATTTCTTGCACGGTGGTCTCACCAACGCCCATCTCGTGGACATGGCCGGGCCGGATCGGGGCAAATTCACCATCCTCGACTGGTTCAAGCGCTTCCCAGGCGTGGCCGAATGGTTCCGGCTCAAGGCCGCGCTCTCCACCGATCTGCTGCGCGACTGGCGCGACGCCATTCACGAATACGGCGGCGCAGACAAAGAACTCTCGGCCAACGCCTTCATGACGCCCTTCAGCTACGTCACCGGCCTGGACTTCGCCGCCGCCGCACCCTACTGCGCCTCCATCGCGCCCAAGCTCTACACCATGCACTGGTCACTCATCGTCGAATTTTGGGGAAAGGTGATGCTGGAACGCAACCCCGGCCTCGACGAACGACTGCTCGTCTCCGCCCTGGTCAACCTGCTCGATCTGGCCGACGGCCCCGTGGACGCCACCCTGGACGACTACGGCTATCCTGAACCCGATGAACCCCACCCCGTCCCCAGCAGCACGCAGCAGCGTAAGATCGAACAGGTCCTCGCCGCCGCCAATGGAAAGACACAGATCTACCCGCTCGTCCACGGCTACGGCCCCCTCGACGACTTTCGCCGCCGCCTCCAACTCGTCGCCAACAGCCGCGCCGACGGCGTCTGGATCAATCGCTACGGCTATTTGAGCGATGAGAAGTTGGACGCAGTGGGAGAAATCTGGACGAGAACACAAATGAGATCAGAATAGAACGCAGATCGGGCGGATCTGGGCGGATTTTCCTGCCTCAAATCTGCCCAGATCCGCTCGATCCGCGTTCTATCGCCGCAATCGCCCCGCAAAACCGCTCCTGTTGTCGCACAGCGCCGCATCTGCTACACTTTTTGCAACCGAAGATCCCTCGAATCCATTCCACATCACCCAACAGGCTGTGACAGGATGACTGATCCCAACCCGCACCCCGAAGACGACGGCGACGGCGCGCATATCCACGGCAACGTGGACAGCCACACCTTCGTCGGGCGCGACTATGTGACCAATGTGACCGTCAACCTTACCGGCGCCGAATTGGGCGAGCTGGCGCAGACGCTGCGCCTCGTCTTCGCCACGCAGCAGGCGCACGTACGCGGGGAGCAGGTCCTCGCCGGCGATAAGCGCGTGGACGTCTCCACGGCGCGCATCGACGCCCTGCGCCAGTACCTCGATGTCGCGCCCGGTACGACCCAGGCGGCGCGCATCGATCAATACCTGCTGCACCTCTGTGTTAACCCCGACTTCCACCGCTGGCACCAGCGCTACGTAGCCCTCTCTGGCGGCTACCGCAGCGTGCCCGAGTTGACGCCCAACTACAGCGCCATCCTCGTGCGCGGCGAAGGGCCGCAGCGCCAGATCGAACGCGTGCCGCTGCCCGACATTCGCGACGCGCTCAATGCCCACCGCACCTTCGTGCTGCTGGCCCAGCCCGGCGCGGGCAAGACCACCGTCCTCCGCCGCATCGCGCTGGACAAAGCCGCCGCCTACCTTCAATCCGAAGACAACACCAATCTGCCCATCCCCCTCTTCGTGCAGCTTTCGGCGCAGAAGACGGACGAATCACCGCCGGAATTCCTGGCGCGGATGTGGGGCGACTTGCTGCCCGGCCGCCGCGGGGACGGCGAACTGGCCGATCTTCTGCGCCGCGGACGTCTCTGCATCCTCTGCGATGCGCTCAACGAGGCGCGCCGCGAAAAGTACGCCGAACGCCTGCACGACTGGCGCGACTTTGCCGCCGCCCTGCCCACCGGCAACCAGCTCATCTTCTCCTGTCGCAAGCTCGACTACGGCGGCGAACTGGCCGTGCAACAGGTGGAGATCGACCCGCTGGACGAGGCGCAGATCCAGGAATTCGCCGTGCGCTACCTGGGCGACGCCAACGGCGCACGCTTCTGGCGCACCCTCACCACCGACCACGCCGACCTGCTCGATCTGGCCGAAATTCCCTACTACCTGCACATGCTGGTAGAGGTCTTCGAAGAACAGCAGACGCTGCCGCCGCACCGCGCCCACCTCTTCGAGCAGTTTGTGCTGCAACTTTTCGCTCGCGAACAGCGCCATCGCCACCCCGTACCGTGGATCGACCCGGCTGCCCAGCACCTGGCCTTGAGCGAACTAGCCTACGCCATGCAGGCCGTGGGCGAAGGCACCGAAGTCAGCGTCGAATGGGCCGTCGCCCAGATCCCCCAAACCTTCACCCTGCCCAACGGCTCATCCATATCACCGCCGCCCGCGGACGTGCTGGCCCTGGCCCGCGCCGCCAGCTTCCTGGCCGAACGCAGCGACGGCATGATCAAGTTCACCCACCACCTCATGCAGGAGTATTTCGCAGCCGAAGCGCTGCTGCGGCGGCTGGTGAAAGGCGAAGATCTGCGCCCGCGCTGGCAAGTGCCCAGCCGCGCCGAAGAGATGCCACCCGCCCAGCGCGGCGAATGGGATCCCCTACCCGGCCCACCCACCACCGGCTGGGAACAGACCACCATCCTGGCCGCCGGTCTCCACCCTGCTATCTACGACGCCGTGGCTCCCGTCAACCCGGCGCTGGCGGCGCGCTGTCTGCTCGAAAGTGGCGCGGAACCACACGACGGTCGCCGCGCCCGCAGCCGCCAGGATCTGCGCCACCGCCTGGGCGACGTCGCCATTCACCTGCGCAGCCGCATCGAGGCCGGTCTGCTGCTGGGGCAACTGGGCGATCCACGTTTCCCGGTGCAGACGGTCAACGGCGTGCGCGTCATCTTGCCGCCGCTGGTGGAGATCGACGGCGGCGTTGCCGCCATCGGCAGCGCGGACAACGACGACTTGGCCGACAGTGACGAAAAACCACGCCACGAGGTGACATTAAAGCCCTTTGCCATCGGCCGTTACCCTGTCATCAACGCCGAATTCCGCTGCTTCGTGGAAGCAAGGGGTTATGAAGACGAGAGTTTGTGGACAGAAGGCGGGCGCTACTGGCTGCGCGGCGAAGCCGTCCCCGGCGAAGAGGACCCCGCCGACTACTGGCTACGTAACTGGCGACGTTTCAAGCACGATCCCACAGAATTGGATCGCCGGGTCGCATCAGGCGCCATGACCAAACGCACCGCCGACAACCCCTGGCGTATCCTGATCCGGTGGACAGAGGAACAGGTGCGCGCCCAGGTGCGTGAATGGTATCCGCAGAACGTAGCCGTGCGTGAGCCACGCTTCTGGCAAGACAAGGCATTCAACAACCCCAGCCAACCGGTGGTGGGGATCTGTTGGTACGAGGCCGTCGCTTATGCCAATTGGCTGGCGTCGGTGAGCGGCGACGCCTACCGGCTGCCCAGCGAGGTGGAGTGGGAATGGGCGGCGCGCCGCGGCGGAAACATCTTTCCTTGGGGCGACCATTGGGACGTGCAAAGGCTCAACAGCCTGGAAGGCGAAGACCGTGTCATGCGCACCACGCCGGTCGGCGTATACCCGCATGGGGCGACCGACGACGGCATCGTCGATCTCGCCGGCAATGTCTACGAGCGGACAGCCACGCGTTACGCCGCCTATGCTTATGACCCGGCGGCAGATCTGGAAAATATGGACACAACCGGGCTGCGAATCGCCCGTGGCGGAGGATGGGCGGCCAACCGCAAAATGGTGCGGTGCGCCTATCGCAACAGGAACGATGCGGGGCCCTGGAACAACGGCAACGGTTTTCGACTCGCCAGGACCTCTCTCTAGCTTTTGTCTCCTGTCCACTGTCCGCTGTCCACTGAATTTGATCTTCTGCGCGATCAGTGGCTCGACGAGATCAGGATACGGCCCGCAGGGCCGTCGAAATTTTCGCGATCCGCAAGCATGCCCGCCGAATGAATTCGGCGTCTGCTACGGGAAACCGGCTTAAGCCGGTTCTGGGAACACGATTTATCGTGTTTCCTCGATCAGCCGGCGGTTTCAACCGCTGGGTTGCTACCGAATTTCACAGGACAACCGCGGAGCGAGCACCCCCAGGTGCGGGTCTGTGCGGAACCAGCCGCACGAGGACGTGCTCTCTCCGCGGTGATTTGCTCGAATCGCGAACGACAATGATGAGAAACGCGGAGGAGGCATCCTCAGATGCCGTGCTCACCGGAACAGGCCGCATCTGAGGATGCTCTCTCCGCTCGATGACGACACAATTGCGTGCTGCACAACCAGGGAGAATTTTCCCGATGAAGACATATCGCCGGCTCTTTCCACAACTGGTCGCCTTCGCCAATCTCTACCAAGCCTACCGCAAAGCGCGCCGGGGCAAACGCAACCGCACCGAAGTGGCCGCCTTCGAGTTCGATCTAGAAGCCAACCTCTTCCAATTGCAGGAAGATCTGACAACGCAGCGCTACACGCCAGGGCCATACCGCAATTTCTACGTGCGTGAGCGCAAACTGCGCCTGATCAGTGCCGCGCCTTTTCGCGATCGCGTGGTGCATCACGCGCTGTGCAATGTCATCGATCCGATCGGGGAGCCACGCTTCATCTTCGACACCTACGCCTGCCGCCCCGGCAAGGGGACACACAAGGCCATCGACCGCTGCCAGCAATACGCCCGGCGCTTTGACTACGTGCTGCAATGTGACATTCACCAGTTCTTCCCGGCCATTGATCACGCCGTTCTGCGCGCCAAACTCGCCCGCCTCATCGCCGACGCCGACGTGATGCACCTCGTCAACCTGATCCTGGACGGCGGCGCAGGCGTCCTCTCGCCCATGTACCAGCCCGAGTGGTTCCCCGGCGACACGCTCTTTGATCCACTGCGCCCCAAAGGACTGCCCGTCGGCAACCTCACGTCGCAGATCTGGGCCAACATCTATCTCGACTCGCTGGATCAATTCGCCAAGCGTGAACTGAAGTGTGGCGGCTATGTCCGCTATTGCGACGACTTCCTGTTGTTCAGCGACGACAAAGCACAGCTCCAGCGCTGGAAAGACGCTGTGCAGACTCACCTCAACGGGCTGCGCCTGCAACTCAACTGGCGACGCTCAACCGTCTATCCTACGCGTACTGGGATTCCCTTCCTGGGCTTTCGCGTCTTTCCCACGCACCGTCGTCTGCGCGCCGACAATGTGCGGCTGGCGCGACGTCGCCTACATGCCAATCTCAGCGCCTACCATGCCGGAGAACTGACGATGGCCGAGTTCAAAGAATCGCTGCTGGCCTGGATCGCTCACGCTGGGCACGGCAACACCTACCAACTTCGCCGCGACCTTCTGCGGGAGATCGTCCTGTGAACCCTCCGCGCCAGGAGACGCCGCTCTTTGCCAAACTCCACGATCTGCTCTTGTGGTTGACACCCTGTATCGAGAAATTTCCACGTTCGCAACGTTTCCTGCTGGCCGAACGGATCCTGGATACCGCCTTTGCCTGCCAGGAAAACTTGATCCGCGCACGCAAAGTCAACGGCGCTGCCAAAGCCGAGGCCCTGCTTCACGCCGACATCGAGTTAGAGAAACTGCGCATGCAGTGGCGGCTGGCCCATGAACTGCGCTGTGTCTCCACCGGTCAATATGAGCACGGTGGTCGCCTGATCGACGAAATAGGCCGTCTTTTGGGCGCATGGCGTAAATGAAATTCACTTGGACAACACCAGCGCTTCGATCCATAATAGCTGCGGGGAGAATCCACCAGGTGCGGTGCGCCTATCGCCACCCACCCATAGATTGAGTAGAGCAATGACCCCAACACCCGATCTCCGTCACATCCGTTCGATCCAGGCCGTCAACGTCGCCGAGCGACAGACGATCATCGCCGATGGCCAACACATCGAGATCCCGCCGATCATCGATGTCATCGCCTATCTGGCCGGGGTGCGCGACGCCTACAGCCACTGGGCCGACGACAGCCCCCAGGATCGTTTTCTGCCGACGCGCGCCCTGCCCATGCGCCTGGCCGAGTACCGCCCCGATCCGGGCCAGGGCGAAGCGCCTTCGGTGGATCTGCTCAAGGCGGTGCAAGACGCCCAACGCACCTTCATTCTGGGTGAACCCGGCGCGGGCAAGACGGCGGCGCTGGAGCGGTTGGCCTGGGTGATTGCTACCGAGTCACTAGCGCAGGCACAGGACGATCCCGCCGCTCCCTTGCGCGTGCCGATCCTGGCGCGGTTGGCCGACTACAGCGCCGAGGCCGACCTGATTCCCCTGCTGCGACGGGCGCTCAACAAGTTCGGCCCGTGGAACCTGGGCGACGGTTCGGTGCGTTTGCTGCTGTGGGCCGATAATCTGCGCTTCGTGCTGCTGCTCGACGGCCTCAACGAGTTCGCGCAAGGAAACGTCGACGCCGGTCGGCGCAGCCTGCGCAACCACTTGAGCGACTACGGCGACCACACTGTGCACATTTCGTGCCGCACCGCCGACTTCGACGCCGTGCAAGAGGCTAACCCCGAACGACAGGTGCTGCCCAACGCTCGCCTGTGGACGGTGCAACCCCTGCTCGACGGCATCCGCCATTGGGGCGACGACGGCGAGAGCGACGTGCGCGACTATCTGCGCTTTCACCTGGCCGAAGCCGACGCCCGCCGCCTCTACGAGCACATCCGCGGCGACGAACGGCTGACCGAAATCGCCCGCATTCCGCTCTTCCTCTACATGTTTCGCGTCGCCGCCGAGGGTGCGGACGGCCAACCGCCCAAGGACCGCGGCGAATTGCTGCAAGGCTTCGTCACCTCGCCACGCGTGCTGGGGCGCATCCCAGATCGGCACCTGCGCGAGCTGGCCGAGGAATGTTTCGAGTGCCTGGGCTGGCAGATGCAGCAGGACGGCCGCCTGGACACCAACCGCGCCACGCTACAGGCTGCCCTAGAAAGGGCCAAAGGCAAGAGCAGCGTGGATGTGGACACAATGCGCGATCACTTGCAGGAGGCGGGTCTGCTCATCGACCTAGGCCGACGTCGTTACAAACTGCTGCACCAATTGATCCAGGAATACGCCGCCGCCGCCTATCTGCTCAACACGGGGCAGACGGCGGCGCAGATTCCCGAACTGGCGCGTGACGAGTTCTGGCGCGAAACCTGTATCGCCGCCCTCTGGCTCGACAAGGCGCTGCACACCGCCGATTACCTACTCTCGATTATGCGCGACCCACACATCGACCTGCGTGTACGCGTGGTCGCCGCCGAGATCCTGGGCGAAGTGGGCGATCCGCGCTTCGTGCGCAAATACTACAGCGCCGTCGAAGCCATCGAACCGCCGATGATCGCCATCCCTGCCGGCCTCGCCACCCTGGGCGGCGACGATCCCGAAGCCTACGACGACGAAAAGCCCGGTTGCCAGGTACAGGTGAACGCTTTCGATCTGGCCGTCTACCCGGTCACCAACGCCGAATTCCGCTGCTTTGTCGAAGCCGGCGGCTACGAAGACGAAAGTTTGTGGACAGAAGGTGGGCGCTCCTGGCTGCGGGGGGAGGGCAAGCTGGATGACGAAACAGAGCAGGATTTACGCAGTTTCTATCAAGAGTTTAGCCACGACGTGGAATCATGGATCGCTCGTACCCGACAAAGGCAAGCGATGGATGATGCCTTGGCTGACAATTACCGCTGGTTTGCTGCCAATTGGAGCGAAGATCAGTATATCAACGCCTATGCCAACCAGATTCTTGGTGAACAACGCCGGGAGCCGTACTACTGGGGCGATAGCCGCTTCAACCAGCCCAACCAGCCGGTGGTGGGCGTCAACTGGTACGAGGCCATGGCCTACGCCGCCTGGATGGCCCGCATCACCGGCAAAGCCTATCGTCTGCCCACCGAGGCCGAGTGGGAGTGGGCGGCGCGGCGAAACCAGCGGCGCTATCCCTGGCCGGGCGATTGGGACGGCGACCGCTGCAACTGGCGCGGCAGCCGCCTGAACCGGCCCAACCCGGTGGGCGTCTATCCGCACGGCGCGACCCCGGACGGCCTGCATGAGATGGCGGGCAACGTCTTCGATTGGACGCTTAGCCTCTATCGCCGCTACGAATACCATCCTGAGGACGGACGCGAAGATCCGAACGCAGACGGGCTGCGAGTGCTCCGCGGCGGCTCCTGGTACACTGACCGGGACACGGTGCGGTGCGCCTATCGCCACAGGAACTATGCGTGGCGCTGGTACCTCAACCACGGATTTCGCCTCGCCAGGACCTCTCTCTAGCTTTTGTCCCCTGTCCTCTGTCCGCTGTCCACTGAATTTGTTGTCTGTTGGGATCGGTGGCTCGACGAGATCAGGATACGGCCCTGCGGGCCGTCGAAATTTTTCGCGAGATGCGAGTCAGTGCCTGGCACTGGGCGCACGCGACAGGGTCGAGCGAGAATCGCCTGCCCAGTGCCAGGCACTGACGGGTCGACGGCCTCATGTCCGCACGCGGCGTTTCGGTGTAAACCTTCCAGGAAGGACAGAACCTTCCTGGAAGGGGCATGGGCCGATGGCGGTGGAGAGAGCACCCCCAGGTGCGGGTCTACGCGGAAACAGCCGCACGAAGGCGTGCTCTCTCCGCGGTGAGTCGGCTCGAATCGCGAACGACAATGATGAGAAACGCGGAGGAGGCATCCTCAGATGCCGTCTTCACCCGCGCAGACCGCATCTGAGTTACTCATGCGCCTTGCTGCGCCACAGCGGATGAAAGTTGTGGACACGGATTCGGGAAACACGGATCAATCCGAAAAAAATCCGTGTTTCCCCCAATCCGTGTCCACAGGTTCCTTTCAGGGCAGGATGCTCTCTCCGCGGGTACTTGGGTAATAGTACGAAAGGAGCCACAACGATGGAAAACTTCGATCTGCGGGTCAGCCAGGGAGAAAACGGTGGGTTGCGCGTCGGTGTTGCCGGTTCACACGCGGGCGAGGTCGCGCCTGTCGCCGTCCAAACGCCTGCCGACACCGCCTTCGATCTGCGCAACAAACGCGACGCCGAAGTGCGCGGCCTGGGTGCATCGTTCACGGCGCAGGTGATGCCCACCGTCATCTGGCAGGCGTGGCGCGAGAGTTTGGCCGCGGCAGGCGAGCACGGGCTGCGGCTGCGCATCCGCAGCGAAGAGGGGGCAGGCGTCCACCTGCCCTGGGAACTGCTCTACGACGCCGAGCGTCGCACCTTCCTGGCCCAGGACCCACATTCGCCCATTGTGCGCTACCTCGAAGGCCCCATCGTCAATGCGGCGCAGCCCATCGCCGGTCCGCTGCGTCTGCTGCTCACCAGCGCCAATCCCGCCGATCTCGATCCACTCAACGTTGAAGCCGAACTTAACAACATCACGGCCACCCTCAGCGCCGCGGATGCGTCCAATCGTGTCGCCGTCACCCGCATCAATCACCTCTCGGCGGATGCGCTCGACCGTGGTTTGCTCGAAGCCAAACCGCATCTTTTCCACTTTTCCGGCCACGCCGCATGGGACGACGCCGCCGGGGACGGCGGTGCCGCGACCGGTCACCTGCTGCTGGAGGATGGGCGGGGTGGCGTCTTTGGTCTGGCGGACGCCATGCTGGCCATGTTCCTGCGCAACCGGGGCGTGGCGCTGGCAGTGCTCAACGCCTGCGAGTCGGCGCAGGGCAATGCGCAATGGGCGGGGCTGGCCCACGCCCTGGTGCTGGCGGGCGTCCCTGCCGTAGTGGCCATGCAGTCGCCGGTCACCGACGGTGCTGCAGCGGCCTTCACCGGCACGCTCTACGCGGCGTTGGCCAACCGCTACTCGCTGGAGCAGGCCGTCACCCTGGCCCGGCAGACGGTGGCGCGGCAGAGGCTGCCGGTAGCGGGTCCTGGCGCGTGGTTGGCGCCGGTGCTCTTCATGCGCAGCGGAAGTGAGCGGTTTTGGGTCCACGATGAGGTGGCGGAGAAGGGGGGTGGCGTGGACGGTGTCCCCGCCCAGCGGATCGACATCGGCAAGATCGAAGCGGTCAACTTCAGCATGGGCAACCAGACCATTGATCAGCGCGGCGCGGAGATCAATGTGGGCGGCAAGACCGTCAACACCGGCGGCGGCGCGTTCATCGGCGGCAACGTCACCGCGGGCGGCGATTTTGTGGGGTGCGATAAGATTGTATATGGGCGCGAGGGCGAGCCGGAGTTGGCGAAAGCCTTCACCCAACTGTCGGCGTTCATCGCATTGCATGTGGCCAGTTGCAACGTGCAACTCACGCTGCAACTGGTCTCGTCTATGCAGCAGGCGCTTGTGCAGGGCAACGACGAACAAGTGGCCGATTGCATTGCCGAACTAAGCAAGCTGCTCCCCAAAGAAGCGCTGACAACCGCGCTTGCCCGCCCAGCGATCCAGGCACACCTCGGTCCTGCCGCCCGGTATGTGGTGGGGAGAATTTACGATTGACGATTGTAACTATACAGCCACGTACCGTAGGGGTTTGCGTGGGGCGGAAGGCTCACTCGCCAATGAAGCGACACCTGCTTCCGCCCCACGCAAACCCGTACATGACCTGTATAGTTACAATCGAAAATCGCAAATCGTTTACGGTCTTGCCGGCGAACCATCTGGCCAGCGCGTCTGTGTCCACTGCTCGACGCTGTCTTCGCAGGGATACTTGGCGGCCAGCTTTTCGTCGATGTCGATGCCCAGGCCGGGCTTGTCGTTGGGGTACATGTAGCCGCCGCGCACTTCGGGCAGGCCGGGGAACATCTCGTAGACCAGTTCGTCGAAGCGACACCACTCCTGAATGCCGAAGTTCGGCGCCCATAGATCCAAGTGCAGATTGGCGGCGTGGCCAACGGGTGACGTGTCTCCCGGGCCATGCCAGGCGGTGCGCACGCCGTAGGTACGGGCGTGGAGGGCCACATCGCGCGCGGGCGTGATGCCGCCCATCTGGCTCACGTGCATGCGGATGAAGTCGATGAGCCGCCCGGAAATGAGCGGTTGCCACTCACGCGGGTTGTTGAAGAGTTCACCCATTGCAATCGGGGTGGCGCACTGCTGCCGAATGTGGTGGAACCATTGGATGTCTTCGGGGGCGAGGGCGTCTTCGAGGAAGAAGAGCTTGTACGGCTCCACGTCCTTGGCAAAGGCGACGGCGTCGATGGGTTGCAGCCGCTCGTGGATGTCGTGCAGCAGCTCCACCTCCGGCCCCACCTCGCGGCGGACATGTTCGATCATCTTCAACATGTTGCGCATGTAGGCGCGGGGATCGTAGTAGTGTCCGCTAGGCGAATTTTCGGGCGCAGGCGGCAGATCCGCCTCGCCGCCGTAGCCGCCCATCTGCACACGGATGTAGCGGTAGCCCTGTTCCAGGTAGGCGCGCACACCATCTTCTACTTCCTTGGGCGTGCGACCATTGGCGTGGACGTAGACCGCCGCCGCCTCACGGCACTTGCCGCCCAGCAGATCGTAGACAGGCATGTTCGCCAGCTTGCCTTTGATGTCCCACAACGCCTGATCGATGCCCGAAATGGCGTTGTTGAGCACAGGTCCATTGCGCCAGTAGCTGTGCACCGTGGCCATGCGGTACATTTCTTCGATGCGCGAGACGTCACGCCCGATGACAAACGGCTTGAGGTGCTTCTCAATCGCCGCCACCACCGCATGAAAACGTTGGGTAAAGGTGGCGCAGCCCAGCCCGTACAGCCCCGGCTCAGACGTGATCACCTTGACGATCACCAGTCGTTGCGTGGCCGGCTGCGTCGTAATCACCTGTACATCTTGAATCGTCACAGGTTTCGACACGAACGGTTTTCTCCTTTGTGTGGGGATTGGAGGAAGGTTCACCGCAAAGACGCAAAGAGCGCAAAGAAAAGAGAAGAATTTATCCACGGATTTGACGGATTAAAAGGATTTACAGAAGAATCCTCTGAATCCTGAAAATCCGTGAAATCTGTGGATCTTTAATCTGGTCTTTGCGTCCTTTGCGCCTTTGCGGTGAACTCAGTTTGTCTCTACAGGTGAATTGTAGCAGATCTAGGAATACGGAGCGAGTGTGCAAGATTCGCCCAATTCGGCATGTTCATGTCAAAATGGGGATTCTGTGTCGCCACAATCACTGAAAGACGAGTTGCCTCGATGACTGCTTTCAACAACGCCGAATTTGCATTGACACCCGCAGTCGAGCGGCTGGCCGCAACCCTAATTCACCAGGGCGACACCGTCCTCGATAGCCAGGGCTGGGCGTGGGGTGACTATGGCGGCCTCCGCATGGCCCTCATCTGCACCGTTCAGGACCTCGACGATCTCGCCGCCGAACTATTGGATCGACGTGCGGCGATGGGCAATTCGCCCACGCTGGCGCAACGGTTGCTCGCCCACCATCACATCGCCTACTGGGATCTACGCGCACTGGTAGCCAGTCTAAACGAGGAACGCTTTGCCATGCCCCCCGCCGAAGGGGAATGGCCGGTGCAGACGACGCTCTTCCACATTTGTCGAGCTGAACGGGGTTTCTGGGGTAGTATGTTGATCGGCCTTTCCAACTTTCAGAGCGGCAACGTCCTGCCCTTTGACGGTGATCTGGCGCAGCAGTTGACCGCCGCCGCCGAACCAGCGCCGCAGGACACCGATTCGTTGGTCATGATGGCTACGGCCTATCACCGCCTGCACAGTGCGCTCTTGGACGACTTGCAGACGATCAAAGACGTGGAACTGGACGCGCCTTCGCCCTTCTGGGAACCTGTGATACCCACCGTCCACTTTCGGATTGGGCGACTGACCGCGCACCTGCACGAACACACCGTGCAGATCGAGAAGACATTGGCCGTGGTCGCCCCTCAGACCGAAGCACAAATGCATGTGCGCCGCCTTTACCGCGCCCTGGCCGGTGTGGAAAGTGCGCTCCTTGGCGCGCCTGACCTGGGCTATCTTTGCGACGAGTTAGCCGCCGAGATCAACGCCCGGACCGCCGCCGTCAACCAGACCGTCGCCGATATCCCCACCCTCTTTGACGCCATCCGCCGCGGCGACTCATTGACGGTGCATCGACTGCTTCAGGCCAACCGCAAGCTCGCCAATGCCAGCGACGCCAGCCGCCTCAGCGCGCTGATGACGGCCGTCTACTACCACCAGAAGGCCATCGTGCAGTTCCTGCGCGACGCCGGTGCAGAGTTGGATCTCTTTGCCGCCGCCGCCGTGGGTCACCTGCCCGAAATCGAAGCCCACTACCAGTGGAACCCCAAAACCGTCAACTGGATTGCCCGCGATGGCTTTACGCCGCTGCAACTGGCCTGTTTCTTCGGCCAGGAAGCCGTCGTGCGCTACCTGCTTGAACGCCGCGCCGATGTCCACGCCGTCAGTCGCAATGGCATGGGGCTGCAAGCCATCCACGCCGCCGTGGCTGGGCGTAACGCCGCCATCGTCTACGCCCTCGTCCAAGCCGGCGCGGACGTCCACGCGCGGCAGGCCGGCGGCCACACCCCGATGCAGGCGGCGGTGGAGAATCAGGACGAGGAGATCATCGCTGCGTTGAGGAGTGCTGGCGCGACAGAGTGATTTACGATTTGCGATTGACGATTTACGATTGTCTGGTTCAGAACGCGAAAGGACATGAGTTTGCTTTCTCGTTAAGTCACAACAGAAAACAGACTCATGTCCATTCACGCCCATTATGCGACAATCGTCAATCGTAAATCGAAAATCGAAAATATCTCACGGCCCCGTTGGCAGCAGCCGCTCTGCGCCGGGAAGGTGCAGGAGTTGGGTCAGTTCGCCTGTTTCTGGGTTGAACTCGTAGAGGCCGCTGATTTGGTCGGGATCTTCGAGACGGCGGTAGGACAGGATGAGTTTACCGTTTACCCAGGCGATGTCGCCTGCATTCCACCAATCAGGCAACGGCCAGGATTCCGTCTCACCTGTTGTCAGGTTCAATCGAGAGATGAAGCGTAGTGGGGAACTACTTGTGGTTCCATATCGCGGGTTCTGGTAGACGTAAAGCTGGTCATCGGCAATCGTTCCCCATGTCGCTCCTTCGCCCGGAAGGTGGATCTCCTCTAGTTTGGACGGCGAAGAAAGCGTCAGGTGCAGTAAAGCCTCCGATTTCTCGGGAAACATAGCGTTGATCTTGTTCAACAAGTAGAACTGGTCGGCATGGTAGACGATGTCGTTGATGTTAGAAAAAGGATGTGTCAACGTCTCTGTAATTGTGAAGATCTGCGTGTCAACCAGTGCTAACCAGTTTTTTGTTTCACCATTACCAAAGAGAAGTAACTTGCCGTTACCCATGCCGCTTGCTGTTAGGCTGAACCGTTCATCGTACTGCGGGTCTATGGTTTGGCTTAATTCAAGCGTTTGCAGGTCTACCACCGCTACCTGTGAATTGAAACCATTTAGGCCACAAGCAACAAAGGCATGCGTGTCAGTGAAGTGAATGCCATAGGACGGGTCTGCGCAGGGACGCAATACCTTTTCGATTGCACCCTCGGCCGAGACCACTGCCACACGGTTATCCCCATTGCCCGGCATCGTAGCATAGCCAACCCAGATGCGTCCTTGTGGATCGCGGCCTATGTTCCAGGGCGTGCCGTCAGGGAGTACGGTACGTCGTATCACTTCCCAATTTGCGGCATCAACCGCAACTAGCTCATTGTAGATCCTTCCCTCTGGGCTACTAACCGACTTGCTCAAGACATACAACGGATACTCCGGCATCTCCCCCCATTCGGTGACATCACCAGCCGGATTCTCAACGCCGGGGAGGTAGACAGTACACCCACTCAACAGGACCGCCAACAGGCAGACCCCAATCACCCATGCTAGACGTTGTCGCTGCCACATGCTGTCGGTCTCCTTTGATGGGCCCCTCACGGACCCGTCGGCAGCAGCCGCTCTGCGCCGGGAAGGTGCAGGAGTTGGGTCAGTTCGCCCGTTTCGGGGTTGAATTCGTAGAGGCCGCTGGTTTGATCGGGATCTTCGAGACGGCGGTAGGACAGGATGAGTTTACCGTTTACCCAGGCGATGTCGCCTGCATTCCACCAATCAGGCAACGGCCAGGATTCCGTCTCACCTGTTGTCAGGTTCAATCGAGAGATGAAGCGTAGCGGGGAACTACTTACAACACCAACACGCGGATTGTGCACAGTG
>WGMT01000097.1 GCA_016124945.1 bacterium | reverse complement strand
CAGTTTAGGCCAACTTGCGCAGCCCTTGACTCAGGTAGACAACCCGACTACACTCGGCACCGCCCCTGAGTCCGAAATATGCCCTCAGTTCCGCTCATTCATTCGCTCTTTCTTTGTCAACATATTTCAGGACTTGACATTCTGACTGATCGCTGATACCTGAGCGCTGATAGCTTTTTCCAAGCTCGTCTCCATCCACACGACCAACGCCCTCACCACTTGCGACCGCGACAGCCCCTGCCGTCCCTGTCTGCGTAGCTCCTCCGTGAGTTGAGCGATGCGGGCCCAGCCGGTCTGCGGCAGCCGGAAGGCATATCGGGGGGATGGTAGGCCAGGCGGCAGGTCAGCGGCGGACAGGTGTGCGGCCACCATCTCTGCCGTCGGTCTGCACCACAGCGCCAGACGTAGGAGGTCGTTGAGCGAGAGCCCCAGCGGGCGCAGTTCCTCGGCCAGATGAGCAAGGGATGGCGTGATGGTGAGGGTGCGTTTGGTGTCGGGCATAGCAGTTGGCCGTTGGCGATTGGCCGATAAGAGTTGCTAGCAGCATAGTCGCTAGTGGCTCTGCAAAGATTCAGATTCTAAGGTCGCTGAGTGATCACGAAGATCGCGGCATAACTGTCTCTGGCTAACTGCTAGCTGCCAACGGCTAACGGCTACTCAACAAAAAAAAACGACACATCGCCCCCAGAGCAATGTCCCGTTCACGAAGAATTATATGATGGAGTCTTGTCCGCCGTCAAGAACAAATTTTCTACAACCAAGAGACTGTGTGCAGCGTTAGAGGGTCAGACTGCGCCCGTCTAGCGCAACTATGAGTCAATAACCGGACAACACAGGGGCGCTGCACTCGCAAGTTGATCCGATTACGCTTTGATGGCAGAATCTTTGATAAATTTGCCTCGACTGAAACACGCCACCCAAAAACCTCTTCACAAACAGGAGTAACTCGCCAGATGATGCAGAGTCAACCTATCCAGATTCAAGAGCGGCTCGTCGGTCTCGGCTACCCCACTTACATCATTGCCGAAATGTCGGCTAACCATAATCAAGATTTTGATCAATCAGTCCGCATTGTGGAAGCAGCAGCGGCAGCAGGTGCCGATGCGATCAAGTTGCAGACCTATACACCTGACACACTGACCATTGATGTTTCCTCGCCGTACTTCCAGATTGGTGGTGGCACCATTTGGGAAGGACGTAACCTCTATGAACTCTACGGTGAAGCCTACACGCCTTGGGAGTGGCACCCTAAGCTACAGCAGGTTGCAAAGGATCTCGGCATCCACTTTTTTTCAACGCCATTTGACGTTCTGTCCATAGATCTTCTAGAGTCCATGAACGTTCCCGTTTATAAAATTGCCTCTTTTGAATTGGTTGACCTTCCCCTCTTACGTCGTATTGCCGCAACAGGCAAGCCCATTATCATGTCTACCGGCATGGCAACCCTTGCAGAAATCGAAGAATCGGTACAGGTGATACGCAATGCAGGCAACCACCAGCTCGTACTTCTTAAATGTACAAGTGCCTATCCCTCTCCGCCGGAGGAGATCAACCTACGCACCATTCCACATCTATCACAAGCTTTCGGTGTGCCTGTTGGCCTTTCCGATCATACCCTGGGCATAGCAGTGCCTACGGCTGCGGTCGCCATGGGGGCGTGCGTGATCGAAAAGCACTTTACCCTCAGCCGTAGCGAACCGGGCCCGGATAGCGCTTTTTCGCTGGAACCCGACGAGTTTAAGGCGATGGTCAATGCTGTGCGCACAGCAGAGGCTGCACTGGGTAGTGTCAACTATTCGGTGACACCTCGCGAACAAGCTAGCCGTGTTTTCCGACGGTCTCTGTTTGTTGTAGAGGATGTGAAAGTGGGTGAGATCCTGACGGAACGCAACGTGCGCTCAATCCGTCCAGGCTACGGATTACACACACGCCACCTGGATCAGGTCCTTGGCCGACATGCTGCCACCGACATTGCCAGAGGAACCCCTCTTCAGTGGGAGTTGATCGGTAGTGTGCCTGCTGCTACCTGATCTGTATTGAGGGAAAGCTTTTTATCCCTTGCGGGTTGGTTGAGAGGTAATCGAAAGCTGAGCGGCAGAGGCATAGGCGGTAGTATAAATCCTTGTTTCGGTTACGCCTGTGTGTCACCCACTGGAGAACGCGAGTCGGATCTTAATTCGCTATGCAAGGCTGCAATATAGTGGTCGGTCAGTTCGGCTACCGTAGTAGCGAGTGAGACCTTGGGTCTAAAACCCAGGACTCGTTGCATTGCTCCTATGTCCGCCACTAAGTCGCTACGATAAAAGGGAATGACATCTTCCTCTGGAATGACTCGTGTCTGCAAGCAGCGACCGCTGAGGGCAGCGGAGAAGGATGCGATCTCGCCAAAAGTTGTAATCTCAGTCCCTGCGATATTGAGTATCGTATCCTGCCGTAAATCCATTGCCGCGATTGTCGCTTCTACCGTGTCTTGAATGCTGATCGGGTTAAATAGCGGACCATCAGCGCGGGGGAGGGCAATTGTCTCACCCCGCACTGCTGCCGCGACATATGTGGGCACGGGATTGGGCGTGCCAATCGCAATCGGAAAAAAGTAACGCAGAATAATCGTGTTGAAACTACGCATGGGAATGGTATAGAGCGACGAGGTAACTGCTAGTTCGGCCTGAGCTTTTGTCATGCCGTAGTAGTCCATTGGATTCAGCGGGGATTCCTCAACCAGCGGTCTATCACTGCAACCATAGACCCCACCAGTGGAGGCATAGACAAATGTACGAACCCCTGCATGGTGGGCGTAATGGAGTATTCGCCAGGTACCCACGATGTTGGTCATGAAAGGCGTAGCATCCACAGAAACGGTATCGGCAGGACCGGTATCTATCAGAGTGGCTTGATGAATGATTACGTCTATCTTTTTGGGAAGGACGTCGTAATCCAGTGGTGCGGTCAAATCTTGGATGCAGTACTCCACCCCCGCAACCGGCTGAGGAGGGTGTCGGCGAACAAGCCCAAACACAGAATGACCTTGGTCTAACAAAGGTCTCAATAGATGACTCCCAATGAAGCCGGTCGCGCCACTAACGAGTACGCGCATCGGTCAATCCTCAATCCAAAGTGCTCGCACAGGCGATGCGCATGCCTTGTCGATTTTAATCGGCAGGGCGACTAGTTTGCCGCGTGCCTGACGAACCTGGTCGAGATGAACCAGTGGGGCCAACAAAAGAATGTCGTGAGCGAAGAATTTCGGGAAGAAATTCTGAGGATTGCGAGGGCTGTCAAAACGTGGCGTATCTGCACCCAAGAGGCTGATGTCCTGTGCCAAAACCCAGTCAATAGCCCCAGATGTAAAATAGGGCGGATTGGTCACATAATTGGGTGCGTTCCATTGGCGGTCCCAACCGGTGCCGACCAACAACACATCACGCGGTCTGGGCGTTACCCCCGCAGCTTTACAGGCATCGATTAGATCGTCAGCCTCGATGGCCTGATCTGCGCTGCGTGGAATCCAGAGGCAGAGACCATCAACCAGGTAACAGCGCGCCAGGGGTAGCTCGTCAATGGTCATTCGACTGGGATCCACGTGGGCTGCGGTTTCCAGATAGGTGCCACTCTGGACGGCCATGCGCACAGTCTGGGAGTAGACTGGATAGCTTAGCCAGTCTGGTGGAGGGATCTGTTCAATACGTGGCGTCGGATACGGATCTCCATAGGACCACATTCCGTCACTAATTGGACCACTGATATCTACAATATGCACGGTGCCACCTTCCTGGTTGATAGTCTTGCTTTCAGCCTTTGTGCTACTTTCCGTATCCGAGACGCAGGCCCTCAACAAAGTAGGGCTGGAAGAAGAGATAAAGCATAAGTAGCGGCAAGACCGTGAGAACAGAACCGGCCATGACCATACCATAGTTGACGCTGAACTCTCCTTGCACACCGGCTAGGCCTACCACCAGCGTGCGCATCTCATTAGAACGCAAAACCACAAGAGGCCACAGAAATGCATTCCAGGCATTCATCATCGTGAAGATGCCCAACGCTGCCATGCCCGGTGTAGAGAGAGGCACGATGATCGACCAGAAAATACGCAGTTCTCCCGCCCCGTCAATCTTAGCTACTTCAATAAGGTCGCTGGGCAACGTGGTAATGAACTGACGCATCATGAAGATACCAAAGGGAGTGGCAAGGGCGGGTATGATCAGTGCCCAGTACGTATTAAACAGGTTCAGCATACGAATAATCTGAAAAGAAGGGATCAGCACGACGGCTACAGGAACCATCATCGTCGACAACAATAGGGTGAAAAGCACTTGCTTCCCGAAAAAGTCTTTTTTGGCAAAGATGTACCCTGACAGGGTGTTCAGTAATAGACTACCAATGGTTATCGCTGCCGTCGTGAAAACCGTGTTTAGGAACCACCGCGGAAAAAGTCCATTCTGAAATACAAAAAGGACTTCATAGTAGTTTTCCAGGGTCGGATTCGAGGGTATGAGGGTAGGAGGATAGGTCATCATCGAGTAGGACTCCGTGAAGGAAGTCGAAAACATGAAGAGGAAGGGTACAACAGTCATGATGGACATACCACCCATGACAACATATGCGATGATCAAGCCAATCACCGTCTGCCGTTTTGATCTCACACCTCCGTACATTGTGGACATGGCTTACTCCTGTGTCGGATCTTGGTCGCAGAAATCTTTCTCGAAAACAATCAACTATGGATCAGAGGGGGCTAGTATTCAATGTCACTACGGAAGAAGCGTAGCTGAATCATCGACAGGATCAAGGTGATAGCCAATAACACCACGCCCATGGTGCTGGCAAAGCCAACATTGTCGGCTTGAAACGCCTGTTGATAGACATACCAGGATACCGTCGCAGTAGACCAAGCAGGCCCGCCCTGGGTAAGCACGTAGACGGCATCAAAAAGTTGGAAATTGAAGATGGTCGCCATAATAAAACAGAAGCCAAAGGCTGGGCGCAGTAGGGGAATGGTGACACTCCAAATGACGCGTAGGAACGACGCTCCATCAATACGAGCGGCCTCATAGATGTCTTTCGAAATCGACTGGAGCGCTGCGAACAGAATAATCACATAGAAGCCAAAGCCGCGCCATATCTCCATCATTACGATGGCAGGGATGGCCCAGAAGGGGTCTCCTAGCCAATCAACACTAGGAATCCCTAACCAGCCTAAAATCAAGTTTAAAGGGCCAAAATCACGGTTCACGATGTAAGCCCAGATATTGGCCGCGATCACGACCGGTGCAACCAAAGGAAAGTAGAAGGTGTTGCGAAAGAAAGCCTGCCCTTTTGGGACTTGGACCAGGAAGATTGCCAGGATGGTGGCAAGAACGATCACGATAGGCACCGTCATCACGGCATATAGAGCAGTATTACCAATGGTCTTAAGAAAGAGAGGGTGGTTCAGGGCTGTTACATAATTTTGTATTCCAATAAAGGTCTTAGACCCGAGCATGCTACCCTTCGTAAAGGAATAGTAAATGCTCCATATCAGCGGAATTGTCGAGAAACCGAAAATAATCAGCAGGCTCGGTGCAAGCAACATGTACCAGTGGGCGGACTCGCGCACCTTGCGCCACTTGCGCTGACGTTCCGTATGGCGCACAGTTGATTGCGACAAGGTTGGGAGCGGAGAAGTGGTTCGCATGGGGGTTCTCTTTCCAATTCGTTGTATATAACGGGGACCGCATCGATTCGTTATCCCATTCAACGTATATTGCCAACAACTTTCGAGCAATCGACCATCTACTGCAAAGAAGCAGTAGATGGTCCGATGAAATCTCGTTGGCACTTACATCTTGCCAACCACATCCACTCGCGTAAATCGAGCCTCAAACAGCAGGATGCCTTGATTCAGCAAGATGATCTCGCTGAAATACAACCCTGTCAGATTACTCACCGTCTAAGAAGGGGAGAATGTTTGCCTCAGCGTCTTCAAGGGCTTGTTCAGCACTCTTCAGACCACTGATGACTGCTTCTGCCTCCTGTTTCAGCACTTCAATGGCCTCACGCCAGCGAACGCTAATCTGAGAGCCAACACCCCATCCGTTCCCCAACCAGGAGACAATCTCGTTGACAATAGGATCGCCGTCGGGCAGCGGTTCGATACCCTTCTTCAGCGGTAGTAAGTCTACACCTTTCTGGACATATTCAACTTGAATCTTATCGGTAGAGAGATATTCTAGAAGCGAATATGCACCAGGTTTGTCCTTGGCTTCGGCTGCAATGAACATGAAACCGATATTGGCCCACGTGGCAGGCATGCCGGCATCCGTCAGTTGGAACATCGGCACAGTGGCCAGTTCTAAATCAGGGGCCTGCTGACGCCAAACCGCCTTGATACGGTGAGTCTCCTGCCACTGCATCCCCACATTTCCCTGCAGCGAAAGTTGGTTATTCTGATCATCAGAGAAGCCCAAGGGTGTGGTTGACTTGTCAGTCCAGCCGATCTCCTCGTAGAGCGTACGGAAGGCGGCGATTCCCCCTTCGTTGTTGAAGGCGACACCCCGTAGATCATCTGTGAGGACGCGTGCGCCAGAAGTTGCTAACAAAGGCACGTAGATGATCCAGCTACCCCATCCGCTTACAAACGGGGCGGCTCCGTAGATGCCTGTGCTGACATCTGTCAGGGCCGCCGCGGCAGAGCGGAACTCTTCCCAGTTAGAAGGGATGCTAACACCTCTATCGTTGAACAGATTCATGTTGAGAATCCAGCCTTGCGCCACGCCGAGGAAGGGGGCACCCCAGGTACCGCCCTTGTAGGTGACGCCTGCCCACCCGGCTGTTGTGTATTGATCTTCCCAATCACTGATGTAGTCTGTAATATCGGCAACCTGCCCTTGGTTCACGTATTTTGGATACCATTCATCGGGGAGGTAAAAGACGTCTGGTGGTTGACCAGCGGCAAATGCAACAGTGAACTGTTCATCAACACTTGTCCAGGGAATGACCTGGTGTTCTACCTCCACGTCTGGATGCTCCTCCATGAACTCGGCCAATAAAGGTTGCCAGAGTTCGGTCTCTTGTTCACTGTGAGGCGGTTTCCAAAATAGGACCTTACTCGGCGCTGCTGCAGGTGCGGTGCCACCGCTGCCACCAGGCTGAGGTGACGCAGGCGCAACACAACCGCCAAGGGTGCTGAGGCCGGCGACTGCCCCCATTCCCACAGTCGCGAGCAAAAACTGTCGACGCGACATTTTGTAACGTGCCGGTGCCGATAGAGCGTGACTTGAGGATTGCGACATCTTTCTCTCCTTTGAAGTGTGGATTGTACGTGAGTTGAAGGTGTGAGAACGTGATTTGTATAAAAGAGAAGGGTGCCGATATCCTCGGTAGAAGACGATAAGCTCTAGAACCGGAAGTCCCAAAGACACCCAAAGCCATAAACCGCTCGAGAATGACTAGAACTGTTCACAAAGCGCACTGATACCCTATCAGCAAAGGATAAATGACTGTTTGCCGAAATCTGGATATGCGATTGAGTTGTGAGTTCAGGACTACGTAGTCCGATTTACCGGTATCAAAAAGGGGGGGGGAAGACCAAGTAACAGACGAGACGACCAAATGTCAACGACTATTTGAATGCGAAGTGCAACTAGAAGAAATATCTATCATTGAGTCTTACGCTTGTTACTGCTTTACCAATAGGCGATATTCTAGCATAACGTAATTTTCTGTCAAAACAGTGAAAAATATCCACAAAGACCCTACCAGGCAGTCCAACCTCCATCTACAAGCAGGTTATGACCAATCACATAAGCACCGGCATCAGAAGCCAGAAAGACGACAGCACCTTTGAGGTCGTTACGATTTCCCATTCGTTGTAGTGGAACGCTCTCGATAAAGTTTTCAGCAAACTCACCATTGATGTGTGTCCCTGGAAATCCTCCAGGTGAAATACAGTTGACGCGTACTCCCTGGGCGGCCCAAACCACAGCAAGTGAGCGGGTTAGATTGATTACCCCTCCTTTAACAGCCCCATATGCTGCCGATGCATTCACCGGCATCCCTGATGGGTAGATTCGCACATCCACACCGACAACGCCATACATAGAGGCAATATTGATGATCGATCCACTACCCTGTGCCAACATCGGTATGGCAGCCGCCTGTGCACAATAAAACAGTCCACTTAATCCAGCATCGATCCAGGTCTGCCATGACTCCGGGGTTAACTCCTCTGGCGGAGCAGGTACGCCGCGGGAGTAGGCGTTGTTGACCAATATGTCAAGACGACCAAAGTGGTCCAAGGTTGACTGTACGAGGGTACGTGCCGACTCAGGTTGGGTAACGTCGAGAGAGAGAGGAAGTGCTACAGTGGTTGAAGATCTGTCTTGCCATATGTCAAGGGCACGGGCATACACAGTTAACTCCTCAGCCCATACGCTACAAGTTTCCAACGTCCTTGATGCGATGACCACGCTGGCGCCTGCTTCGACAAGGGCCTGGCTAAACTGCTTTCCTAGCAGACCAGCACCACCTGTTACAATTGCGACGCGACCGGTAAGGTCAAATAGCTGTTGAACAGTACGATTTGGGGTGGGTTGAACTTCGATCACTGACATTATGGCTTTCTCAATTTGTGCTGTGGTAGGTTAGAGATCTGACAGTAGAATGTTGTTTCGCCAATCTCGATCAATTCAAAGTCAGGATACGTGGCAATGATTATCTCTAGAAGGCAGGCTTGTGTCAATAGTTTTGGATCTACGATCAAAACTTTTTGTGCTATTCTATCCCAAGGACAACCGCCCTGTCCTGGCGCACATTAACCCGTCCACCGCCTCCCGCCACGACACCACCTGAAGGATCGAAGCATGAGCCACTTCGCCCAAGGACACGCCCTGCTCGTCGGCGTGGGTGGAGACCTGCCCGGCACCGTCCACGACGCGCAGGAACTCGTATCAACTGTGCAAACTCTTCGTGTGTAGGGTTGCACCAGACAAATTTGTGTGGGCTGTTGCCCAGGCAACCGTTCTGAATGACCTTTCCTTGCAGCGTATCGTTCATCTGTTTGGCCAGGATGACAAATTCCGGTAGCTCGAACATATTCTCCTCCTTCAAGCAGAGAGCAGGTTTGAGGTGTCCATTCGACAGTGCCTCAATCCTGCTTACCCGTCATCCGGCTGATGAATGAGGGCAGCGAGACATTTTGTGTATCTACTTCGGGTAACTCTGAGTCGATTGCTACCGTCCCCGCGTCCGCACCTGCGCAATCGTATCGCTTGGCTTGCCGCCCACCGGCGGATGGGCCAACAGCCCCTGCGCCAACAGTGACAAATAGCCCAACGGCAGAATCAGCCAGAGTCCCCAGGTAGCCAAGGTCGTTAGAAAAGCCCGTCCCTGGGCCAGTGTAGCCTGTGCTTCCCCCTGCCCGCCAATCGCCTCAGCCCACACTGCCGCATCGACACCCGTCAAATAGTAGTTGTACGCCAGGTAGGCCAGCGCCGCTCCGGCATACAAGGCCAGCGCACCCATGACACGCCAGCGCGAGGTGTCATGGTGAAAGCGGTCGAGGTGAATGGCCAGCAGTCCGATCCCTGCCATCACGGTCAGCAGCACCGGCACCGGCGGCGGGGCAAAGGCGGCCGCGAGGACGGCCAATCCCCCCGACCCGGCGATCCACCCCCATTGCGGACACGGTGCGCGCCAGCCCAACATCACGAAGGCGATGCCTGTGGCGATGGGGGGAGTTGCTCCCATATCACGTAGGAGAGCGAGAGAAGGCCATTCAGGAGGTAAAAGGTGATGAGTTGGACGTGGGATGTGAATTCGTTCGCGATAATGGTTCCTCACTTGAGCTATCAGGCATCAGCTTTCGGCGGTCAGCAAGCAAAGAAGAGAGTTAGCTGTTGGCGACTGGCTTTTGGCCAGGCTGGTGAGGTGGGTGCGCTCGCCCAGCCCCGTCAACGTGGGCAGGAAGACGGCGTGGCCCGCGTCACGCAGGAATGGTTCGAGCTTGCGCATGTACCAGCCGCCCGCCGTCGCGCCGTGACATCAGTTCCTTTCCGTCGGCTGGACTTCACTTTCAAATTCAGTTCAATTTCCGCCAGTCTTTCACCCGCAGCCGCTCGGATCCACTCGATCTTCTTGCCCATGGATTCTGCTGTCAGGCTCAGGAAATCCAATCCGCCCTGTGCCGTGGTGCGAGCATTGACACTGACGATGTCGGCTTCCTGTGCGGCCAGTGTCAACATGCGCTGACCACCGCCGCCGATCAGCAGCTTCGGATGCGGACGCTGGACGGTTACGGGCAGTCCGATGTGTTCGACCAGTTGGTAATGTCTACCCTGAAAACTGCCTTGCTCATCCCGCCATGCACTTTTAAGTACGTGAATTGCTTCCTCTAGACGACTTACGCGTAGGTTGGGAGAATCGAGCGTAAGCCCCGATTGCTCATAATCAGCGCGTGTCCAACCTGTGCCGATGCCAACTTCCAGCCTGCCATCAGTGAGCAGATCAACCGTAGCGGTATCCCGCGCCAACTGCACAGGATGCCGAAAATCGTTGCCGAAGACGTAGCTGCTCACTTTCAGCGACTTCGTCACCTCCGCCGCCGCCACCATCGTCGGGATCCGGGAAAGGTGCTTCGCAAGATGGTCTTCGAAGAGCAAGGTGGCATAGCCCAGATCTTCGGCCTTGCGCGCCTGGTCGACGAACTCGGCCCGTGTCGTCGCGTTGCAGGCGATACCAAATCGGAATTGTCTTTCTACTAACACGTGCTACTCCTGTCCCAAAATTGCTTTGCCGTACTCCTCGTAGGCAGTGTCCGACGCGAAGATATGCTGGGCGGCTGCGTGGCTGTCGCGTAGCAACTGTTCCAGGATGTTCGGCTGGAAGAGCGCGCCTCCGCCACCATAGCGGAAGGCCTGGGTGGTGATCTCGACGCAGAGTTCGGTGACATATACGCCAAGGGCGCGGCTG
>WGMT01000062.1 GCA_016124945.1 bacterium | reverse complement strand
CCTGTAACGTCTCACCCTGTAACGTCTCACCCTGTAACGTCTCACCCTGTAACGTCTCACCCTGTAACGTCTCACCCTGTAACGTCTCACCCTGTAACGTCTCACCCTGTAACGTCTCACCCTGTAACGTCTCACCTTGTATGGAGCCAACGTCACCGATGGGGCCACCTTTGCAGCCGACACCGCCCGATTCAAATAAACCTGAACGAAATGAATCGACGTCGCCCGAACAAGAGAGCGGCAGCCGCAGCGTACCAAACAGCAGCGATCTTACCGGTCGGCGTGTCGGGCGCTATTTGGTGGGTAGGCGATTGGGCAGTGGCGGCGCAGCCACGGTCTACCAGGCATATGATCAGGTGAGGGGACGTTCGGTTGCGCTCAAAGTCCTTGCGCCCAGCGCCGATGAAGTGACACGTTCTCGGTTTCGGCAAGAAGCACAGACTGCAGGCACACTGCGCCATCCACATATTGTTGAAACGCTTCAGGTGGGCGATTCGGCCGTGGATGGAGTTGCCTACATTGCCATGGAGTTGATCGAAGGCGAAAGTCTAGGCCATTGGCTGGATCGGCGCGGTCAGTTACACGCCGAAGAGAGTTGCAACCTGCTTGAACCGATTGCCCGCGCCCTGGCCTATGCCCACAATCGAGGGCTCGTCCACCGTGATGTGAAACCGAGCAACATTTTGCTGCGTCCATCCCGTCCTGGTGCGGCCAACAGCGTGCAGATCGAGTCAGCCGAGTACCCGGTGGTGCCATTGCTCTCAGATTTCGGCATCGCCCGCGCGCTAGACACACCTGAACTGACCCATGTAGGTCGTACCATCGGCACCCCCGCCTACATGTCACCGGAGCAGTGTGAAGGCAGCCGCCAGATCGACGGACGATCCGACATTTACTCACTTGGGGCTGTCCTTTACCGCTGCTTGGTGGGCCGAGCGCCTTTCACCGGCACAATGACCCAGATCCTCCATGCGCACGTCTACGATCCGATTACGGTGCCTGACGACGTGCTTTCCACGCTGCCGCCATTGGTGGTGGAGATCCTGCGTCGCACCCTGGCCAAAGACCCAAACCAGCGTTATGTCGGCGCCGGGGATCTGGCCAACGCGCTGGCGCTTGCAGCCGGCCGCGCCCCTATTGTCGAGGTAGAAGGCGACGAGACAGGTGAAGTCACTAGCACAATGACACTGGCTTCGCTGCCCGCCGAACAATCTCGGCTCACGCCACGCACAGAGACGGTCCTCGTGCCTGCACCGGTACGCGGAACGACCACCAGTCGGCCTGTCGCCGCTTCACCAGCGCCTGCGCAGACGTCGCCACAACCACAGCAGCAACCCCAGCAACAATCTCGTCCTCAAACAAAACTACGGAATCGGCTCTTGTTGGCCGCAGCAGGCTTGCTTTCCGTTGTTCTGCTCTTTTTCGTCGTCTCATCGGCGGCAACCATCCTGCCCCGACTTTTCGGCGATCCGCCCGAACCACCTGTCAACTTACCTGCGGATGGCGGCGATCCCACGCCCGAACCCACCGACAGCGGCGTCATCGGTGTTCTAGAGCCAACGGACACGCCCACGCTAACACCGTCGGCAACAGTCACAGTGGAAGTGACAGCTACGCCTACTGAAACGCCGGAAGAGACAGCCACAGTTGTGATCGTGCCGCCCACACCATTACCTGTGCCGCCGACGCCGACGCCGACGCCAACCGAGACAGCGACGGCCACAATAACGCCTACGATGACGGCGACACCAACAGCCACAGCCAGCGCCTCACCAACGCCGGCGCCGCCAACAGCAACGCCCGAACCAACCGAAGCACCTACAGAGGTTCCTACTGTTATCCCGTTGCCGTCGGTTGTCCCAACACACACGGCAACACCCGAAACAAGCGTTGAGCCGCCGCCCTGTCCTATCCAGCCGGATCCGGCGCTGGTCCAATACCTTAACGAAAGTCCACTACTTGCCTCGCGCCTGGGTTGTGCTACAAGCCCAGCCGTTCCAACCATGTTTGAGCTTCAGCCCTTCCAACGTGGCTCAGCCCTTTGGCAATTGGATGGACAGCAGCGCATTTACGTACGCTACGACACCAACGACACATGGGAATGGTTCCCGAACACATGGTCACCAGGCGACCCTGAAGACATTGACGATCCAGCGTTAGAACCGGACGAAATTGGGCTACTTGTTCCGGAAAGAGGAATCGGCAAACTTTGGGCCGAAAACGAAGCAATGCGCAATACATTGGGCTGGGCTACCGCCGAGGCAATCCGCGTCGATGGCATCCAGCAAATATTCGAGGGCGGCTATCTGTTCCGGCGCGACGACACAGGCGGATTTATCCATTTCCTGCTTTCGGCGCTACGCTTGTGAGACAGCCCATTCATCACCTAGTCCATCACCTAGTCACCTGAATACCAACGCGCCATCAATAGAGGAGAAACACACGTGAGTTCCAACGTCATCGATCTGCGGTCCGACACCGTCACCAAACCGACTGCAGCGATGTTGCAGGCAATGGTCAATGCCGAAGTAGGCGACGACGTCTACGGGGAAGATCCCACCGTCAACCGTCTCGAAGCAATGACGGCAGAGATGTTGGGCATGGAAGCAGCGGTCTTCGTCTCAAGCGGCACGATGGGCAACCTGATCTCAGTGCTAAGCCATTGTGGTCGCGGCGATGAGATGATCCTAGGCGACCAGGCGCACATTTTCATGTACGAGCAAGGTGGCTCCGCTGCCCTGGGCGGCGTACATCCCCGCCCTGTAGTGAACCAGGCCGACGGCACCCTCGACTTGGAACAAGTGGAAGCTGCCATTCGCGGCGAAAACGAACATTTCCCCATTACGCGGCTGATTGCGGTGGAAAACACCCACAACCGTTGCGGTGGACGTGCCTTGCCCCTTGCCTATATGGATGCGGCGGGTGACCTGGCCCACCAACATGGCCTTGCACTACACGTTGATGGTGCTCGCCTGTGGAACGCCGCCGTTGCGCTTAACGTCTCACCGGCCCGGTTGCTAAAAAACGCAGACAGCGTGAGTGTCTGCCTCAGCAAAGGGCTTGCAGCGCCGGTTGGCTCGGTGGTGGCCGGCAACAAAGAGTTTATCCGCAAAGCGAGACGCATGCGCAAAGTGGTAGGCGGCAGTATGCGCCAGGCAGGTGTCATTGCAGCGGCGGGCATCGTTGGCATCACCGAAATGGTGGAACGCCTGGCCGACGATCATGCCAACGCCAAACAACTCGCCGTAGGTCTGGCGCGCCTGGACGGCATCAGCATCGTTCCGGCGACAGTTGAAACCGACATCGTCATCTTTGAACTAGATCACCCTGTACTGACACCGGCTCAACTCTCGGCGTCACTACGCGAGCAGGGTGTACTGCTTAACCCCATTGGCGGAAAACGACTGCGCGCCGTGACCCATTATCATGTCACGACGGAGGACATCCAACGCACATTGGCGGCATTCGAACGTGTACTGGCCGACGCGCCCCAGGGCGACGTTGCCAAAGTTCATACTTACGGATAAATCATGAGCTTCTTCAACAGCCTCAAACTTGGCACACTCTGGCGGATTGTCAGCCAGGTGAACATAGACGAGATCCGCACCGCAGTAGCCCGTCCATTTCACCTGGCCGTGATCGCCGAAGTGGAAAGCGACGCGTCGACCTTCGCCGCCCATATCAGCGATACAGAAGCCGCCTTCATCCATCCCTGGGTGACGGCGACCAGGTCGGCGATGCTTCGCCAAGCACAATCCGATGCCAAAATAGACCTTGCCATCCTGCTCTCAGAAACGGTTGACCTAACGGAAGCAATGCTGACGCAGTACCGGGGTCTGAGAGCGGCCCATGTCCCTGTAATTATTGTCATCGGCGGCGATGCAGCCGGTGTGCCAGGCGCCGCATTAGCACGTCGCGGCGAAGAAGAGCGGATCCTTGCGCCGGTGATCAATGCAACAACTGTGCACAAAAGCATCGCAGACGCGCTCATTGGGTTCGCTTCACCTGAACAGCGTCTCGCCCTGGCCTATCGGCTGCCACCGCTGCGGCCGGCAGCCTTCCAACAGTTGATTCAGGAAACGTCGCAAGCCAACGCTACTTACGCCTTCAGCACTGGGCTTGCAGAGGTGATCCCTGCGCTGGGTATTCCATTAAGTGTTGGAGATCTGATCGTATTGACGAAGAATCAACTGGTAATGGCGTACAAAATCGCTGTTATGGCCGGCAAGCAGGGTGCACCGCAACAGCTACTAGGCGAGATCCTAGGGGTGCTGGGGAGTGGATTCCTCTTCCGCCAATTGGCTCGGCAATTGGTAGGGCTGGTACCTGTTTGGGGCATTGCGCCCAAAGTAGCCATCTCCTATGCAGGCACCTGGGCAGCTGGGCAGGCCATCGTCTTATGGGCGGTGGAAGGACAGCAGATCACACCTGAAGTATTACGTCAATTCTTCGACGATGCCCTGGTACGCGGGCAAGCTGTGGCCCACCGATTGACATCAAATCTACGTAAACGCCTCCCCGTTCGCTCCCAAGCGGATACGAACGCCATCTCTACCACTCCAACCATAGAGGAACCACTCTGGCAGCGCCTGAAGAGACGTCTTCCCTTACGTCGTGACGGCCAGTAACAGGGACCAACTCCTGCAGCGCACTTTAAAGCAAGGAACTTGCAAAATCTTAAGTCAGCGCTATTTCGTCATAGATCTTCAAATCTGTTATGCAATTCCACTGAATAAACCTGCACTTACTGCCGATATAAATACTGAGAAGGCGAAACAGTTCCTTCGCCAGTTCGATTTAGAATCGAAAGTTCTTTCCCAGCAGGAGGAAACCAGTGACTGCAGTACTTGCCATCAGCCAAGACAGCACGCGAAAGAGCTTACAGGCATGGGGCGCTTACATGGTTCAGTTACACAGTGAACCATCGACGGTTAGGCGGACCAAGTTGGACAGTACAGATGCACCTGTCCAAACGCTGAAGACACCAGGCGTTGTTCAGCTAGAAGAAACGGTAACACTATCTGGTCCATTGCTCAACGGCAACGGCGTGGTAGAGGTCAACCTCAAGGGTGAACTCAGTGAAGAAGATAGGCGTATTGTAGATAAATTGAGGGCGCGTGACGCCGAAGTACGACGGCATGAGCAGGCACACCTTGCAGTTGCCGGTCAACATGCGTTGGGCGGTCCTAGCTATACGTATCAGGTGGGGCCGGATGGGCAGCGCTACGCAATCGGCGGTTCAGTGCAGATCGACCTATCGCCAGTGCCTAATGATCCAGACGCCACGCTGCGCAAGGCGCAACAGTTACAACAAGCAGCTTTGGCGCCGGCAAACCCATCGTCTACGGATCGGCAAGTAGCCATGATGGCCGGCCGTATGGCACAGGAAGCGCTTAGAAACATTGCCCAAGAAAAAAGTGAGGCAATCAACGAGCCAGGGAGTGCCGTCAACGGGCACGGTGACGATGTGCACAGGAAAAGTGACAAGCTAAGTCAGCTCAGTGCCGGTACAGACCAGCAGGGAACCCAAGGCAACCGTGTAACTAGAAACGGTGAGGTTAGCCAGGCGGCGCAGATGGACAAGATGGCCCAAAGTGCAACGGCAGACAGCCGAACACAATCCACACCAACGACGCCGGCTGCGGCGGCATTTGCATCGTCTATGGTGGATACAGGGCTAGACATTTACGCATAGAAGTAAGAAATCAACAGAATTTTTGCTCCGATCAATTTGACAATTCTAGGGGCAAATGATATTCTACGTTAGTCAAAAGAACATCGTCTCAACTGTGGGGGCGTGGTGTAGCGGTTAGCATATTGGCCTGTCAAGCCAAAGGTCGCGGGTTCAAATCCCGTCGCTCCCGCCTACCGGGTCAAACACTCGGAAAAGGATTCCACAACTGAGACCAGGGGGCGTGGTGTAGCGGTTAGCATATTGGCCTGTCAAGCCAAAGGTCGCGGGTTCAAATCCCGTCGCTCCCGCAGAGAGAATGAAGACCCGACCGCTATAGCGGTCGGGTCTTTTGTTTGTTTGCCGAGCGTGGGCTTGTCCAGTTTATGTCAACCTATAAAGTTAGCCTACTTTGCCGCTTAATTGGTTAGCGCACTGCCCCGTGCTTTGTGTACTCGCCTGAATGAGTAGTGAATAGCGAAAATGGCTCGCAAAGTTGCTGTAAGTTCACGTCAGAAAATTTCTCAAATTGGCTAAAATTTGTCCAATATTCGTTCGAAATTGGGGGTTTACAAGCTGAAATTTCTATGTTATACTTCTGCCAGAGGAGTTGATTATCACGTTGTGGTTGGAAGCCACTATCGGGGGAAGCGTGATAGCCAACTCCTCTTCTTTTATTGGTTTTTCCTGCAAACCCTGTAAAGATCCCCTAGGCCGAAACCACCCGCAAGAACCTTCGTTTTCCCACCTGCACAATTTGCTCCCCATTTTCAGCATTGACTAGTGTTGCACTATCTTCGACTACAATGCCGTTAAGGCGCACCCCGCCCTGCTGAATCAGTCGGCGTCCTTCGCTCTTGCTGCCCGCCAAATTCGCTTCGACCATAAGATCCAGAATGTTGCTCTCAGCACGGATTGAAAAGACAGGTGCATCGCTAGGCACCTCACCGGCATGCATGCGTCCTGCATCGAGGGCGGCCTGATTGGCGGCTTCGTCACCGTGGAAGATACTTACAACTTCCCAGGCCAGCGAGCGTTTGGCATCTTGCGGGTTTAATGTTCCAGCTTCGATTTGGCCGATCATGACGTTGATTTTGTCCTGTGGCCAGCGGGTGACAAGCTCAGCGTAGTTGCGGAAAGTACGATCAGGCAGACTGAGCAACTTGGTGAAGATCACGCCAGGCAATTCGTTGATGCCAATGATGTTCCCTGTAGACTTGCTCATGCGCAGTTCACCATCTGTACCCACCAGAATCGGGAAGGTGAGGATCGTCTGCGGCTGCATACCTCGGGCTTCCATCAACTTACGCCCAGCCATTAAGTTAAAGAGTTGATCGGTGCCGCCAATCTGCACATCGGTTTCCAGGGCAACTGCATCGAACCCCTGCATGAGCGCGTAAAAGAATTCGTGCAGCCAGATGGGATCGCCCTTTTCAAAACGCTTACTAAAGTTGTCGCGCACCAGGAATTGCTGCACAGTGAAGTTGCTTGCCAGTTCAATGACATCGCCAAAACTTAACTCACCCAACCATTTGTGGTTGTATTCGACAATCGTTTTCTTGGCGTCAAGGATGCGTTGTGCCTGGGCAGTAAAGCTCCTTGCCTTTTCCATGGCGTCATTCAGAGTCTGTTGTTGGCGCGCCGACTCTTTGTCGCTTGGATCACCGATGGTGCCGGTGAAGGAACCAATCAAAAAGATGACTTCGTGACCAAGATCCTGGAACTGACGAAGCTTGCGCATTGGCACAGTATGGCCCAGGTGCAGGTCGGACGATGTAGGATCGAAGCCACAGTAGACCCTTAGCGGTTTGCCGGTTTCTCGACTGCGTTCGATCCGGGCGCGCAGCTCTTTTTCCATGTTCTGAAGTGTCTGCTCATCACCGAAATCAACGCCTCGCATCAAAATCTGCATCTGTTCATCAACAGGTAGAAAAGCGTGCATCTAAATCTCCCCACATGGTTGAAGTGGAAATTAAGAATCTGGCAACTAAGAATTGGCAACAAAAAACGCGTGACAGTGCGCCACGCGTTCAAAGTGTTACAGGAACCGACTGCTAACTCAGTCGTTGATCAAGTGCGCACACAATTTGTTCGGGGCGCCCTGCGCCCCAAAGATACGAGTACAACTTCGATAAATTCGTGTGTGCAGACACTGAATTCTTCATCATGGTGGCAATCATAGCATGCAGCCGAGAAACGATCAATTTTGGAGCGGCCATGTACGAGCTTCGCAACAACGGTACCTTGGTGCAACATAATTTTGAAACGCTTTATGTTAGAATGGACCTATGTCCGACCAAAGAGGTTTCCAAGAAAAACATCAATCATCTACGCCGATGACAGAAAATCGTCAGCCCCAAAATGGTGAACATAACGTTTACGAGCGTCTTTTCCGTGGGCCGCAGGCAGCGGTACGCGTCCATGCGCTGAAGCAGGGGCTGTCCAAAGCGATGGAAGCCTGGTGGCATAGTGGGCAGATGCCTGTAAGTGGTCTATTGCGTGATGGGCTATTGGCACTCGAGGCCGGACACGATCTAGACGAAGCCGAGCGGACACTGCTGTTGCGCGCGGCGCTTTATTATGGCCGAGGAATGCGCACAGCACTGCGCTATCAGCATGATGCAGAACGAACGGCCTCTGTGATGCGCGATGTGCTGTTAAATGTGGCGCGTCCACTGAATCCGGCTCAAATCCGCCAGATCCTTACATCTGCTGAGACTGATCAGCGCTGGTACGCGAGCCTGATCCAACTGCTGCGCGAGGAAAGCGTCACGGCGCTTGAGCCACGCGCCACGCTTGCAAAAGCAGCGTTGCGTTACTTTGAAAATACACCCGCCAAGCACGTAGACACGTGGACAGCCCCCGGCAGCACACAGAGACCTAGATTGTCGCAAGTGCAGATAGCACGTCCACGGCCAAAGCTTTCACAGCGACGCTTACGCACGCTGGCGAATGTGTTTGGGTTGTTGGCAATTCTACTGGTGGCGATTGCCGCTGTACTTTTCTGGCAAGATGTCCGGCAGACCCACGCCCTGGTCGAAGACATGCAGCGCATCCCCGCGGGGACCTACGTGATTGGCGATCCAGCGGACCGAGAGATGGAACGCGAAGTCACCCTTAACGCCTTTGCGATTGACTACACTGAAGTGACCAACCGAGCTTACCGCCGTTGTTACGATGCGGCTGCTTGTGATTGGCCAAGCCGTGTCACAAGCATCAACCGCCCCGACTATTTTCTCGATCCGACACTGGGCGACTACCCAATGATCAACGTAGGATGGGCAGAAGCGGCGACCTTCTGTGCTTGGGTAGGGAAACGCTTACCCTTGACTGAAGAATGGGAGGTGGCGGCAGGGTCAGCGTTGACGCTAAACGAGCGATTCCTCTTCCCATGGGGAGACGTTTTCGACCCACAACGGGTGAACAGTGCCTTATCCACTGCGCAAGACACTTTGCCGACAGGTACTTACAGTCCATTTGGTGATAGCCCTAGCGGCGCAGCCGACATGGCAGGCAACGTCGCCGAATGGACAGCGACACCCGCAAATCCAGAACAGGATACGCCCGACGCCTACGTAGTCAAAGGTGGATCCTTTTTGAGTTCAGCCGAAGAGTTGATCCTTTCTGCACAACAGGCCGTTGATGCAGAGACGTACGCGCCCTGGCTCGGCTTCCGCTGCGCAATCACCCTCCCCCAAGAATAATCACCCCCTTGAATTTTGGGGCCATGCCTTGTCCTCCGCTATACTCTTTGCATGACGACGACACTTTTTAGCCACCAGTACGTTGCGCGGCACGCCACGCGCCTCGTCACCACCCTTTTCCTTGCGGCAATGCTCAACGGGATGTGGGTGCGCCCGGTATCTGCATCCGAACTCTGTGAAGGCAATGGCAATGTGATCCCCAAAGCCGTTTGCGACTTCGACACCTTCTACGGGGATCCACCCCGTCAACTACCAAACGGCTGGACGGCCTTCATCCTCTCCGGCGATCTCTACTTTTCCCAACATCCAGACACATTTTGGGGTGCGCCTGCGTTACAGATGTGGAGCAATGGCGGCACCTTCAAAGCAGGCATTTATACACAAGTCGATGTAACGCCGGGGGCCGGTTATCGCGCCAGCGTCGGCTGGGCAGCGCCCAATGCGCCGGATCACTTTGGCCGACAGTTGGGGATCGACCCCACCGGCGGCACCGATCCCAACGCGCCGACAGTCGTCTGGGGGCCAATGCACTGGGGACCAGGGCGTCTGCTCAATTACCCAGACGGCACAGGACCCAATATCGACGTTCGTGCGCGCGCCATCAACAGCAGGATCACGGTCTTCTTCCTGGTGGATCACCCCACCAGCACAGGGGACAATGTCATTTTTGTGGATGCTATCGGGCTTTATCCAGACGAAAATGCGCCTGCACTGCCGGCACCCACAGAGATACCGAATGAAACACCGGCACCAACGGCAACGCCTGCGGTTGTAGAACAACGTGTGGCTGTTGCCCCCGCTGCTACCGCTACGTCACAACCGACGGCCACGCCAACAGAGACACCCAGCCCCACACCCACAAGTACGCCGACTGAAACGCCGACACCCACGCCAACCCACACCCCAACACCCACGTCTACGTGGACACCGTGGCCCACGGCCACACCCAACAGCGTAGCTGCGGTAGAAAGCAATACGCTGGGCGGCGGGCAGGCGCTGATGACGCTGGCTGCAACCTACGTAGAACAAAATGGACGCAACGGGTTGGCCCGCGCCGGTGTCATGGGGATAGGCGGCATTGTTGTCTTCGGCAGTTCGCTCTGGTGGCTTCGACGCCGCCGCTAAATCGGCCCGATCCACGCGATCAGTACGCAAAACAGAAGCCATCCCAGATTGGGATGGCTTCTGTTTTGCTAGGTGTTCGAGACAATCGGCTCACGTAAAATCGATGTCCAGCGCTTAGAAACGCGCAATCCGGCTATACGAACAAGCTACGCACGTCGACCAACTGACAGGTGAATGTCCTGGCGAACGCCGCCGCGGATCAGCGCCGCCAACACCGTCTTGCCGGCGCTGCCAATCAGCAGCACAGAGAGATCATCAGCCTGGCGCACCGGCTCTCCGTCGAAAGAGACCAGGATATCGCCGACCAACAAGCCCCCCGTTTCTGCCGGGGAATCGCCGTCAATGGAGGTAACGAGGAGCGCTGTCTTTTGGTCCACTTCTTCGGCCTGTGCAGCAGACAGCCGAACAGCCTGCACCCCCACACCCAGGTAGCCGCGCTGCATGTGTCCATGCGCGAGGAGGGTTTCCACCACAGGCTTCACCGTTGGCGCAGGCAGCGCAACACCACTGTCGCGCACCAATGCCGAAGACAACAACCCGATGACGGCGCTGCCGCCGATGAGCGCCCCCCCCGAAAAGCCAGGGTACATCACAAGGTCGGGTTTGATGTAGTGGGACACCTGCCCACCACCACCCGTGCGCCATGCGCCCCCCACTGCACTGAGAACGCCCAACGCCGCTTCAGCACCTGATCGCGGCCGGCCCACGGCCACAACCAACGCGCCGACGCGGATCTCGGCTTCCCCAACCCAGGTGGCCGGCGTTAAGCCGCTGACTTCGGCACGCAGGACGGCCAGATCCGTGCTCGGATCCCGGCCAACTACCGTCGCAGGGACGTCCTCGCCGTTGGGCAGGCCGATGCGAATATCCTCGTCGCGCTGCACCACATGGTTGGCAGTGACAATCACGCCGTCTTCCGACCAGACAATGCCGCTGGCTGGGTAGCGCTTGCGGGCAGAAACACGAACAATGCTATTCGATGCATGTGCAACAGCATCGGCAAACGCAGTCGAAATATTCTGAAATTCCATCGACATGATTTCTCCTTCTGTGGATGGTCCAACTCTGGATGGTCCAACTCTGGATGGTCCAACTCTGGATGGTCCAACTCTGGATGGTCCAACTCTGGATGGTCCAAATAGACCGATAGGGAATACGTTTATACTTTATCCATTATCCCATGTAGCCGCATCCCCTGTTCGTGGAGGCATTACCTAGCAGATCAGATAGGTGCCAGTACGTTTGCATTCCAAAATCGTATCCTCGATAATGATGTCTTAAACCGTCCACACTAAGTTTTACTCTACCAGAAAGCATCTGTGATGCGCGGGTCTACCAAAAAGCCAACAGGCAGTCGTTTATCAACAGAGCAGCATACGGGAAAACCACAAGCGCAATCGCGGCTCCTTCTGTCCACTCCTTTGGTTTTGCAACGAGTTTATCCAGACCCCGCTTCACTGACGGTGACAGAGGTCAAGCATTTGCAGCGCACAATCGGCAACCGTGCGGTGATTGGCCTGCTTTCCAAATCGGAGGAGCACAAAACATCGAACGCCCCATTTGTTTATGAAACCAGGCACGAAGCCGGCAGATCCGCACGGGAACAGGCGAACCAGTCAGGTAGCATCTCTGCGCCGCAATCCAACCCTGTTGCCCATCAGAAAAAAGGGTTTGTGGCACAGCGTAAAGAAGACGTAGTCAGCCAAGTTCATTTTGTGGGCAAAAGACAAAGCGATCTGCCGATTCAGAGAGAGGGCTTTTCGCAATATTTAAAAAGTAACCGGTTACCTGCCATCATCACGCCACCCCACCAAGAGGAGATCATCAACGCCTGGATACTCGATCAGAATATCCATGATCTCGTCGAACTCTTAAGCGGCAGCATGGAAGAACCTGATTTGCGCGAGATGGCCAGTTTATCCAAACACGGACTGACAACAGACAACGTGGTCACGTATCTTCGTGGCAAAGGAGCACCCGACGAAGATGCGAACACAAGCGATCAGATGAACTTTCTAAACGCCTACATGCAAAATGCGCCAACTACCCTCACTAACCTCATCAGCGGCAGCATTCAAGCCAAAAAGGGCAAGAACGCCAGCCTCATCAAATGGCATGGGTTAACCAGTTGGGGAGCCGGCACCGGGATGACTGTGCTAATGCGCCCTGGTGGGCTGGTAAAAGGGTTCGGCCCGAAGGGTAGTCCAGTGTGGATGAAACAGTTGGAGCAGCATGTACCGCCTGGCGGCAAAACCACAATTTATGTACAGGGCCACCTTCTGAACCACAACATCGGCGGGCCTGGGCTTGACTACAACATGGTCCCGTTGACTGGCAAACAAAGCCCAAAGACGGGCGGCAATGACGCCAATGGGAAACATGAAAACCTGATTGAAGACGATGCAAAAAAGACCTGGTTGGAGGTGGCAAAGGGCAACTATCAAGAAGCCGAGTACCAGGTGATCCCAGACTACTCGCGCACAACTCGAGCGGGTACTACACAGCTCCGATCTACAGCGGATAAGTTTGCGCAAATTCGGCTCGCCTGGATTCAGGACAGGGCCAACTTTGTGGCGAAACAGTCAGCTACAGATATTGAAAATGTATACAAACAAACATTAAAGTCCTTTGGGATTCCGATTCCCAATCCTCTGCCGCCCCAACAGCAGATGATCTATGATCTTGCCAACAAGATGGCTTCCGACGATCTAGATAAGCCCTTCGGTACACTGAAAGCAACCAATCACCCACTGGCGGTAGAAATCGCAAAACACATCGATGCCGGTATTCTCGATGCCAGTACAATGAACGTTGTTGACAGCTACACGATCAAAGATTTGCTCTATTTGGTCACAGAAAATGCCAAGGTTTGGGAGGCGGAAGACAAATATGTACCGGCACAGCTAGGTGTCGGCTTAAGCTGGAAGGACAATATCGGTACCGTTCACCAGCATCCGGTTAACACGATCCCCGTTACCTTGCCTTCTTCTCCGTCTGCCGTTGGCTTCCGCCCAAAGAAAAAATCAGAAGACGCCTGATTCCATACCCAGTCAACGCACTATAGCGACAGCAACCCCAAGCGCGTCGCTCGTACCACGGCTTCGGTACGACTCTGCGCGCCCAGTTTGCCCAACAGTGCCTGTACATGAAACTTGGCCGTGTGCTCGCTGATGCTCAGCGCATGACCGATGGCACGATTGGTCATCCCCTCGGCCACCAGCGCGAGGACCTCTTCTTCGCGCGGCGTCAACGGCTCGGTGAGGGCAATGGCATCGCCGGAAGGCGCAGAGGTCACAGCCCGCGCCATCTGCGCATCGAGGACGCGCAGATCGACCGACGCAGCCTGCACCGCGGCGGACACTGTCTCTACATTGGCAGAGCGCGGCAGCAGGCCGTTGACGCCCAACTGCCACACACTCAGGGCGTGCTCATCGTCGGGCAGCAACACCACCGTAGGAAGGTTCAACTCAGTGGCATGGGAAAGGCGATCGAGCGCAGAAGTTGGGTCGGTGCGTGCCTCGGCATCCCAGCCTAGATCCCAGAGCAGAACGGTGGGGTCATAGAGTTCGATCCACTGCGCCGGATCGCCGTGGCTGTCTACGTCGCCGGCGACATCTAGATTCGCAGCATCAGATAGCACAGCCGCCAGCCCGGCACGTGTCAACCGGTCATCAGAGATTATGAGAAGGGAGGGAAGATCCATGTTCCCGTTCTACACCGGGGAGGTTGGGGCGTCTGTCAGTTGGCTCCGGTTGGGGAGAAGAAGTGATGACCACTCATCTACTTTCATTCATGCCGTTTTTCGGCAACGAAACAACCGGCTGCCTTCGAAACGCGAAAGATCGTTTCCTGCGCGAAGATCGCTTCGAGCTGTCGTTGCATGGCGGACAGGAGGAGAGGACGATGACTGGCATCCAGTGGCGGAGCGTCGATCAAATCCACCATCATACTAGCGTAGTAGCGCAGCACGGCGTCAACCGAGGGGAAGAGGAAAGCATCTGCTCGCACCATCACACGAGCACCGGGGAAAACGTCCTCGACAAGTTCGTAGCTATCGAGTGAGAAACGTGCCACAAGCGATCCCTCTTGTGGCTGGTAGCCGTGTTCATGGGCCACTTCGGCATGTAGATCGCGCAGTTGGCGACTGTTGTCTGCTGCATTCGTCGCCAAGAGGACGCGTCCCCCCGGCTTGAGAACACGCCACATTTCGCGCAGCGCCGCCGTCCGCTCGCGGACGTGATAGAGCATGTGGTTGGCCATGAGCCGATCACAACTGGCGTCGGCCAGGGGCAGTTGTTCGGCGCTGGCCTGCACCGCGGACACAGGCAACTGCGCAGCCGACGCGGCCTTCGTTACATCGGTCACCATGCCCAGAGACGCGTCCAACGCCAGGACGGTCACACCGCGTGCCGCCAATTTGCCGTGATAGATGCCCGGTCCACAGCCAACGTCGGCAATGACCTCGCCGGTCTGCGGTTCGAGGAGATCCAACATCCAATCCACAAAGTCGCCGATGGCTTCGCTGTAGAGGCGGTGCGCCTCCTGACGAACGCGCAGCTTTTCACTATCGGCATATTGGTAGTTTAGATAGGTTGGATCGATGTACTGCTCTGTCATCGGTGCTTACACGGCTTTCAGCACAGCCAGCAGGCGATCCGTCTGCTCAGGACGGCCCACCGAGATGCGGATTGAGTTTTCCAGCCCCGGCTTCTGGTAGTGACGGACGAGAATGCCGCGTTGCTCCAGTTCCAGCTTCAACTGCCGTGCATCGCGGCCCACCACGTCACAAAGGACGAAGTTGGCGTGGGATGGGTAGGGCTTCAGGTAGGCAATCTCGGCCAGCGCGGCGATAAGGCGCTGTCGTTCGGCGCGCAGGCGTTCCACGATCCGCTGCATCTCGTCTACATGACGCAGACTGGCGAGGCCGGCTACCGACGCCGCCACATTGACGTTGTAGGGCTGTTTGAACTTCCACAGGTGTGGCAACAGCCAATCCGGGAGGATGCCGTAACCGAGGCGAAGACCGGCGATCCCCGCTGCTTTGCTAAAGGTGCGTAATACGATCAAATTGTCGTGTTCCAGCACCCAGGACGCGCGGCTGGGCAGATCGGCGAACTCGACGTAGGCTTCGTCGAGGATCACCATCACCGGCAGCGCCAGCAGGCGGCGCAATTCCTCATCGGGCAACCAATTGCCCGACGGGTTGTTGGGCGAGGTGAGAAAGAGCAGTTTGAACTGCGCTGAAGCAGAAGATGAGGCGGATTCGGAGAAGAGCGCTTCGATGGCTTCAACATTCATGCTATAGTCGGGGTTGCGCCAGACTTCGACGACCTGCGCGCCGGAAAGTTTGGCGTCGAAGCTGTACATACCGAAGGTGGGCGGGCAGTTGATGATGGCGTCGCCGGGTGCAAGGAAAAGACGACAAATGTAGTCGAGCAGTTCGTCTGCGCCATGACCGGGCACAATGTGCTCGGCGGGCACACCTACAAACTGCGAAAGCGCCGCGCGCAGTTCCGTCTGCTGTGGATCGGGATAGATGTGATAGTAGTGATACTCGGCCAGCGCTTCCAGCACCGCCGGTAGCGGACCATACGGATTTTCGTTGGCGTCCAGTTTGACGATCTGCTCGGCAACAATGCCAAGCCGTTCACTGAGCACCTCAAACGGCAGGATCGGCGTATACTCTTCCAGGCCAGCGAGATGGGGATTGAGGAGAGAAGTTGGTGTTGGCATGGTTAGTGATTGGTGATTGGTGATTGGTGATTGGTGACTAGGGACTGGGGATCGGTCCCCAATCTCTTCTCAACAGCAGCCGCGTGCGCCGTGAGCCCTTCGGCATGGGCCAGGGTGGCGGCGGCGGGGCCGATCTTTTGCAGGGCCTGCTCGTTGAGGCCGATGACGCTGACGATTTTGACGAAGTCATTCACGTTGATGGGGCTGGCGAAGCGTGCCGTACCACCGGTGGGCATCACGTGGCTAGGACCGGCCACATAGTCGCCCAGGACTTCGAAGCTGCGTTCGCCCAGGAAGACGCCGCCGGCATTTTGCACCCGATCCAGATGTGTCCACGGATCGTCGACGAGCAGGCAGAGGTGTTCGGGCGCGTAGACGTTGGCGAGATCAAAGGCATCGTCCAAAGTCGGCGTGACGACGAGACCACATTTGTTGCCCAGCGACAGTGTGAGAATTTCCTCACGGTCGAGTTCTTCCAGTTGACGGGCGACAGCAGCCTGTACTTTCTCGGCCAATGCCCGGCTCGGCGTCAACAGGATGGCCGAAGCGAGGATGTCATGTTCGGCCTGGGCCAGCAGATCGGCGGCGGCGTACTCTGGATCGGCCTGTTCGTCGGCCACCACCACAGTTTCGGTGGGGCCGGGCAAACCGTCGATGCCCACCAGCCCAAAGACCTGCCGTTTGGCCAGGGTGACAAAGAGATTGCCGGGGCCGCAAATCTTGTCTACGGCGGGGATGCTCTCTGTGCCGAAGGCAAATGCGCCGATGGCCTGCGCGCCCCCTGCCACGAAGACGGCATCCACCCCTGCCACAGCGGCAGCCGCCAGTGTCACCGGGTGGGGCAGCCCACTCTCGCGTTGGGGCGGCGAGATGACGGCAATGTAGGGCACCCCTGCCACCCGTGCCGGGACAGCCGTCATCAGGAGGGTGCTGGGCAGCGGTGCAGTGCCGCCGGGGACGTAGATCCCAATCCGTCCAATTGGGCGCACCAGTTGACCGAGTGTGCCGTCACCGTCGTTGTGGATCCAGCTCAAGCTGGGCTGTTTGCGATGAAACGCTTCAACACGGGCAGCGGACAGACGCAGCGCGGCGAGCACAGTCGCATCAACCGTGGCCAGGGCTTCGTCGATGGCGGACTGTGGCACCTGCAACGCCCCAACGTCCGCGCCGTCGAGGGTTGACGTCCACTGGCGGAGGGCGGCGTTGCCCCGGCTGCGCACATCGGCCAGAATGCGGCGCACTGCTTCGTCTGGGCCGATCCGTTCGCCGAAGAGACGTTCGTTGGCATCGAGCATGCGCGCCGGCACCTCAAAATCGTCCCAAGGCTGGCGGCGTAGAATCGTGCGCTGGGCAGTAGGAACATCGTAGATAGGCATCAAGATTTTCAAGAAAGAATCTCTTTTCTACTGTCTCAACCGCTCGGCGTCCTCAATCCGCCCGAGGACGACAATGAGATCATGTTCTTCCACACGGAAGTTGGCGCTGGGGCTGACGATGAGATCGTCGCCGCGGCGGATGGCCATGACGTTGAGGCCGTGGCGCTGGCGTAGACTGGCTTCCGACAGGGTATGTCCCCACAGGCTAGGCGGCGCGATGAGTTCCACCACGCCCACTTCATCGCTGACTTCAAGGTAATCGACGAGGTGACCGGCGGCCATCTTGCGCCCCAGGCGGATGCCAGCTTCGTGTTCGGGCAAGATCACCTCGTTTGCGCCGACTTTGAGCAGGATGTCGCGTTGGGTGCGGGTACGCGCTTTGGTGATGACGCGTTTGACGCCCAATTGCTGCAACAGGACGGTGGCCAGCAGGTTGCTTTCAAAGTCTGTGCCGATGCAGACGAGGCCGGTGTCAAAGTTTTCCACGCCGACCTGGCGCAGTGCGTCCACATTGGTGGCGTCCAACTGCACCACATGGGGCAGGACGGTGCTCAAATGCTGTACGCGCTCGCGGTCGGCGTCGATGGCAAGGACGCTACGCCCATGTTCCACCAACGTTGTGGCCACCGACGTACCGAAACGCCCCAGGCCGATGACCACGAATTCACGCTCCCGTCGCTGGAAGGGATCAAGCGCGGAATTGTCCTGGCGGGCGGAGCGGCCCGTGCGTAATGCTGGCTCCGCCGCCGATGTAGGTACGGTACGGCGCAGCAGACGAGCAAACCATGTTCGGAGGGAAGCAGGGGAAGCCATAAGGATCAAACCTCGTCTACCTAATAACCAAAGCGACATGCAAAGTTAGATCAACATATTATACCCCAAGCAGTTGCCATGACGAAGCGACAGACAGCACAAGGGTCTAATGCAACCTTGGGGCGAACAGTGCCAGGCACGGGCCAAACGCACATACTTTGCCGAGCGATGCACCGGCCCGTGCCTGGCACTGTGGCGAGCGCGCCCCCCAACTTGAATTACACCCACAGGAAAAGTGTGTAACCCAGATTGGGGGCACCTTTCGGGAAGGGGTCAGCCATATGAAACACTACCGCACAACTGCCCTGACTCCTCCCTGGAAAGTCAATCCTGCCCCCCTACCGGTCTTTGCAGGATGTTGTCGTAAATGAGCGGCAGATAGAGCGGTGACAAGACATCGAATAATGATGGCAGTGATGCTGCGCCCACACCATCCACCTGAATTGTGAACGTGGTATTTGCGATTGACCCGCCTGCGCCGTCACTTACGGTGAATTCAAAGGCATCGTCGTCGCTTGTGCCGGCGTTGTGCGTATAACTCAGCAATCCGTCGTTGACATCCTGTTGTGTGAACGTATCCAATGGCGCCAGTGTCGTCGCATTCAGTTCAAGCAGACCCTGTGTGGGGGTTGTGACCAAGGTAAAGACGATCTCTGTGTCGGTGTTATCCACATCAGAGACCAACAGATTGGTGCTGGTGATCACGTTGGTTGAAGTGGCCGTCACCGTCCGGGTGATGTTTGTGGTGAGCACAGGCGCATCATTCTCTGCGGTGACGGTGATGACCACACTCACCGGCGCACTCGTGCCGCTGTCGCCGTCGGCCACGGCGATTTGGATCGTGCGCGTCAAGATAGGCGTATCAGAGACGTTGGCGTAGGTGAGATTCTGGAGCAGTGCGTCCACTGCGGCGACGGTGGTATTGGCGTTCAGATCAACGACCAAGGATGCGCCGTCTTCGCCGTTGTTGGTGCCATCAATCGTGCCGATAGCCGTCGACCCGTAGCTGACGGTGCTACCGCTTACGCCGATTTGCCCGGCACCGCCGCCTTCGTTGCGGACGCTCAGTTGATCCTGGGCAGAGCCACCTGCGGTATAACTGACGGTCACACTACCGCCATCAAGATCCAGCGAATCTGCATCACTGAATGTGACCGTATTGTCGATGACGGCAGGTGTTACATTGACAGCGTTCTCCAGGAAGGTCACGCCGGAAGTAACGTCGGTCAACGTCGGCGCGCTGTTGGTTGATGTTACCGTGACCGTTGTGTCGTAGTTGATGCTTGTTTCAGTGCCACCGTCGCCGTCGTTTAGGACAAAGCGAACCGTGCGCGCTCCTGCCGTGGGGTTCGCGCCGTTGCTGTTCTCATACGTAATGTTCCGAATCAGGCGGCTAACGGCATCTAGCGTCGCCGCATCTTCCGTGAAGCTGATGACAAGCGGGGTACCCCCCGTACCGCCGGTGAAGGTGCCGAACATTGTGGTATTGTCGCGCACATTGCTGCCGGCCAGACTGATATTGCCGGCGCCTGGCCCCTCATCGTTGATGGCAAGTTCATCCTCGCCAGGCGTGCTCCCCGCCACGAAGGAGACAGTCAAAGAGCCACCGTTGAAATTGACAGAATCAGTGTCCGTCACCACGGCACTCGTCCCCTGGTCGATGAGCAAGGCAGGATCACCTTCATCGTAGATCAGCGTGTCACCGGCCAGGTTTTGAATAGCAGGTGGGTCGTTCTCGGCGGTGACGGTGATCGAGATAGAGTCGGGTGAAGTGACAGCCCCCCCATCACCATCATTTATCTCAATTTGGAATGTACGGGCAGTGGTGATGGGCGTGTCAGATGTATTGGCATAGGTCAGATTCTCGATCAACGCGTCTACGGCTGCCACGCTGGAATTGGCGTTAAGCTCGATCACGAGTTCGGCCCCGTTTGCACCGTTGCTGGTTGCATTGATGGTACCGATGGCTGTACCGCCAAAGCTAACCGTGCTGCCGCTGACGCCGATCTGATTAGGACCATTACCCACGTTGTTCACACCGAGTTGATCCTGAGCACTACCACCTCCTGCAAAAAATGCCCGCACAAAACCGTCGTCGAAATCGGACAGATCGTCATCGCTGAAAGTGACACTGTTGTCGATGATCTGCGGCGCAGCATTGACCGTGTTTTCGGCGAAGGTCGCCGACTGTAGTTCGGTCAGCGTTGGAACACTGTTGATCGGGTTGACAGTGACCGTCGTGTCGTAGTTCTGGCTGGTTCCGCCGTCGCCGTCGGTCAGCACAAAGCGGACGGTGCGATCACCGCCGGTTGGATTGGCGGCATCGCTGTTGAGGTACGTAATGTTACGCACCAGCGCACCCACACTCGTTGGGTTGGCGGCGCTGTTCAGCGTCACCACAAGATCGGCGCCACTGCTGCCACCGGTGAAGCTGCCGATGAGGGTTCCGCCGTAATTCACGTTGCCGCCGCTGATGGTGATGTTGGTTGCACCAGCGCCCTGGTCGCGGATCGCCAACACATCTTCGGCGCTGTCGCTGCCTGCTGTGAACGAGACGGTGAGTGTGCCGGTGTCGAAGTTGGCGGAGTCGTCGTCGATCACCGCGGCGGCCGTCCCCTGGTCGATGACGGTGGCTGGATCGCCCTCGTCGTAGTCCAAGGTGTCGCCGTCGAGATCGGTGATCACCGGGGCATCGTTTTCAGGTGTGACGTTGATCACCACGCTTACCGATGCACTCGCAGCGCCGTCGCCGTCGTCGACCACAATCCCGATCGTGCGGGCGGGGTTGGGTGCGTCGGAACTGTTGTCGTAGGCCAGATTTTCAATCAGGGCCTCAACCGCGGCAACTGTGGCCGAGGCGTTGAGGCTGATCGCCAGTGTTGCGCCATCTTCGCCGTCGTTGGTGGCGCTGATCGTGCCGATCTGGGTGCCACCATAGCTTACTGCGCTGCCACTCACGCCAATTTGACCGGCCCCGTTGCCTTGGTTGTTGACGCTCAACTGGTCCTGCGCGGCGCCGCCCGCTGTGTAACTCACGGTGACGCTGCCCGTGTCGAAGTTGGCCGAATCGACGTCGCCAAAGGTGACATCGTTGTCAATCACCACCGCTCCAGCATTGACGGCGTTCTCCAGGAAGGTCACCGGCGACGTGACATCGGCCAACGTGGGTGGATCGTTCACGGCAACAACGGTGACCGTGGCGTCGACGTTGTTGCCGGCGCCGCCGTCCCCATCGGTGAGGACGAAGCGCACGGTACGGTTGCCGCCGGTTGGGTTGGCGGCGTTGATATTCTCGTAGGTGATGTTGGCCAGCAGCGCAGCCACACTGGTGGGGTTGGCGGCGCTGTTTAACGTCACCACCAGGGCAATACCGGCGCTGCCGCCACTGAAAGTACCGATGAGCACCCCACCGTAGGTGACGTCGCCGCCGGTCACACCAATTTCACCGGCGTTGACACCCTGGTTGCGGATGGCGAGCACGTCCTGACTGTCAACGCCGCCCGCCGCAAAGGAAATGGTCAATGTGCCGGTGTCGAAGTTGTCGGAATCGTCATCGGTGACCGTGGCCGACGGCGTCTGATCGATGACGGTGGCCCCGTCTCCTTCGGTGAAGGTGACAGTGTCGGCGGCGAGGTTGGCGATGATGGGTACGTCGTTCTGGGCGGTGACGTTGATCACCACGCTTACCGCTGTGCTCGTGCCGCCGTCGCCGTCGTCGATCACGATTTCAATCGTGCGGCTGGGGTTCGGTGTATTGGAGGTGTTGGCATAGGTCAGATTCTGGATAAGCGCATCAACGGCGGCCACGGTGGCGCTGCTGTTCAAGTCGATGACGAGCGAGGCCCCGTTGACGCCGTTGTTGGTCACATTGACTGCGCCGATGGTAGTGCCGCCGAAGCTGATAACGCTGCCGCTGACGCCGATCTGGCCGGCGCTCGTCCCCTGGTTGTTGACGCTTAACTGATCCTGCACATCACCACCCGCCGTGTAACTCACGGTGACGCTACCGCCGCCCAAGTCAGCCGAATCAACATCACTGAAGGTGACAGTGCTGTCGATCAGCGCGGGCGCTGCGTTCACGGCGTTCTCGTCGAAGGTCACCGGCGACGTTACATCGGCCAGGGTCGGCGCGTCGTTGACCCGCGTGATCGTCAACGCAGCACTGGTGAAATCGTCCGCTGCGGCCTCGTCGTCAGTGGCGGTGACGGTGAAGGTGGTACCGAAGGTGCCACTGGCCCCAGTGTTGTTGGCCGGGGTGAATTGGGCATCGTCGAAGGCGGTGTTGGCCGCAGCCACGCTTAAGGGCGACACTGCGTAGAGGCCGCCACCCTGCGCCGTGAAACCACCGCCACTGATCGTCCCAGCCGATGCGTTTGAGAGTTGAATCTCCAGGGTCAGCGTAGCGCCGGTGTCTACATCGGCCACTGTCACATCAGCGAAGATGTTCTGTGGGCCGGCGTTGTCGTTCAGGCCGGTGGTAATCACCGCTCCGTCGAGGACAGGCGCATCGTTCAGGCCGTTCACTGTCACGACGACCGTACCGGTGGTGCTGCCGCCGTCCTCGTCTACGGCGTTGTAGGTAAAGGTGACCAACTGACTTTGTGCAGCGGCCAGGGATTCCAGCGCGCCGTTGGGATCATAGGTGAGGCTGAGCGCGTCACCGGCAATGGTGACAATACCCGCCGTCGGTGTGCCGACGCTGCCGATGGTCACCGTATCGGCGGGGACGTCGCTGTCGTTGTCCAGCACGTCGATGACGACGGGGGTTGCTTCGTCAGTGGTCTCTGTGTCATCGCCGACGACTGGGTCGAGGTTGGCCACTGTCACCAGGACGGTCTCGTTGTCATCTGCGGTGCCGTCGCTGACACGGATACTGGTGAATGTGCTACTCGGCCCATCGGGGAAGATACACTGGAAGCTGCCGTTGCCGGTGGTATCGTCGAACACCGTGGTGCCGGTGGACGTACCCGAACCACAGGACGGGCCATCGATAATCGAAAAGGTTTCGCCGGTACCGGTGTCGGTCACAGTGAAGGTGTAGGTATGCACCAGACTGGGGCTTTCGGAAACATTTTCAGGCCCGGTCATTTCCAACGCCGGATTGGTATTGGCCACCGCCACCAGGAAGCTGCCCGAGGCGCTGCCACCGTTGTCGTCGAAGATGGTGACAGTGGTGGTAAAGGGTCGTCCGTCGTCGTCGTTGGCCCAGACCAAAGTTACATCGAAGGTGCCGACGGTGGGCGTGCCGACGCTGCCGTTGGTGACGATAGCGTTGGTCACAATACTGCCGTCAGCAACGTTGCCCGTCAGCGGCGGCGAACCGTCACCGCGATCGATGCTGTAGGTGAAGGTTTCAGTGTTGAACCCAGGATCGGTGAAGGTGACAATGTTGGGAATCGTCAAGGGTAAGCCTTCGGTGATGGCCTGACTGCCCGCGATGGCCGTGATGGTCGGGTTGACGTTGGTGACGGTCACCAGCAAGGTGGCGAATCCACTGCCGCCGTCACTGTCGGTAACGGTGACGGTGACGGTGATCGGGCTGCCGTCGTCGTCGGCGTAGGTGTGCGAACCGTCCAGCGATCCACGGGTGGCGACGCCGAGCGATCCGTTGGCGTCGATGGTGGCTGTGCCAGTGAAAGGTGTAGAACCATCACCCCAGTTGATGCTGTAGGTGAAGGGGCCATCCCCAGAAGAACGACCGGCCTCCTCCCACGCTGGGTCGGTAAAGGTGACGATGTCGGTGATGGAGAGCAGCGCAGCCTCGGCCACAGTGCGGTTGGTCGTCGCCGTGACCGTGGGGGCTACGTTGCTCACCGTAATGGTGAAAGTAGCCGAAGTGCTGCCGCCGTCGTCGTCGGCAATGGTGACGGTGACGGTGTAGACGCCGTTGTCGGCGTAGGTATGGGCGCTGCTGAGTGCCCCGGTGGTGGGTGTCCCCGCCGAACCGTTGACCACGCCGGTCACCGCGCCGGTGACAGGCGCAGAGCCGTCACCCCAGTCGATGGTGTAGGTGAAGGTCTCTGTGGTAGAAAAGGCGCTGAAGCCGGGGTCACTGAAGGTGACCATGTTGTTGACGGTGGTGCTCATCCCTTCCTGTACGCCTGTGGTGATCGGTGCCCGCGCTGTGACAGTGGGGGCGACATTCTGGACCGTCACCAGTTGCGAGAAGGAACCGGCGTTGCCGTCGCTGTCGGTCATGGTGATGACGACGGTGTAGCCGCCGTTGTCGGCGTAGGTATGGTTGAGGGCAAAGGTACCGGTGACACCACTCCCCACAGTCGAAGTCATCACCGTCAACGGCACAACGGGGCTGCCGTCGCCGTAGTTGACCAGCGCCGAAGCGATCGCCGCACTGTCGGTATCGGTGAAGACGCCGTTGACGGTAAAGGTGATGCCTTCACTGGCGGTGGGCAACGACGCCAGCGAAATCTGGGCCGGCTGGTTGACAGTATTGGTAATGCTAAGCGTGTTGTTGCCTGGGAAGTTGTCGGGCGTGGTGATCAGGCCGGATGCCGTCACGGCAGAGGCGACTAGATCGGTCCCCGCGCCGGCGTTGACGGTGACGGTCATGGCGCGAGTGGCCGACGCACCGGCGGCGAGGCTGAGCGTCCACGCGACATTGTTGCCGCTGACGGTTGCGCCACTTTGGGCCGACGAGAAGATTGTCCCCGCGGGCACGGTTTGGGTAAGGATCACGTTGCTGTTGGCTGATGGCCCCTGGTTTTCCACCGTGGCTGTGTAGCGGATCAAGTTGCCGGTGGCTGGGGTGTTGTCGCTGATCTCAATCAACGGCACACGCAAATCCGAGCCTAGCACAGTGATTGTCCCTGTGGCTGTGATCGCTGCCGTTGTATCTTCCTGATCGAGTGTCACTTCGGCAATGGTGAGTGTGATGCTCTGGCCGCCGCTGCCCACAATCGGCTCAGCAAAGAAACTCAAACGTGCGCTGGCGCCTACCGGCAACGTGCCTACATTCCAGCGATTTGCCGCCAGGGTGTAAGCCCCCTGTGTCGGCGCGCCGCCGCGGTTGGTGAGCGAAATGGGCAGGGCGTGGGTGAGCACCACGCTTGTGGCAATGTCCGGACCTGCGTTTTCAACCACGATGAAGAAGGTGGTGATCTCTCGTTCGGCAGGGGCTGGGTTAGGTGTTTGGATGCTCACACGTAGGTCGGATTGCTGCACGCTGGCCACTGCAACGGCGGTGTTGTTGCTTTGATCGCCGTCGGCTACATCCGACGTGGCCGAAGTAATGGTGTTGGTGATTACCTGGTTGACAAGGTTGGCCTGGACGGTGGTGGTAATCAGCAACGTCGCTGTTTCCTGATTCGCCAGCGCCGGGATCGTCCACAGACCGGTGCCGCTGTTGTAACTGCCGGTGGGCGTCGAGGAACTGCCCACAAAGTCGATACTAGACAGCGGCAATGGATCGGTGACGACGACGTTGGTGGCATCGCTCGGGCCGTTGTTTGTGACCGTGAGTGTATAGACCAAGGTCTCGCCAACATTGGGGCGTTCGTCGCTCACTGCTTTGGTGACAGCGAGATCAGCGCCGTCGATCAAGATCGAAATGACATCACTCAGGTTGTTTTCGGGTCGCCAGTCGTACTGATCGGCAGAAAGGTCGTCGGTGCCGTCGGCAATGGTGCGCCCCGCCGTGCCGGGCAGGACCGTCAGCGAGAGGAAGAGCGTCTCGGTGTCTCCGCTGGTCAGCGTACCAACATCCCACACCAACGTGCCGGTGACAATGCCGGGTTGGGCAACATCGTAGTAGGTGAACGAACTGTCGGAGCCGTCGTCGCCGGCAATTAAGATCGTCGGCAACAGGACATTGAGCAGGGTGATCGGCAAGGTATCGGTGATCACCACGTTGGTTGCCGTATCGGGCCCATTGTTACGCGCCAGGATGGTATACGAAACCGTGTCTCCTTCCTTGAACGGGCCTTCATTGACCGATTTGGTAACGGCCACATCGGCGGCAGGCGGCACAGTGACAGTGGTGCGCGTCTGATCATCTTCGCCGTTGGCGGTGCCGTTGCCAGGAGTGGAATCTGGATCGAAGAGACTGCTGGACAGAACTTCGGCCACGCTGCTGAATGAGCCGGATTGGTTCAAGGTGCGGCGTACGGTGAGGGTGGTGGATGCGCCGGAGGCCAGGGTGGGCACCGTCCACAAACCGGAGGTTGGCGTGTAGATATCTGCGCTTTGGGGGGTCACCGCCGCGCCGGTAAGCAGCGCCGGAATTGGGTAACTGACCACCACATTATTGGCAGTGTCGGGGCCGTCGTTGATCAGGGTGAGCACGATAACCAGATCATCGTCGACGTTAGGTGTATCGTCGCTGAAGGTCTGGCTCAAGCGTAGATCGGCGGCCGCGCCAACAAGAATCGGTGCAGATGCCGTGTCGTTGGCAGGATTGGAATCGATGAGTGAGCCTGCCACGGTGGCGCTGTTCACAACATTGCCCGATCCCACAACACGCACGGTGTGGGTCAACACCTGCTGCTGACCCACGTTGAGATCGCCAATCTGCCAGAGGCCGGTGACATCGTCATAGGCGGCGCTGCCGGGGCTGTGGCTCACATATTCAAGCGCTTCCGGCAGCACATTGGTCACGGTGACGTCGGAAGCGTCTTCGGGGCCGTTGTTGGTCACTGTAATCTGATAGGTAATTATGTCAAGCACCTGCGGCGTTAGATTTGACACAGACATAGCCACCGCCAGATCGGTGGCCAGTGAGACATCGAAGATCACCGTTGAGCGGTTGTTGTTGCTGATTGGATCAGGTTGGTTGGATGCCTGGAGCAAGGCAGTGTTGGTAATCGTCTGGCCGGATGTGGCATCGCCCAGTAGAGCGGAGAGGGTCAGCGTGGTCTGGCGGCCGGCGGCCAACGAGCCTACCGTCCACAGATCGTTGGCAAAGCTTCCTTGTGTGGGCAGAGCCACCACTATGCCAAGGATCGACGACACGTGGTCACTGATCACAATGCCGGTGGCATTGCTGGGCCCGATATTGCTCACCACCACGGTGTAGGTGACGCGCTCACCGACGTCGATGGAGCCGTTGCTGTTGCTGTCCGCGGCAGCCAGTGACTTGGTGACACGCAGATCGGCGCGCTGGATGGTGTTCACCGGCACACTGTCTACCACCAGCAGGTCGGTAATGGCCGAAGCGACGGACGCGTTGTTCACCAACGTCCCGACAGCGTCGGCATTGACAGCGGCGCGTACGCTGATGGTAATCGGCGCGCCTGCACTAAGATCGCCCAAATCACAGACAATGGTCCGATCCAGCGGCCCACACGAGACGCCGCTGGGCGCTAAGATCTGATTGGCTGTGGTGGAAATGGGCAACACGTTGGTCACCACTGCGGTACGCGCCAACGACGGCCCCAGGTTGGTGACCACGAGGTCGAAGAGCACATTGTCTTGCCCCGAAACGGCCTGTGGGGACGACGGCTGGTTGCGCAGTGTCAGCTCGGCGCGGGTGAGCACCGTGTCGATGCGGGTACGGTCATCGAAGATGGGCGTCAGATCGTTGGTGTCGGAGCGGACTGCGGCGCTGGCGGTGATTTCGCCGGTCAATGCAGCGTTGATGGTGCCGGTGGCCGTCACCACGAGCCGTTGCGTCGGCGTGAGGACGTCGAGCACACAGGTCACCGCCGAAGAGCCATTACACTGGCCCAGGTTGACATCAAAGCCGGTGAGGGCGACGCCCGGTTCAATTGAGAAGGTGAGCACCGTGTTGCTCGCAACCGAAGGCCCGTTGTTGAGGGCGGAGATTACGTAGGTCACCGGCGCGCCGGCAACGATTTCGCCCAACACCGTGATGGGTTCCACCGTCAGATCCGCTTCTTGGAAGACCTCGTTGTCAGCGGTGCTGTCGTTGTTATCCAGGTTGCGATCGGCCAGTGGATCGTCGGCGGAGTAGACGGTGGCCAGAGAGGTCACCAGTCCACTGAAGGCGGGGTCAATGCGGCCGGGGATTGTCACCAGGGCACTTTGGCGGGTGAACGCGCCCAGCCCGATGGTGAACGGCTGAGACGTGTCGATGTCGGCGGTACAGGTGAAGGTGTTACAGAAAAGGGGACGTCCACCCGTCCCCAGCGCGGGGACAAACTGGGCAGGCAACGTCAGAGAAATCTCAACCGATGTGGCCAGCGACGGCCCCAGGTTACTCACAGCAAAGGTGTAGGTGATGGGCGCGCCTGCACGTAGCACCGCTGGTGCAACCGCCTGTGTCACCGCCAGATCGAAGGTGGTGTTGATGCGGTCGGTGCGCAGGCTGCGGTTGTTGGCAAGTTGTGGATCCCGTGTGGACGAGGCCACAACGGCTTCGTTGACAATGCTCGTTTCTGACAACGAAGTGACCAGCGCCACCACCGTGCGTGTGAGGACGCTGTTGGGCGTCATCACACCGGTCACATCACAGGTGACGATCCCCTCGGTGGCGCTACAGCCAGGCGCGCTGACGAATGTGAGTTCGGCAGGCAGTGTGTTGGTGATGCGAACATCGCGCGCCACCGACGGCCCGTCGTTCACCAGTTGCAACGTGTAGGTGATCGGTTCGTCGATTAGAGGGGCGACAACGATGGTCACCGGCTGCGTCAGGCGCAGATCGGCTTCGGCATCCACCACGGTGATGAGTGTCTGTGTGTTGTTGCCCGGCGCGGGATCCGTCACATTTTGTGAGAAGGTTTCCACAAGGATCGAAGCCGCGCCCAACAGATCGGGTGCAAGATTCACAGGCAAAGTCACAGTGCGCGTTTCGTTCACCGTCACCAAAGGCAGGGTACACAGGATTTCAGCGCCACTTTGGCTACACTCAGGCGAAACGGCGGCGTTGGCTGTGTCCAGCGTAAAGCCGGTGGGCATGAAGCCACGGACTGTCACACCAGCAGCGCTGGAGGTGCCGTTGTTGGTCACCGACCAGCGATAGGTTGCGCCGGCACCGGCGATGGCCGAGGGGACAGGCTCAACGGCCAGAGACAGATCGGCGATTGGGCAGTTGACTACAAAGATGGCACCTGTGTCCTCATAGGCGATGACGGTACCATTGGCGCTGATGCTGGGATTGAGCCTTGTGCGACCTGATGCGCTGGCTGAGATCTGCCGCTCGGCGCGGTTGTCCACGTCGTAAAGGAGAATGTCTTCTTGGGTGCCGATGACGCGCTGATACGACAGGCGGTTGCCGTCGTCATCGATGACAGGATGGCCGTGGATACCGGCCTGTGTCACCTGAAAAAATCCGTTGCCGGTTTGCGGATTTGGGAACATGAAAACCTGTGGATTGCCACCCGTTGTCTTTCCGCTCTCCAACGCCTGATCCGAGAGAAAAACAAGATGGCTGCCATCGAAACTGAGCGAGGGATGAGCGCTGACGCCGCTGCTGGTGTTGGTCACCTTCTCGGCTGGGGCTCGGCTCCCAACGGTGTAACGGTAGATTTCTGAGTTGCCGTCGACATCGGAAACGTAGGCCAGCGTTCTGCCGTCGCCGCTCAACACAGGATCATCGTTATTGTGCAGGCCCAGCGTCGTCGTTGTCACCTGTTCAAAGGAGATGGCGGCGGGGTTGGATAGATCGGCAATAAAGATTTCGAGATTGCGCTGTTCCTCTGTTGTGCCGCTGCCGCCGGTAGAGAGGCTGATGTCAGAAATAAAGGCGATGCGTCGCCCGTCGGCGCTGATCGACGGGAAGAGATTCGAGCCGCGCACAGTCTTCGTCACCTGGATCACCTGATTGTTGGTGGTGTCCAGGCGGAAGATCTCAAAATTGGCGTCGCTGTTCTGCCCGCTGACCAGGTCGCGATCTGAGAAAAAGGCAACGTAGCGCGCATTGCCATCAACCGTGGGAGCAAGGTTAAATCCCCCCAAAATGCTGCCACTAGTGTGTGTCAATTGGCGGAATTGGGGGTTGAAAGAGGGCTGTGTCAGATCGAGATCGACGGCGAAGACTTCAATGTTACCGTCGCCATTGCTTGTGGCCGCGCTGGGATTGGCCGTAGACCAAAAAATGGCGCTGCTACCGTCCTGGTTAAGGACCGGCTCCGCACTATACGAATTGTTCATCACAGCAAGTACTGGCACCGGCGCGCCGCAGATGAGGCTGCCTTCCTGGGCGGCGGCGGGCTGCACGGTGATCCCCTGCCAGAGCAGGGCAAGCAACAGTGCCGGCAATAGGATCAGCCCTATTCGGCGCGAACTGCGGCGCGAAACGCTATGATAATTGGCGGCGCTGTGCGCAAATGGACGGCTCATTCTGCGCCTCCGCAGGGTGTTGTGTAATAGGTGCTATCGCTAACAGGCCCCTCGCCCCCCCGCCCCATGGCAGTGACGAAGTAGGCAACCCCACAGGTAGCGTTGAGATCTCGGTAGCTCCGCTCTGTCGCCCCCACCTGATCCCAGGGGACAAAGTCACCGTTGTCGTCGCTACGGTAGATGCGGTAGCTGATCACCGGTTCGGGCGTGGGTGGATCGGCCCAGCGCAGGACGACGGCGCCGGTTTCGTCCTCTGCGCCGGAGAATCCGATTACGGCAGGGCCGGGCAGCGGTAGGAGGCGCTGCGATGCACTTTCTTCAAAGTTAGTGACCGTGCGCGCTGCCCCAGTGTCTCTTGAAACAAAGGGCAAGAAGAGAGGCAAGACACCTGTGCCAATCCGCACTGTGGACGAAATGATCTGGATACGGGTCCTTGGGCAAGATTCACCCTGTACGCTTAACGTGACGTTGTAGGTGCCGTCATACAGGTAGCGGTGATCCACCCGCTGACCGGAGAAGACCCTGCCGTCGCCCAGGTTCCAGGAGGCCGAAATCACGCCGCTGGCCTGGATCACGGCGGTGAGGCGCACCGTCTCGTTGGCCGAAGGGTTGGCCGGCGTCGACATGATGCGTACATTGGTGGGCCAGAGACAGGTGGTGGCGCGCACCCGGAAGGGTGGGCTGACGGCCGCCGTCATGGCAGAGCTTACCGGGCCGGTTTCGTCCGGTTGCACCAAACGCACCCGGAAACGGGCGTCTTCGCTCAGGGCGCGGTCGGCCTGTGCGTTCCACATGAAGGTTTGAGCGGTGCCCAGCCGTGTGGGGGTGATCATCTCGGTGGGTGAAATGACTGTGGCCGATGTCGCCGTGCGCCAGGTACCCCCACCATCAAGTGAGTATTCATAACGCAACAGGCTGAGCGGAATGGCCTGCCCCGGCGCATTGGAGCCGGGGGAGTTGCGCAGACCGTTGGGATCGTACAATTGGTAGCGAATGGACACCACCCCTTGCTTCGGTCCCGACAAAATTTCGGGCGTAGACATGCCGTATGCGTCGCTGGCTGTCCCTGGGCGGGCGACGCTCAGGTAACGCAGGTTAAACTGCCGGGGGATGCCGGCGGCGTATTCGTCGCCAAGGTGAGCAGGTAAAACAAGCATATTTTCATAGAAGCCGTTGCGCCCGCCTCCGTCCTGACTGACGGCAAGATCAAGATCACCGTCGTTGTCTACATCGCCGAAGGCAACACCGGTGGTGGACTGGATGTCGGGCGACGACCAGAGCCAGAAGAGTTGTCCTTGGCGATTGATGAAAAGCTGATCGGCCTCACCGTCGTTGGCAACGGCCAGGTCGAGATCGCCGTCGTTGTCCACATCGCCCCAGTCGATGGCAACGGTACGGCTGAAGGTGCTGGACTGCCAGACAGGTTGGGTGGTGAGTGCAAAGCGCCCGGCTGATGAGACATTGCCGTAGATCAAAATCGGCTGTCCGTAATTGGCCACGCTTAGATCAAAATCGCCGTCGCCGTCATAATCAACCCAGGCGATATCTCGGGTGGGATCATTGGTCACGGCAGGTGTCCAGGCTACCTGTTCAAAGGCGACGACGCCTGCATTGCGGATCAACTGATTGAGGAAGACAAGGTTGTTGCCGCCGTCAACGGCGACGGCGAAGTCAAGGTAAAAGTCGTTGGTGACATCGGCCCAGGCCACAGCCGTGGCATTAAAGCGAGCGGTGGAGCGCCAGATCGGCGAGGGCGTCAGCCCAACGATCCCCGGGCCGGCGGCGTTGTTGCGGTAGAGGAGCACGCCCTCACCTGCCGTCGCCACCAGGAGATCGAGATCGCCGTCGTCGTCGAAGTCTCCCCACGCCATGTCGGTGACGCGTGCGCTGAGCGGATCTGAAGTCCAATCGGCAGCGCCAATGTTCCCGGCTAAGAAAATTTGAATGTTCTGTGCCGTGCCGATAGCAATATCCAGGGCACCATCACCGTCGACGTCGCCCACGGCGATGCTGTGTGGGCCAAAGCCGGAGAGGGTGGCCTCGTCTTCGCGGTCGAAAGAGCCCTGTTGATTGAGGTAGCGTTTACTGGATACCTCATTTTCACCGGCGGCAAAGAGCAAATCGAAGCTACCGTCGCCGTTGAGATCGGCCCATAGCACATCGGCGGCGGCAGCGCGCGCCACGTCGACGTTGGTGGGGACGATCTGTAGATCCTGAGAGAGCACAGGAGCGAAGTTGGTGAAAATAAAGCTGGGTCCATCACGGTTTGTGATGGTGAGATCGAGATCACCATCTTGATCCACGTCTACACCGCGCAGCGCCCATACCTGTCCACTCAGACCATTGGTGGTCAGTAGAGCCTGGCGAACAAAGTTGGTGCCATCGAAACTGTAGACAGTTGGTGCAAGGTCACCCACAGCGAGGTCAAGGCGACCATCACCTGTGAAGTCGCCCCAATCCAGTGAGAAGGGTGTAAGAAAGCGGTCGGTGCGAAGAATAATTGGGTCGGCAAAACCGCTGCCACCCAAATTGCGGTAAATACGTGCCTGACGCAGCAGCGGGTAGGCCGCCGCCAGGTCGAGATAGCCATCTCCGTCGTAGTCGCCCCAGGCAAAGTCGTAGGGCAAGAACGAAGTAGAGTTGTCCACTGGGAAAGAGGGGCGCCGTCCGCCGCTGCCATCAGCAATGCCGAAATTGCCGGCACCGTCATTGCGGAAGAGTTGCACCGAGTTGGGGAAGAGGCCAAGCACCAAATCGAGCGCGCCGTCGTTGTCAATATCACCGACGCCGATGCTGGCTGTGGCGCGACGGCTGATGCAGGTAGAAGATGGGGTCAACTTGCCTGTACCGTCGTTGGTGTAGAGGAGCACCGGACAGGGGGCGTTGATTATATTCGTGCTTACAATGAGATCGAGCGTACCGTCGCCGTTGAAATCGCCGGCGCCGGCGCGTACCAGTTGCGCGGTGGACGTGAAACGCTGTGCTTCCTGTACGGTGTTGCCCGAAATGGTATAGAGGTAGTTCAGCCCTTCCGCTCCCGACTGATCGCCGACAGCAATGAGTTCCAGGCGTCCGTCGCCGGTGAAATCACCCCAGCGCACGCCGAAGGTGCGACGTGTGTTGCTCCACAGACGGCGTAGCACGCCATCGTCGTTGCGGTAGATGGTAGTACCCACGGATGAGGCCAGGGCCAAATCTAGATCGCCGTCACGATCGAAGTCGCCCCAATCCAACCCCAGCGTGCCGCCGCGATCGCTAGAGAACCAGTTGGGTGCTTTGGAGATCGCTGCGCCAACCCCTTCCTCTGTGCGGACGCGCACGATGGTTTGCACTTCGTTGCTACTGGCTGCCAGGCGTTCACCATTGAGTGCATAGTTGGCGAAGGCTTGATTTTTGATCTCGGCGCCGTCGGCCAAGCCTACAATACGCCCGGCAAAACGGCGTGTGGCAGATGTCCCAGGGGCAATGGCGGCAACCGTCCAACTCAGTTCACGTGTCTCTGTGACAACGATGACACCACCAAGCGGTTCGGGAATCTCGCGTTCCTCGAAGACTTGCTCGCAGGTATTGGCGATACAGCGAAGATCAGTCAGGGCGCCGCGTGGCAGTACATCGCGCAGGGCAACATTGCGCAGAGTGACCGAATCAGAGGTGTTGGTGAGGGTGATTGTGTAGAAGATCTCTGCGCCGTTGAAGGCTTCGGTAGGGCCAACTTTGGCCACGATGAGTTCGTCTGTGGCGACGCCGGCAGAGATGGCGCGCTGCTGCAAGTCGACGATCCACTGGGGCGCTGCAGTAGGGCCGATGATGCGCCCTTCGGGCGGTAAGGATGAATCAGGCGTATCCGGCACGATTGACACCCCGCCGCCAATGGCCGCAGGTGATGTCAACGCAGGTGCAGGCTGGGGCGTTGGGCGCGGCGTTGGTTCTTCATCCTGAGCCAGGGCCAGCCCAACCAACAGGGTAGTGCCCAAGGCAACGGCGAGCAGTGCCGCCAATGTCAAGCGCAACCAGCGCGACGCGCCTGTGCGATCAAACAGATAAGAAAGACGCATAGTGTGTCCTGCCGGCTTTGATAGATGGAGCTTGAATCATTGAGAACAGACGTTGCTAAACCAACTTGTGGGTGTTGTGTCGGTTTCTAGAACGTTGCCTTCAACGTCGTTATAGGTTGCTACCACGAAGTAAGCGCGTCCGCAGGTGGGCTGTTCAAGATCCGTGAACGATGTCACAGTTGGGTCTACTTCGGCAATGGGTAAGAAGTTCATATCGCTAGAATTCGCTCGATATATCTTAAAGGAGCGGATCTGGCTAAGGAACTGTGGATCATAGCTCCAAAAGATCTGATTCTGCACTTCTGTCGATGTCCCGTTGAGGGCGAAGGGAGCAGAGGGGCGGATCTCCAGCGCGTTGATCGTAATTATCCGGTCAGGAGAATTGGAGACCCCAGACGGGAAGTCACCAAAAGCGGCGATGACAAATGAACGAATCGATCCATCAAAACGGAAGGTAAACTCACCACTTAGCGGGCGCGTGCCATAATCGATTGTAGAGTTATCGAGTTTGACGGCGCGCAACTGAAGACGTGTCGTCTCAGGCGATACACCCCAGTTCAACTTCACCAGTGAGCCTACCCGAATCTGGTAGGTGTCTGAGCCCACCAACTGGACATCGTCGGGCCGAGAGGGGCTTTCGCCGCTCTCAGCGGTGAAGAACGAGACGGAGACCACCGGCGTCAGCGTCGGCGAAGGCGTCAACGTGGGCGTGGGTGTGGGTGTCAGCGTAGGCGTGGCAGTGGCGGTAGGCAAAGGCGTGGGCGGAGGCTCCAGCACGGTCACATCTACCTGAGCGGTGCTGCTCTGGGGCCCATTCGATGCGGTAAGAATGAAGAAGGTCGACTGCAACGGTGAAATGGGGATGGTGCCGGTACGCGTCAGGTTCGCCGGAATTTGCAGATCCGGGCTAAAGATCACGACATCGGTCACATCACCTGCAATGGACCAGGAAAGCCGAATGGGTTCAACGCCACCACGAACGATCTCTTTCGGCAAGGCCTGGAAAAACTCTATGCGCGGTGCAGCCGGTGTGGCGGTGGCAGTGGGCGGCGGCACCACAATGACGGTCACCTCTTCAAAGACCTGCCCACCGCCGGTGTTGGCGCGCAACACGAAAGTAGTGGTCTGTAAGGGCGTCAACTGGCGGCTGCCCTCGGCAGGTAGATTCTCACCCAGGTTTTCGATGGAAACCGTGGCGGCGTCGCGCACACGCCACTCCAGGTTCACAGTTTCACCCGCGGTGACAGCCACAGGCGCCGCCGAAAAGACGAGTACAGACGGCGGCGGCGGATCGGTCGGCGTGGGTGTCACCAAAAGAACCGGCGCGTTTAGCGCGTAGGGCGTCCCCGAATTGGCAACAGACGGATTGCTGGCAATCAGTTGAACATCCAAATCTGCCGACGGCACAAGGCTCAAACTGCCCACAAACTGTTCAGTAGGAAGCGGTGTGGGGTTGTTGTTGATGATGAGCAGTGCACGGTCTGCCTGTTGCACGGACCAGTCAATACGAACGGAGTCGCCCTGGATTACCTCGGTTTTGTCGACACGAAGCGAAATCACCGGATCGACGGGGATCACCTGAATCGTGGTTGATCCATCGCGGCGGCCAAAGAGCGCGGGGATGCCGATGCGCGAGATAAAATTCTGCGCTTCGATGTTGTAGGTTTCCGACTCAATCGGCAGTAGCTCAACCGTTCCTAAGGCGCGTGGTGTGGCCACAGCGAGACCAGGGCCTTGCAAGCTAACAGAGGAGAAGCGCGAGGCGCTCCAATTCAGCACCACTGGTGTGCCATAGACAACGGAGGCCACAGGCGTGGCTTCGCTATTGGTGAGATAGAACTGATCCACTTCGGGGGAAAAGATGACAATCACCAACGCGAGCACAAGAAAGACAAAGAGTAGAATAAGCGCCTTGCCGATCAACGGCACAACCTTCACCTGGCCGGCCTGCATGCGGGGGAATTGCTGGCTGCCTAGCGGCGTGGCGCGTACATCGTATTGGTAGCTGCGGTTGCGCAGGCTAATCAACGGACGGTCATTGGGTTCGATGAGCAGGGCAACTTCACTTTGATCACCTGCGGCCAACAGTAATTCTGCCTGGCGGGTGAAAGTAAGCCCCTGTTCGGCAAGTTGAAATTCAAAGCGACAGGCGCGTTCTTCATCCTGGGCCTCGAGTTGTACCTGTACGGCGCTGTTGCCGCCGTTGGCTACGGCAAAGTAAGTTTCACCCACAGGGCGGTTCCAGGTCAGCGTCTGCCGTTTGTGTGAGAGTTCGCCGATCTGCACATTGAAATAGGGCTGTATGACCAGGGTTGCGCCAAGTTGGGTGTAATGCCCTGGGTATTCGGGCGTTGTAATCGAAAAAGCGAGAAAGTAACGCCCTGCGCTACTCGAAGGATGGCGCGGCGGCGTAACGGTGACAGTCACCACACCCGATTCAGCATCGTTCAGGTCAATGCGCGACGGCAACACCACCAGCCAACTGGGATCAACGCCCTCGACAGTCAAATCGAAACTGGCAACCAAATCACCTGCGTTGGTAATGTTCAACTGGTAGGCGACTGTCTGTTCGACATTGACAATGAGTTCACGCTCACCGATTTCCACCAGGATCAACTCGTCTACATGATCACGCACAGGCGAGAGCAGCCTGTGTTGATGTTGGGGTTCGGACCATTCTATACCGGCGCTAGAGGCAGAAGGAGCCGAGCCGCCGCCATTGGCAGCGCCCGGCTGCACGGGCACCGGTGGGTAGACGACACCTGTAGCTGGTGGAACGTTCATCGCGCCGCCGGGCGGTGCTGTCGCCGAGCCTGATTGTACAGCGGATGAGACAGGCGGCGTTGCACGAGAAGTGACCTGCGGCGTCGGTGTGGGCGTCACAGAAGGAAGGCCGGTTGCAGCAGTGGGGCCGGCAGTGGGTCGAGGGCCCTGGCCACTCTGCAACAGGATGATCGTGTAACCACCTAACTCGATTGAAGCCCAGTTTTGCAACGACCAGGGACGTTCGGTTGAGAGAGGGACGTTGTCCAGCTTAGTCAGGTGATCGGTGGTCAACACCAACAAGTGGGCAGGTGTTAGGCGGTGATCAATAACAAGGTGGAAGGGAGCAACATTTGCCCCAGGAAGCACGATGTCATTTTCAGGGTGGCTGCCGATATTGGTTAAACCGCGAGTTGGGAGTAGATCGTAAAATTCGATCAGCCCACCCGCCGAGATGATTTCCAGTTGATCAAACGTTGTCACAGTTGGTGCATTTCCCTTTCACAAGGAAGGATCAAAGTAGATCGAAGGGCAGCCAAGGGATGGGTTGCATAGGCATGAAACCAAATTCAGCCAGCAAGAAGCCAACCATGAAGAGCACAATCGCCGCCGCAACGGCGACAACCAACAGCGGTAAAAAGAACCAGAGCAGCCAGGAAACGCCGCGGATTTTCACTAATTCTTCGGTAAGCGAGGGCGATCCTGCACTTTCTGCAACCGGCACCGAGCGGATCTGGAAAGGATACGACTTCGTCCAACCGACACGGTTTGGTTCGATCACAAGTTCCAACGACAGGGTGTCGCCAGGCGCAATCTCGGGTGTTTCCGTCCACGCGGAATCGGGAATATGCCGCACAACACGACGGTAGGTTACACCGTTTGCGTCTGTACGCAGATCGGTGGAGTCCAACCCATGGGTGTGGTGGCCGTTACCCTGGTGGCCGTTGGTGTCAATGTGCGCCGGGAGACGATCCGACAGAGTCGGCGCGGCTGAAGTCGGCGCAACGGCGACCTGTGCCGGTGCGTCCCATACCATTCCGGAGGGTGCAACCTGAATTGCCTGCGTTGCTGGTTGCGGTATGCGCGCCTGTGCAGATGCAACTGACGCGAACGGCTGTCCACTACCGGCGGGGAGGACATTGCGCCCGTCTTGCACAGCAGTGGCGGCGCCTTCAACTTCCTGGTTCACTCGATAGACGCTCATCGATTTAGAGTATGCACCTTGCGCGCCGGAGGCGGCACGTCCCAAAGCGGCGCCGCCCATTGATGCAGGGAGAAAATTTGCAAGCGCCCCAAACAACCCACTAAAGGCACGGGTTGCCATGGTAAAGTAAGAGGCAATCTGGCCGAAACGCTTCGTAGCAGACTTTTTGGCGCCCTGCGCAGCGCCGGTCGCCTTTTGGGCGGTGCCGGCAGTTGGTACAGTTGCGGCAGAGATTGCACCTGGAAGCGCTTGACCTATCATAGTGGGTGATGCTTGACGGCTTGAGGTCACGGCTATAGATTTGGGCTGAGGCTGGCGAATGGCTTCCCACTCAATGATGCTTCGTCCTTGCAGGCGCAGGCCTTTGAGCAGGAATGAGAAGGTCAGCAGCCCTTTTGGATCGTCCGCGCGCAGAAGGTATGCGCTGGGGCCATTCCCTTCGTTGCGTAGTTCGAGCAGGAAACGAGCGCGACGCTGTCGGCGCGCCAGTGTTGCCAAAAAGGTAAGTAGCAACCAGACCAGCACAATTGCCAATACAATGCTGAGTACAGCGAAGATACGCAGCCAAACATTTTCGGTAAAGAAAAAACGGGGTGGTGGGGCGGCAAGCTCGACAGGGAAGGCGATGCTCTCAACATAACCTGTTGCGTCGCGGGCACGCACGGTGAGCGGTACAGCCCCGGCACTATAGCCAGTGGTATCGAGCATGAACGTGTAGGGCGGCGTCACAACTTCGGCCACAACAATATCGTTGAGCAGAAAGTCGACAGAGGAAACACCGTTCAGTGCTGTCACATCGGCAATCACCTGTATCTGATCCCCGAGGTAGTAGCGTTCAGGCTGTGTGCGTACATTGATCTGTAATGGATCAATTACAGTAACCGTCACAAGGTGTTCGGCACGGTTGCCTGCACTGTCCAGGGCGCGTAGACCAATGACATTGTTGCCGGGTGTGACAGTACTCGTGTCGATAGCATAGGTGTAGGGCGGCGTGTCGAGCACAGCCAAGGACTGTCCATTGAGCAGATACTCAACCTGCCTCACCGGTGATGGGGCGGTGATCTCCGGGGTGATAGACAAGAGCCCCCCCACGCGGGCGCCGTTTGTCAGAGACGGAGTATCTATTGTCACCGTGCCTGAGCGGGCGCGGAAAATACCGTTGTCGCGATCTTCGGCGCTTCCTTCGCTCAGATTGATTGAGATTGTATGGTCACCATTATCAGCCGGGATAGACGAAGTAAAGCGTATTTGAACTGTACGCGAGCCGGATCCAATTGCAAGGGTCTGTAAGCGGACTTGTGCCGCGGTTGCTGTCTCCACTAGTGTGAGATCGGCGCCGATCTGTTGGGCAAAGGAAGCCATAGCACCAGGAGCTTGCACTTTAGGGCTATAGGCCACCACATAGGCAGGAATCGCGCCGGCGCTAACAATGTTGACAGTTTCATTGCTGATGTTTTCCACACTGTCGGTAACGATCAGCACCGCGCGCTGTGCTTGTGGGAGCGATTGTGCTTGTGTAAAAGCTTCAACAGTGGCGCGGTTCAGTGCTGTAAAGTTACCCCCTGCACTGAGTTGACGGATAGCAGTGCGTAACTGATCAAGGTCGGCGGTTAGAGGCTGAACGAGACGCACATCATCAAAAAAGCTGATGATCATCGCCTGATCACCAGGGCTCATTCTGCCGATAAGGGAGAGCAGACCATTTTGAATCTGTACTAAATCAGTGGCTTCGGTGCTGACATCGACCGCGATTACCAGGCTAAGGGGTTGTCTATCTCCCGATTCGATAAGAATCGACGAAGCGGGCACCCGTTGACCCTCCTCAAAGAGTTGAAAGTCAGCAACGGTCAACGGGCGACCTGCGACGGACGTGCCTTGTACAGTCGCCGTGACACTTACTTGTGGGAAAGCCGAATCATCCACGGCATTGATGACAATCGCCGAAGTCTGGGCAAGCATTGGCCGCACCCAGATCAACGAGAGCAGCAACATCATGGTCAACGTGCCAAATAGGCGCCCCCGAAAAATCCCCGCCATCTTGGTACCCTTACAATCAAAGTGAAGCAATCAGTCAAGAATCAGGTCGACTGATTGCAAGTGAGTTCAAATAGGTAATGAGCTTAAGTAGCAAGTGATTTCAAACAGAAAGTAAATCACACAGCGATTAACCGTACAGAATGTTTGCGATAAGGCGCAATCTGTATCGTCTGTGAGACAACAGCACTTTCACCTGGGTAGGCCGCAGAGGCGGTGGTGCGTATGGTTACCGTGCGACGGCCCGCAGGAATGGTTGGGTCAAGTGCATGCCGGAGCCGAATTGGCACGTCTTTCTGTGCTCCCGGGAAGAGGATTGGTCCAGGACCGAGTTCATACCAGGCAGGGGTAAGCCCTTCAACACTAAGCTTAAACTGAACACCAGGCGCATTGCCCAAATTCTGTACTGTGACAATGCCTTCCAGTTGAGCATCGACTGTCAACAGGGTGTCAGACAATCGAAAACTCAGACTAATCGCCTGCGAAACACCTTGAGCAATAAAGAAGCGAAAAGTATGCTCGCCAATCTGCATTACATCACCATCGAACAAATCGGCGGAACTCCGGGGCGGAACCAGCATACCCTGGCCAGGAAGTGTAATCGGGTTTTGCCCAAGGTTCACCAGCCGATAACCACGCCCGGCAGAAGCCGCAATCAGTTGTGCATGTCGCGCTTCAATCCCCATACCGCGCGTTGATTCAAGCACGATATCATTACGGCTGTCGCTGCCGATATGCAAGATCGCTTTATCCAACGCGTAGTCCTTACGCCATCCTTCACGATCAATCACTTCGACACGGTTCTTTGGCTGCTCAGTATTCATAGAGTTCGTTGATCCGTACTGTAATGTTTGATGGGTTACACCCAACCCATCTACCACAGAATGACACTTTGTTAGCTACATGGCACAAGGGGGCAGAGCACCGAGAGCAGGATAGAGGGCTACATCCACTGCGCTTAACGCAACATTTCATGTATTAGAGGGGGGGGGAAAGTATCATTTGCCATTATACCGATTTCGTCTATTCAAGTAAAGAAAACCGCACTCCCCACCAATTTTACCGACATGAAAAAGTGAAAATTTGTTTAGGCAATTGACTAAAACTGAAGAACGCGTCAGGAATAGCCACATACTACGATGTAAACGTTACTTATTCGTTATTTCCCACACTTATCTGGCGAAAGGTGCGGCATGTCGTCGGCCAGTTCGTAGACGCTAATGGTCCGCTACGGGTGAATCCATCGCGCCCACACAAGTGAAATTCCTCTTGATAGGCCCGAATGCTATATGAAACAGGCGTCATGAGATGAGCAGTGCTACTTCGGCAAACCAACGGAGTGCCGACTCAACCGCGCCACGCACTGACGCCTGCGTGGCAGTTGGGTCTGCATCGTCTGTGCCGATGCGCCAATCACGCCGAGCAACAGGGCCGTCGAGTACAGCTTGCACCAGTTCATCAACGGTGTGCGCTCCATTTAATCGTACCAACAAGAAGCGCTCCAAAGGATTGAGATCGACACGACGCAAGCGCAAATCCGACACATTCTTCTGCTCCTGAGCCAGTTGCCTGGCCCACGGACTTGCCACCGGACGTTCGCTCACTTCGGTGACAAAGTGTCCATGTTGCACCTGGCAGTTAACAAGTTCTGCACTACTGCTATAGGCGCGCAGGAGAGATGTGATGAGCGCCGGCCGGTCTTCGCTGCGCAATGCGAGATCGCCCTGTAACGCAGCGCGCCAGCGACCGTCATCTGGGTTATACTCAGCCAACCTGGCGTATGAAGCGTCAAGCAATTCATCTAGCGAGAAACTCCGTGGCCAGTGGGTTCGCATGATATTGATCGCAACAACGGTTACAGGATGGTCTGTGGTGAGACTAGCACCATCGACGGAAACGAACTTAACTGACTGGTTTTCTGTGTTGTCACCCGGTAGCGCATGGGCCTGGGCCATAGAAGAAAAGTAGAAGGCATCTAGGGCTGCATGGTTAATGGCGCCCATTAACTTGACTTCGTCTCGGCAGATGATAGAACGACGGAAAGAGCGATTGCGCAAGAAGTCGGAATACTGCTCGACGTCGATCTGGCTGCGCACGACTTCGCGCAACTTAGGCGCCGCTTCTGCAGGAAGGTTGGTCGACAACATGCTGCTAAAGTCGGCATCGCCCACATAACGCAGCCCATGGGATTGTGCATGGCTATGGAATTGATGAAAGTAGACCGGATCGTTCACCTCAGAAAGTTCATCGTGCAAAAAGGTAGACGGATCTCGTTCTAGAGACTTTAAGTTGCCCTGCACATAGGTACGTAACACGTTTGCATAGGCATCCGGAAAGGCGCTGTAGGGAATCACTCGCTCGCCATCAACAACGGTAGAGAGCCATTCCATAAAGCCAATCGCCTTTTCGGCACGCCCAATTGGGTCTTCGGTACCATTAACATGGTAAAACATTATCTCACGCAAGGAACGTAACATAAACCAACCTGGGTAGGTGTTATAGCTGATATATGCTACACCTTGCGGCACCAATGCCTGCGCGCAAAGACGCATCAACGCATCACGCACAGGCACTGCCACCCATGAGTAAACGCCGTGGGCAACGATGTAATCAAATTCGCCCAGGCTACCGTCCCATGCTTGGATGTCAAGTGTATGAAACGTTATGTTGTCAATGCCTGTACTTTGGACGTAGGCCTGCGCTTGCTCTATCTGGCGTGCAGAGTAGTCGATACCCACAAACTCGGCATTGGGCAGGCTGACAGCCATAGCCAGCAGATTGTGGCCATTGGCACAACCAATTTCCAGCACCCGACAGCGTTCGGGCGAAGCAGGCTTCATACCGCGCAACGATGCAATCACGGCCAATACATCGGGGTGGGTTTGGGCATAAGCGCCACCACCGTAGGGGACTTCGTCATATGAGTTGACAGGCTGCGTCATCGAACCACCGCCGCACGGCGGCGCTGGGCATAGGCCACCAGGTTTTCGCCGAACTCGAAGGCGCTACGGATCTCCTCGCGCGACGCTGCACCATTGCGGCGTTCGCCTGTCCACAAGCAACCGTAGTCGGCAGTAGAGAAGATCACACCGTCACCCGCCCAAAGGGCCGATGTCCCCTGTGTCTCAAAGCCGATAGGAGATGTAGCAAAGAGATGGGGTGTCGATAACAACGGATTCCCCTTTTTGACGGCATCGAGGCGCACGCCCAGCGAGTCGGCAATGTCGCGCAAGAGATTGTCGGAAACGGGCGCAGCACCACCTTCACGCCGGCAACTTTCAAAAAAGAGTGTTCCACCGCCCTGAACGAAACGATAGAGCGAATTGAGCTGTTCGACTTCCAGTTGAAAAGATGCTTTCGCCACCAAACAGAGGATGTCATAGCGACTGAGGTCACCGGCCAGTGGCACATCATCGTCAATCCAGGCTTCGTGCCAAGGAGAGTGGCCTAGATGAGCCGCCAGGTTGGCGAGTCCACGCGCATGGCCAGGGCCAGACATCAGGTTTAAGGCATGGATGCCGATGTGGGTACGCTGGGCTTGCCATGTCACCACACGTGGCCGGTAACGCAGATCGATCTGATTGTGACCAGGACGGTTGTCTACGGCATTGGTGATAGGGCGCTCGACATCAACGCGATTGATACGCGCCAGTTCCACCAATGGCGAGTCAGGCGTGTCCAGCACCGTTTCAATATTGAATCCGGTATAGACGTAATAAGGGCTGTCACTGTGACGGCCGTTAATCGGTTGTGGTCGGCTCTCATCGTAGCTCATGAGGATGTGCAACGTGCCGGCCTGATAACTACTTAAATCGTAAGCGGTTGGTTCTGACACAACCAGCATGTTGCCGCTAGGATCGATGGCGACGCCCGGCAAAATGTAAACGATTTGGCCGGGCGGCTCGCCGGCAATAATCTCGAGGCCGGTGACAATGCCGACGCCGTGTGCAGAGAGCGCATGCAAGCGTTCATGGTAGAGGTGATAGTTGTGCGCTTCTTGCCAGACGTCGGCGGTGACGGCCATGCCGTCAAAGGCGCTGACACGACGACCTGGGTAGCTGCGCAACAGGTTTGGAGCGCTCATACATCAATCCTTTGAGTGAATCGACTCAATTTTAAGGGTGTAAGTGGTGTGGGCAGGCTTTTCGCCGTCGATCAGTTGCGTGAGGATCCGCTCCCAGTCAGTTGTATCATTGGGATGCGACGGCAAGCGCACAATGACGGTGAAAGTATGTGGCCTGTTCTGGGTGCCAAGTGCGCGGGCATCGCCCATTGCAGCAGTACGCCCAAGGCGCAAATTATCAGCTTTGTGTTCCACTATCTGTACTTCACCGCCGGTGTAAATCTCCAGATACTCCTGTAGGCCGACACGGGTGCCTCGTTTTTCGTAGAGCCGCCGCGCCGCCTTCAGCAGATCACGGCGACGATCCTCGGGCCAGCGTTCATCGAGCACAAGATCAAGCCAGGAGGCCAGCCAGGGCAAGAAATCAGGCGGCGCAGTGGACGGGTCAAAGTACATCTCTAGCTGACCAATTTGCCGACTCACAGGCGACCAGAAACTCTCGAACAACATAAGCAGCCGCCCCATGAGATCATCTCGTGTGTAGAGTGCGGGCAGAAAGCGCAGGTACGCACCTTTCGACGAGACGGGAATCTCAATCCATTCACCATCGCTGAACCGGTCGCCGTTGACAGCACTACGGGCGGTGAAAACAGCACCGGTTTCCACCGTCCAATCCTGATTACGCATGGCAACGGTTGTATTTACGACAAACTCGAAGATGGTTCCTGGTTCGGTACGTTCGCCCCGCTCCCAGATCACATAGAGGCTATCGGCCACGGTGCGGACCGTAACGTCAACCTTGTGCGGACCGGTCACCTGTTCCACATCGGCCAGGGTTAGCCCTGCAGGCACAGCCACTTCAAGGCTAAAAGCCGTAAGTGCTTCTCGCACCTCTACATGGCAAAAAAAGCAAAGATCCTCACCAGGATAACGCTTGTAAGCATCGGCGGCATAAGAAACCACCACACGGTGCAAAGGACGCGGCGCACGACGGCGTGAAAGGTCACCGTTGCCGGTGCGCACATATGAAACAGTAGTCGGTCCTAGCGAGTCGGGCAATGTCAAGCGCGTAAACTCCTCAATGGATGGCAGAATTCGTGAGATGACAAGTGGGACAGGGCGCGGCACAGTTCTGTGCTTAGGAGGAAGACGGTCCCCGACTTAGTTGAGCCGATCTACGGTACTCATCGGATTCGGCAAGTTGCCATTGGTACGCGCCAGTGGCGCACGTGGATCAACGATGATGATATCGTGTAAAAGCGAGCAGATCAGGGCGTCTTCGTCGAGGTAGAGGACACGGTCTACAGGCATAAGGATAGAAGGCTCAGTTGCGGCGCGTTCCATCTGCTCATCGACAGTAAGCTCGCGCACAGGCAACACCGAACGCGATGCCACCTGTAAATCCTGTACATGACGGACACCCGGAACGTTTTGGATCAGTGCGTGAATATCGGAAATATAGAGCGAACGACCAAAAGGCCACCCTTCCCAACCTTCAGGCATCCACTCATTCGCCGGATCATCGGGGTTTTCCACGATCAACGGTGAAAGGAAGCTACGTAGGGCCCGGTTCAGCCGGGTACGCACCACTTCAGCACCAATAAACTCTTCAGCCACCACCTGTGCGCGCACCTGCACACCGACGTAAGTCGGTTCTCGAACCAGCAACGTTGTGGTCAACAGTCGGTACTTATCAAGAAAGGTGTCAACCTGACGCGCCAACGCTTCAGTGACGTAGAGGCCGGCGAGTTCGCCTGCTTGCAACGACTCAAAAGCTGAGGGCACAATCAACAGTTCCACGGTCCCCGGCGTGGGGGACTTGGGGCTTTTGCCCGGCGTGAGGCAATGGGCACGGGCGATGTTGCGTCCTGATTTTAACGCGAGATCATGGAAGTCTTCGGCGGTGACGGCGCGCTGTTGGGTACGCAGTTCTTGTGGCACCCGAATCTTGGCCTGTTCCAGCGTTTCTGCGTCGCGTCCGCCCTCAGAGCGGATCAGGTTGGTTACCGAATCGATGTAGGGGATCGTAGAACGTAACACAGTGATGCGATTCGGTGGCAGGTTGCCGCGCAATCCACCGCCGGATCGGTACTGGGTGAAACGAACCCGACGATTGGCATCGGGTACACGGCCATATTGCTGCATCTGTCCATCGCTTTGGCGAATGCTTGGCCCCAGTTGAATCTCGCCGTTGGCAGTGTTGAGGGTGAAGTGACGGTCGTAGCGAGTGGAGCGAGAGAAGTCCTCAACCCGAGTCCACGGTACGAAGACGATGCTGCCTTCGACACGTTCTTCAATTTCTACTGTTTCCCCCTCACCTGGATCAAGCAGGGGAGCGCTGAATAGTGTAAAAATGCTGCCTGGATCACCATTTGTGATGCCAAGATCTTCATTGCGCAGCAGGCTGGCATGGGTGGCACTGACACATGCGCCCAAAGACGAAACAGCTATCTTGGCTAACCGAGGAGAACGGTTGTAGATCCCCTGCGAAGCGCGGCGCTGTTCAAAACGGCAACGCAGCCAATAGGCGCTTACACCTTGAATCTCATCGGGCCGCATCCGCAACGGCAGGTAGAAGACCAACCGTCCACTGGGGTTGTTAAGACCGCCGGTGGTGTCGTTTTCGCCGCGCAGTTCACTGGGCGAAACCTCGAACCACTCGCCGTCGCCCATGGAACACTCCCATACCAGCGGGGGATCATCGCGGCGCACACCGGTGGCCTGTGTAGGCAGCGACTCTACCTGAAGCTGAATCACATAGCCATTGACAGGCCGCGCCTCATCAAAGCCGACGTAGAAGGTGTCCCCTTGCACAGGTTCAACGTCGCGGAAGACACGTAGATCCTGTACAGCAAGGCGCGAGAGATAATTACGCGCAAAGTCAACGCTGCGGCGAAGTTGCGTCAGTCGCGGCGAGGCGATAGTCAGCCGTCGGTCAGTGGAAAAAATGACCTCTTCTTCTCCCTCAAGTGGACGGTTCATCACTTCTGTATATTCAGGCACAATCGCCACAGTGTCATCGTCTTCGCGGATGGGGAAGGGCACCGAGATGCGGAAGGTTAGCTCTGTCTGGGCGCTGGAAGCGGGGCGTAGCGTGATCCCCAACAACTCCATAAACTTGACGTAATTTTTGTCCGGCACACGGTTGAGCCGGTAAACCATTAACTCAGTCATCCAGGCAAAAAGCTCAATCAGTGTGATGCCTGGATCGCTCAAGTTGTAATCTGTCCACTCAGGGCAATATTGGATGATGCGCCGACGCGCTTCATCAACGAGATCTCGTTGAAAACGCAAATCGTCTAAATTCGGCGTGGGTAACGACACTAGCAAGCTCCTTAGCGGCCCGAAAGGGTAGGCCTACTCAACAGGTTCGTCCATAATATAGAACGGAAAGACAATGCTCCGTTCGTCGTGTGTGCGCTTGATACGGTATTGGATCTCCACCAGCATGACACTGTCGTCGTAATTAGGATCGTTGATCATATTCACGGAAACAACATCGATGCGTGGTTCCCAGAGCTTAAGCGCGCCTGCCACATATTCAATGGCAGCAGCCTCCGTGGCCGCATTGCGTGGGTCGAAGAGCAATTCCCAGACACGGCAGCCGAATTCAGGACGCATCACCCGTTCACCCGGCGCTGTTTCGAGGATGATGCGGATCGACTCCTCGATTTCCGACGCCCCGCGCGACAAGGCAAGCCCACCCTGTGCATTGACACGCAGCGGGAAGTGTAAACCTCGCCCCACAAATTCGCGATTTCTCAGGTCACGTTCAGACATTCTTTACCTGCATTTCTGTTCATGGACCAATGAGCACCGTCGGGAGACCCGATATAATAATGTCTGGCGGCCCGACACAGGTGCATAGATTCGTAACACGTGCAGCAGGCATACCGCCGATGAGTACGGTCGGCGCGCCGGGCGGCAGGATCGGCCCACCCACATGGGGAACCAATGCTGTCACCAGTGGGCATACATGCATATCGCCCACCCGGGCTGCGGGCAGCCCCCCGATTAGCACGGTTGGGAACCCCATTACAATCTTGCCGCCGTGTGCGGTTGAATCGCCCAAACGGGCTGCTGGAAATGGCATGAATATCTTCCTTTCGGATACTTACCCTATTCTACATAGAAAGCGTGACAAAAGTGTTACTCAATCGTCAACGGGCGAAATTCTTAGTTCAGCTTAATCAGTGCGCCCTGCACAACGACCACCGCACCGCCCTTCAACTCGGCCACTGCATTTGCCGTGATCGAAACATTGGTCGATGCCTTGACAGTAACAGTCGCGCCGTCAATCGTTAACGTTGCTGCGCTTTTGATCTCGCTGGGCGATTTAGCGTTTACTTTGAAGGCAGCCGTCGCTGTAATCAGCGTGTCTGTGCCGCTCTTGATCTCTACTTTGCCTTTGGCATCAAGCGTAATGTTCCCCTTTGCCGTAAGGGTGATGTCCTTTTCAGCAGTGAGTTTGATGCTGTTCTGCTTGGTGTCTATCAGGATTTCGTTTTTGGCGGTGCTGTCGATAATCTGGATTTTGGCAGCGCCGTCACTGTCATCAAGTAGGATGATATGCCCGGTGCGCGATTGCAGCATCCGCTGTGTAGTGACGCCATTTGGCGCCGCTACAGTGTTCTGCAGCGGTGGGTTGTCTAGCGAGTTCCATAGGGAGCCGACAATGTAAGGACGGTGCGGATCACCATACTCGAATGCCACGAGTACTTCGTCGTTCACTTCCGGGATCCAGAAAAGACCACGGGCTTTGCCGGCGCCGGGCGCTGCCACCCGTACCCAATCGCTTTCAAGTTCCCAGTCCCCGCCGGCCATTATAGGATACTTCACTTTAACCCGCCCGATATTGAGCGGATCGCGTGAATTTGTCACAAGCGCCGGCACGACGCCATTGATGCGATTGTTGTAAATATCCTGTTCGCCGCCACGCAAAACAGAGAGCAATGAAGTGGGCCCGAGACCATTGACAGAGAAATGTGTTTCCCACCGCCCGTCACGGCGAGAAAGATGCCGCACCGAAGTCACGAAGAATTTGCCACTGTAGTTACCTGTGCCCTTCACTTCGACATAGTGACCGGGCTTGACTTCGGCATTACCCAACGCGACCCCGTCAGCACGTACAAACTCGCCACCGATATCCTGAATTTGCCCTGTGGCAATGTGCTGTGCCGTGTTGACGTCAGGCACCGGGATAGTCACCACAATACTCGGCGCTTTGCCAAACTTCGACGCTGCCGTTACAGGGCCTGACGCGGTTACGGCGTCTAGATCGGCTGTTACTGCATGGCCTTTCGTCGCCCTCCCAATGATCGTCTTTTTCTTCACTTGATCCCAGCCGTTAACCATTACTTCGCTAGGTTGATGAGTGGTTGTAATGTGGGGGCGGAAAGAGCGTAATTCCTCGCGCCACTCCAGGGAAACAGTCGAAGCTCCGGGTGGAGGTATAGGCTTGAAATGAAATAGGCCAGCCTCCATATAATATTGGTAACCCAACATATCCGCCACCATGGCAAGCCATTCCATATTCGTCTGGTTGTTTTGTATCAAGAACTCGTAGACGGTGGTCCTTGGCTGTATTGCCCCAATACTCACGCCGGCTGCACCGAGGATTTGCTGTATAACGTCTGAATACGTGACATTTATGAAAGTTCGAATATGCTTGCCACGATGGAGCCGGTGCATTTTATCATAGGCGCGCACCACAAAGGACGACCGTCCATTCTGTTCAAAAATCGGCTCCAGCGCCACAATCTCACCTTGAAAGACAACTTGCTCTGGGCTTGAATCCAACACAAAAACCTTGACTTCCGCGCCCAAAACGAAACGCGAACTCTCCATGTAGGTGAATGTACCGCCTGGCTGGATCCCATCGTGGAGAGAAATTGTGCACATAGACGGCATGCGCAACGAATTTTCGACAACAATTTCCTGCACATCCTGCTCCCAGGATTCGCTTGTTGTTCCGTTGATTTCAAAAGCAAGTCGTTCTACAGCAGGCATGGATTGGTCCTTAAATCAACAAATTTTTGATTAACGATTGTCGATTGTCTTGTCGAGTAATTGTTGAGCGCCCAACACGAATCGTCAATTTCTTGGTGTGATTCGCAACAACTGTCCTGGGCGCAAATTCAATGGATCGTTCAGGTTGTTCGCCTCCGCAATGTGACGCCAGGCGCCGGCATCTCCGTACTCCTGGTGCGCAATCCAATCCAGCGTTTCGCCTTCGATCACCGTATGGTACTTGCGGGCGTAGCTGCGCGAAGTTGGGTTCTGGTAGGGAAGTTCAGTGGGGTCTTCTGCCTGACGAAAGCTGATGCTAACTTCAGCCCGTAGGGGTTTTCCGCCACGGTCGAAGAGCTGATAAGTAATGTCTACCTTTTCGATGGTCACTTGCGCCGAACGATACTCACCCCACATAAAACGGCAAAAGGCAGGACGTTCCAATGAATCATCAATGTCCATAAAGCTGACCAACTTATCGAGGTCAGCCATGATACTGGCGCGCGGTGCTGTCTCCCCAACCAGGGGAATCGTACCATCAAAAATGACACTGGGAATGGAGAAGGTCGTTGCATCGCCGCCGCCGAAATCGGTCTCAGGCGCATTGCCGCCTGGTTTCGGTGTGCGCGACCAATTCACCGACTTGGAGACAGTAAGTGATGTGGGATTGTACATAAATTCGACGAATTGGCCACTCTTGGACCCTTCCGCCACTTCGATTTTGGCTTTTTGAAATGCACCTGTGGTCATCGGCTCCTCCCCCCAGAGGACACTGCATATTGCGCAAATGAATGGCTACCTGGCTAACTGCCCCTACCAACCCAATCGATCACGCTCTAACAAAAGGCGATCCCTGAGCAGAGGCAGAATCTTCTCCGCCAGTCTGTCCCAATCGGGTTCGACATCGTTGCTGCTGGTCACCGTAGGTTCGTCAGGATTCCGTTGAAGACGTGGCGCGGTAATGGTAATCTTTTCCCCCATCGGTGCCATTGGCACAGACGTCGACGTGTTTCCATTCGGGCTGCTGTCGCCCTCCGCCCCTTCGCCAGATGATCTACGCTGTATAGGCACATGGAACCGCTGGGCAACCGGCATTGAAGTCTGCGTCACACCGGTCAAGACCGAAGGCGCATCCTCGCGCCGAGACACGAGATCAGGCGCAATGGTACGCTGGACGGCAGAGGGCGCAGCGGATAGGGACAGTGGAGATTTTATTGGAGATTGTAACGTAGTGCGAGATGACGACGAAGGAGCACCCATCGCCCTGTTCACCTGACGCGCCCGCAGCGGCAATGGAGAGAGCGGTAGATCGGTTGGCGAAGTGCTTACAGGTGCAGAAGCGGCGGCACGCTGTACACGCTGCATCCGCTGAATCCCTGCCTCAACCTGATCAGCAGTACGTTCCTCTACAGCTACACTACCACGACTTGATGGCAGATCGGGCAAAATCGAACGCTGTACCAGCGGCGTCGCCAAATCCGATGTGGCAGCCGTTGACGGCGAAATCGCCTGCCGCTGCACCGGTGCATGACCGGCGGCAGCCACATGTGTCAACTCGTGGCCAAGCAGCGCCAGATTTTGGGGTGCCGAGAGATTCGCCGCCGTTTCTCGCTGCAAATAGACGGTGTTGCCACGCGCCGCCGCCTCTACCCCCAATGGCTCCAACCCCGCCACCTGCATCCGTACACCGCTGAAATCTCGCTGCAACACCCGCTCCAACAACGAACGAGGTTGTACGGGCAGCGTCATCTCTCCTCCACGCGTCGACAGCGACTGTGCAACATCCACAGCCCGCTGCACATCGGCGCTTCCCCCCACGCCTCTCGTAGCACCCCCCGCGCCAGGACGCGAACGCTTAAAGCGCCAGCCCTGCGCCTGCATCGTCTCCAACACATCGCCTGTACTCGCAGCATCCGCCAAGAACGGGTTCGTCGACGCGGGCAAGGCCGATTCCGGCGGCAACAGCGGCGTGCCGTCACCGTGCCATAGTGATGACACCGGCGCAAAGCGTCGACCGTCCACCGTTCGCTGCGCCAACTGCGCCGCCGCCCGAGGACGCGCCCGCAGCGCAGCGCCGCTTCGGCCACGCGCCGCACGCCGCACCGTCGACTCAACCGCTTCGGCGGTCGACTCTTCCTCACGCAGGCTCATTTGCACCAACCGCTGCGAAAGTTGTCGTGTCAACGAAGGTGCAGCTAGTGGTAGATCCGGTAGTAGATCGGCTGGCCGACCCGTCGGTAGATCCAGCGGCGTACGCTGCACCGTTGCCGGGAGACGCGCTGCCACGTGGGTCAACTCATGGCCTAACAACGCCAACGCATCCGGCGAATCGAGACGCGCCGCCGACGGTGGCAAGTAAACCGTATTGCCCTGTGTCGCCGCCTCTATCCCCAACGCCCCCAAAGACGCCATCTGCACCCTTACCCCAGCAAAATCGCGTTGCAACACCCGCTCCAACAGGGTGCGCGGGGCCGCAGGGATGGGGCGTTTCGGTGCAGCGCTCTGTAAACGCGCCAGCCCACGCGCGCTCGCTTCCGGGGGGGGCGACGTCGGCGCTACGCTACGCTTGAAACGCCAACCGCCGTCCTCCATACGTTGCAGCACCTGCTCAGACGGCGGCAGGCTCCCCTCCACACCCTGCAAAGGACGATTCAATAGCCGATTCAAGGCCAACTCAAGCGGTTCAACGCGGGTGGCAGCTTGCGGTGAAAATAAGTCCGTCGCCGTGCCGAGGACGAGCCCTAGTTGCGCGGACGTTGAACGGTTGAGCACCCCATCGTTAAGACGTCTTCCACCATCTGCGCGGGTTGCCGCGAGGACAGGCTGATCGTCCGCCAAGAAAGATTCGGCCATCGCCGCCGCCGGCACAGCATCGCGCAGCAAAGCCGCCCGCCAGATCCCTGAAACCGGCTCAACGCTGCTCTGCTTGCGCCGCGCCGCAGCCAGTGTCACTGTGCGGCGGGCCACCTCGCCTGCACGCAGACGAACAGGAGAACGCGACAAAGTCGCTTCGACATTCCCCGCCCGCAACTGCCCTGGCATCGTTTTCGCTCGGCCCAAATCCTTGGGCAGACCGCCTAAATCGGCAGGCCGATCCACCAGGTCAAGCAACGTCTGCGACATGCGCCGACCCCGTGAGACAACCGGCGAGGCAACAGGCGAGGCAGCAGATGAAGAAGCAGGTGAAGAAGCAGGTGAAGCAACAGAAGACACAGCAGGTGCAGCATTCGAAACAGGTCGATCCTCCGAAGCGGCTACACCCAATTGACGGAGAACCAAAGGCGGCAAAGAATTGGGCTGTGTCGACGACACCAAAGACGCCGAACCCTGCACATCTGTGAACACGGCGACATCTGTCTGTGGCAACGGAGACGACGTAGACGCTGAAAGTCGACGCTGTACCGCTGCCGACGTCCCAATCTGCGTAACACTGCGTGCGGTTGATACAGCCTGCGGGGCTGAGTTTGCAGCCTGGGCCGATACCCCCGCCGGGATCAACATGCCCGGCTGGGGTCTCCTGATAAAATCGGAGCGTTCGGTATCTACAATCAACACGCCCGAAGCCGACCGCGGTGAAACGTTCAACGGGCCGGCAGCCAGAACACGGCGCCGTCCATCAGCGAAACTGCGACGTACGACACCTTCCACGATCGACGGCGAGGAATTAGAAGCCGCCACGCCACGACGAGTTGACACAACCGGCAACGCTGACGGCAACCCCGACGGCAATGTTGAAGAAAACGCCGACATTGATGGCACCGGTGACGACACACCTGATGACACTGGTGGTACCAACCGTGGTGAAGAGGGTGCCGCCGGTGACGACGAATCAAGCTGTGTCACCGACAGCGCATTCGCCACTGGTGCAGCTTGCAAGCGGCGCAACGGCATAGCCTGCGACAGAGTCGGCAACGTCGCCGTTGAAGAAACAATATTGGAATCGCCGCTTGAATCGCTCCTCTCTTCACCAGAAGCTCGTTGCAACACATTAGGCGTCTGCAACACTGGCGGAGACGCAGGCAAAATCGTCGAGGATCGCGCAGTGGATTGGCGATCCGTCCAGGGCTTCGCTGCCATTGTCTGCACAAACGGGGTTCGAGTAGAAGCTCGTTGCAGTACAGCCGTGGTTGGGTTGCGGCGAGGCGCATCCACCACATCTGCCGAAGGAGTTATCTCCGGTGCAGGGGCGTCTATACGCCGCAGCCAGGGGAAGCGCGCAAATGGCGCCTGTGGCATCGTCTCAGACGCGTTCGTCTGACTACGCGCAATGACATCCGTGGTTCCGGCGTGAAGCTGTACAAGAGGCAGCCATACGCTGTCACCGGTGACAGATTCACGCCACACCTCAGGCCACGCAGCAGAGACGGGAGGCGCCGACCAATACCGACGATGAATCGCCGTGGGGCTGGGTGCGAAGTTTGCAGGCTGCCGCTCATGGATGGCAGTCGCTGTGACAGGTGCCGACGGCATGAGGTCACGGCGCAGTTGACGGGTCCATTCGCGGCGGGTGCGGGGCGATTGCGTATAACGCACAGGGAAACGTTGCACCTCAGCAACCGATACAACCGACGGCAGACGACCTTCGTGCGTAGCTCGCTGTGTCACCGATTGGGAAGAAGTAACACCCAATTCACGCTCACGTAGTCCACCAAAATCGCGCGCCAGGATTTGCTCAACCAAGGGCGGTTCGGATGATAGCGCAGGCGGAGCCCCAAGCCCAGAAAGCGAGGACGCCACAGGTTGTAACTGCGGTGCCGCAGAGGAGTCCCCTGTAACAACGTTGCCAGGACGCACCACAGCAGGAGGCGCAATTGCACGGCGCACCATCGGCGGCATATCGGGTCTCGCCGCAAAATCAACGTTCGAGTCGGCTGAGGAGAGACGTTGAATAGACGAAGTGCTTGTCGGTTGGACACGTGGTCTACCAGTTGTGGGTTTTGACTGTAAAGATGGGCGCGCCACAGGCAACGTGGAAGATTGAGACAGCGTCGACGTCTCCCAAAGTTGTTGCACAGACGACGGTGGTAGTGATCTTGTGGGCGCAGGGCGTGGTGATCGGGGCAACTGTGAAATCCGCCGTTGCACAGCCGGCGCGTCCTCTCTGGCGAATTGGACAGGCTGCACGGGCATAGATTGTTCCCCAGGGGCAAAGAGGCGGGTCAACTGACGCAAAGGCAGATCAATCTGTGTAAATGTTGCCCTTGGTTGCCCAATTGGAACCTGTGCAATTGGAACCTGTGCAAGTGATACCGTCGCCAGAGCACCCTCGCCAATAGGGCCTTCGGGCAGTGCCGAAGCAGGTGGCATATTGCCTTGGACAAGCGAGAGCAACGATGTTGCCGCAGGCGCACCGAATTGAGACGTCTGTGGCGTCACATTCAGCGCAGTCTGTTGTTCAAAAGAGCGTCGGCGCACTGACAAAGTGGCAGCGTCAACGTTGGTGGGCGCAGAAGTTTGGCTACGTCGCCAAAGGTTTGCGGCGGAAAGCGGTTGTTGTGCGCCACGCAGCGCCCCACCAAACAGCGCAGATGTGTGCGCAAGTTGTCCTGGTTGCAGGGAGATGGCCACCGAGTCGTGCTGTAGCCCAGCACGAGGTTGAACGGACCGAGGTTGAACGGACCGAGGTTGAGCAGACTGAGGCTGTGGTGGCCGCAAGCTAGCACCGCTACGCTGTAGACGCGTTTGCCTTTGCTGTGACGTCACTAGCGCTGGTGAAGAAGATTCTTGTCTGGGTGGCGTCGTGTAAGCCAGTTGCCGCAACGTCTGTGAAAGCAGCGAAGTCCGCTGTATGAATGGTGCCTGGAATGTGGCAGCAGGTTCCATTTCCGAAGCGCCCAAAGTGGAAAGGGCATCGCGGACAGTTGATGGCTGAGGCGTAGGTGTGCGCGTCCCAGCCATAGTCGATACCGACGGCGCGGACGTACGCGCTACCTCTGGCGCACGAGAAGCGGCGACGTTGCTCTGTGCCGCAATCGGCGCGGCCACAGAGGGAGTTGGTGGGAGACGGAGTACGCCGTCTTCTAATGTTGTCGCACGACTTTGGGCAAAATCCCGGCGCACAATTCGCTCGAGCAAAGTCATAGATGGTTGCGCCACAGTTGGCGCTTTTGCCTTCGTCGGTGGTTGCAATGTAAATGGCGGCATCACAACCGCAGGCGCCGGGCGACGCTGCGACAATGTTCGGTCTATTTGAGGACGGTCTGTTTGAGAACGGTCTATTTGGGGACGGAGTGGCGTCGTTACGTCCGCTGAAATATCGGCGCCGCCGTCAACTGACTGCTGCACCCTCGTCTGCAAAAGACGTTGGACGGTATACGCCAACGGCATCCAGGAGGCAGCGCGAGGTGACGCCAATGGTGATGCAGCCGCATCCGGCGCGGACAACACGGGCAAGGACTGGGCCAAACCGGAATCGGTCGACGCGGGCAGGCGTGGACGCGTCGCAGCGCCCTGGCGGATCAAGGTGGTGCGGGAAAAGGCCATGCGACGTTCAGGCGTGGCATCCTCTGCTGAAAGTGGGCCGAATGAGTCGGCGAGCAGAGACGGTTGCCAAAGTTGTGACGTCGGCGTCATGGCGCTGCGGCGCACCAGCACTTGATCGGCCTGCAACAGGGTGGGCGAAGCGATTGGCAGAGCGATTGGTAGAGCGATCGTTGGTAGATCGGCTACGGCCATGGGAGCACTAAAAGCATCGCTATCCCGGCGCAGGACATCGGCCGAAGGTTGCGCCGCTGCAAAGGACGGCAATGGTTGCGCAACCAGGCGATCTACTTGTCGCCCGGCGACAGGTGAGTCCTCGCGGGGTGGCGACGCAGGGCGAGACAGGCTTAACCGAGCGGACCCAGGCGGCGTCGATGGGGTGGCAGCGCCAGTCGGCCGAGGAGACGGCGACGCCGTTGCTGTCCTCCGCGCTGAGGGTGTTGCTCTGAGCCGTGACGCTGTACCTGGTACTGAAGCCGTCCTCCGCACTGAGACTGTGGGCAGCCGGTGAAGCGGCTGCGTTTGCAGATCCACCAGATCTGGTTGGGCCTGTGCCACAGGGAGACGGTGCCGAGCAAGGGGCATGTCGTCGAAAGTGACCCGGTCCACGTTAGATCGTTCACGGCGATTGTTGATTGGCGATAAGTTGCCGGGATCAAGAGAGGGTGAGATCGGTGCAAGCGAGACGGTGTTCGCTGTTTGTATATCGAGATGAGAAGTGGGACGTCTGCTACCGGGTAGGCCGGCGATATGCGACAGTAGACTCTGGGGCCGACTGGCCAACAGAGAGCCGCTTGTGCTTTGGGCCAAATGCTGCATGGAGCGGGCGATAATGGACGCAGGGCGACGCGGCTGTTGCGGACGACGATGCCGAATCGCACTACGCGTCGGGGAAGCCGCCAACGCGCGGCGAGGATCCTGGCTGGTCAACGTAGGTGTGGCGGCAGTGCGAATGGACGCGAAACGACGTCGTGCTGGTGTTTCAACACGACGCTGGACGAGGACATCATCGCTTGGTTCGTCAAAGAATCCTCGTGGTAGTGATCCTGGCTCAGAGAAGCCGGGCGGCGCCAGGGCAAGGTAGGTGGATAACCCAGGCTCGCCGTCTGCATCGCCGCTCTCCTCGTCCATTTTGGGCATGGAGATGTACTCAACCTTGCGGCCCATTCGGCGACGCAGGCGCGGCGACATGGCGGCAGGATTGGGCTGATCGCCTGACGCCGGCACAGGAGGCTGCTGCGATGTCGCGGCAGAAGGAAACGGTGACGGAGCGCTCTGTGTCGGCTGTGCAGGCGGCGTGGGCGCTTGGGCTTCTGTCCGTTTACGCATTGCCTCTACGAAGTCGGGTTGGCCGGAAGGCGACTGTGAACGGAAGTTGCGCGCTGCTTCGATGCGTTGCTTGATCTCTTCGAAAGTGAGTTGACGTGCCGGTTCGCTCGGTTGCTGTTCCTGTGCAGGGCGGCTGCTATCGGGTGCACCGGCAAGCGGCATTTCGAGGGATTCTTCCTGGCGGTTGATCTTGAGCAATTCGCCGATATTGTTGGCGCCGATCTCGCGGCGACGCGTCATCTCGATTGAGAAACGGTCGAAAAGATTGGGATCAATCGACCCCACATTGGCCTGCCAGACCACACTACGGTTGACGATACGCTGGAAGCGGCGCATGATGCCGACAGTGCCGTTAAAGGTAAAGGAGTCACCCCGCCGCTTTTGCATGAGGCGACGGATCAATGATCCCTGTGTACGTGGGGATTGTTCGCCGGTCAACGATTCGCGGATCCAGGGCGAGAGTGCGTTCACGAATCGATCGGCAGAGTTCACGGCACTCAGCGATAGTCGAGCTCGGTCTCCACTGTGCATTGTGAGATCGGCATCGTCCTGTTCGAATGAAGCCCTGTCGCCGGGCGTAAAGTCTTGATTGGCCATACGTTGCTATCTCGTTTCTTCCATGCTAAAGCCGCTGTGCACCAGTTCAAGAGACTCCATGGAGAGCTCTTCGGTTTCCACATTTAGAGACGGGCCGGTCCACTTTACAGGGAAAGCGCGGCTAACATTCCAACGGTACATCGCCTTGCCGGTTTCATTGGCAAGTTCGATGGTAATGTTTTTAAGCTCGGGCTCGATCTTGCCGGCGGCAACATTTTTCATCAACCAATCCCAAAGGGCGAGGCTGACGATGCCCCGCTTCAGCGTAATGTTGGTGAATTTGATACCCTTGGGCAGATAGTGAACGGAATCGTTGCGGCCACCTTCGCTGAGCGGTTCAAACTCGCGTTCGACGGTGAGGCCGTCACATTCGGTGAACTCGCCAACGCCCATGCCGTCGACGGTCACCAGGAAACGCCATGAAAGCGGACGGGATGAGATAAGCTGGGCCATGCTGCCTCCGAAAGGCGGAAAGATACGAATGAAATCGAATGTATATGGGGTAAAAAATCAGTGACGACGCCCGGTCCACCCCACTGTAAGCCCCATACGTTCTCTCTCAAGCAAGAGTTCGCGCCGGAGTTCTTCGTAGACACGATCAACCAGTTTTTGTAGTTCGGCTAGATCCAGGTCGTCCACGTCACGGCCGGCGAGGGGATCATTTTCTTGGGCTGAGGACTGTTGGCTGTGGAGCATTGAGTTGGGCACGGACTGTTTCTCTTTCACCATAATGCGTCTACAAAGGCGCAATTGTGGACAGGTGTACCTATCCAGGACATAGGCGTTAAGTTAAGAGTGGGGCGAAAATGCCGAGGACTTCACTTTGGACGTGACGACAGGTTTGAAGACGCCGTCTCGCTGCGGCGAAAAGTCCCCGGCACTTGCTCCTACAGTGCTTATCTTAACGTCTATGCTTATCTTAACGTCTATACCTATCCAGGGCGACGGGTGATACTCTCATAAACGAGGGTAATCTCGTCGAAGGCGTAGTCGGTACTGGCGCTGTCCAAATCGGGGCCGCTAATCTTTGACGGCCAGGCGCGGATCAGATCCCAGCGCATCCCCACACCGACGTAGTTGCGTTTGTAAAGCAATATTGAACAATTCTTGCGCGCTTCTGAATAGTTGCCGTTTTCAATTTCGAGATACCACTTCCAAAAGTAGTTGTCGGTGATCAGGCCGCGCTTGAGGGTCAACGGTTCCCAAGAGCTGCGCCCAGGGAAAAACTGGGTTTTGGGCTGGAAGTTGGCGTCGATGTACTTGTGCTCGATGGCTTTGTGTTCCATGCTCAGCCCGCGGATCTCACTAACCCAGGCAACAACCTCTCCCTTTACTTGGAATGCATATGGGTAGAGTACAAGGGGATCGACTTGCCCGGAAGGTAGGCTTAGTGGTGGTTCAACGGACATTGTAGACTCCTGTCGGGAGAGTTACGATGTTAGGTACGCAGAGAATCGTTAAGCCTGCGGTTGATGCCGGCAATTTGCCGCACCCAAATCTGCCGTTCTTTGTGCTCCATGGACATGATCTGATCATGTGGCCAATTGAAGTGATAGGCAATATAGGCTACCTCCTCACGCAGGCGATCGAGGGGGTAGCCGGCTACCCCCCCAGGTCTGCCAAATCGATTGCAAACTGAGCGCCACAATCGGGGCAAGTAACCTGAATGGTGGTACGTCCTTCTTCGTTAATCGTTCGGTAGAGCGCTTGGAGATAGGCGAGATCAGCAGCGAAGAGATTTTCGATCACCTGTGGGGTAATGCTTTCCAGGTTGCCTAACCGGGTGATGACACGCGAGAGCAGGGTAATGACGAGGTATGCCTGGTTCGTACGTACGCGCATATCACGCAACGGTGCAATTTCGTCCATGGCTGTTGCCAGACGCATTGATCCTTTTTTATGTACATTGCCGTCGGCATCGATATACCCCATTGGTAAGGTAAATTCGAATTCAGTCTGAAAACTCATGGACGAACTCCAGTAAGGGTAGTCTGTGAAATTAAGTTAAGTCGCTAGGATGTCACGGTAGTATACAGTGCAGATGAGTCAAGAAGCAAGCGGTAATTTCAGTGAAAAAGCTTACAGAGTCCTCCTACAAGCCGCACTCTTTTAGAGACTTCAGCAGCATTCTGTGGCAAAAGACCATTATCGAGCGCGCAGAAAACGCTAAGTGTTTTGCTTACCCATCTAAACAAAGCAAACAAACAACTAAACCAAAGGCAAACAAATTTAAACCAGGTAAACAAGAAAAAGAGGTACAACCAAGCATTTTCTTACGTATTCACGTAGCTAACGCCCTTATCCTATGTTGCGGACAGCCTATTCTGGATCTACCGTTGATTGAATAGCAACCCGCAGTGCTTCTAAACGCCGGCGGTAGTGCTTTTGAATCATGGGTGGTCCAATAATTTCCAGCCGTTCAAGATCCGCCAATAGCGACAATGCCTGCTGTCGTTCGCCGAGTTGGTACAAACAGGTGGACAGATTGAACAATGTTTCGAGTGTGTCACCATAGTAGTGCTGCGACGCTCGATAGTAATGGACCGCTTCTCGGTTCCGGCCCAGATGCTGCATCAAGACACCTAACTCGAATGGCAGGTTGTAGCGATCTTTTTGATTGTAGTAGTTGGCCCATACCTGTGCAATTTCCGCCACAAACACGTCTAATTCGGCCTTCGTCATTTTTGTGAGCTGTTCACGAACGAGAGGCAGACAGCGCTTCAACACCAGCGGATCATGGTGCGTTAAATGTAGCAAAGAAACAAAACACTCGATTGACAATATTTGTTCCTGGGTCAATCGGTAGGTCAACGTACTAATATCATCTGGGCCAAACTGAGTGATGTGATTGCGAAAAGCATTGTGTGTCATCTGTCTCTGTGCCTTTGGCTGTGTCACAAAGGCAGAAATACAGAGACTACGGTGAAAGCGGGGCGGGCGCAGAACGCTCCCTCGTTCGCCGCAAAGATACTCACCAATCGCGTGCAGGTTCACGGGCATAGAGAAAGCCCCGTCATGCACATTGAATAACAGCTCTACCTGTTCCTTGCTCAATTCCTCGGCGTGGACAAAGCCACGATCGCCGGCGATTAGCAAAAGGTCGTTGCCTGACAATGCACGCAATGTGTGGCAGCATGCCATAGGGCCAACCGGAAAACGCACGACTTCTCCGTCTAGTGCATCTGCATAGCGATGCAGCACACGCTCAAACTCCACGTCTTCATAATAAGGTGTATGGATCGGCTGGTAGACGTAGTCGAAGTCGAGCGAGGTGAGGGCGGGCATCGGCGCATCGCTGTCTTGGTGACCGCGCGAGAGGACCGTCACGCCTATCTCAAAGATCAGTCCATTTTCAAGGCCGAAGAGATCTTGAGGCATGCTGTCGAAAAAATAGTTGGCAATTGCGACCAGCGACGTGGGTTGTGCCGACGATAACGTACGACCACTATGACGCAGGGTCAATGACGTATCGGTAAGGGGGTCGAAACAGGCGAAATCAAGGATCCCTGCATCAACAAAGGGCGTCAGTTGTGGGTGACGTTGCCAACTGTCTACGGTGGCGGGAGCAAAGTCGGTCATGACGTAGACGAATGGCAGGGCAGGGCCAACATCATGTTTGCGCAACTGCTCAAATTGGTTGAGAAAATGAAATGCAAAGGCGCCGGAACCGGCACCTAAATCAATAATGGGGAGTGGCTGTGACGGCGCCTCACCATTGTCGGCTAAATCTTTCAGGTATCCGCAGACAACCTGGGCATAGGCATGAGCGATGAACGGATTGGATGTGATGTGAAAGGGAATTTTGCTATCCGTCCAAGCATCAAGGGCCTTCTCATTATAATAGTTGCGCAGGATCTGCCAGAGATACGACTGTGACAGCCGCCGAGCGGATTCTATGATACGCGGTGTAGCACCGACATCGCTCATGTTTACTCCTTCCTGCCGCAATGTCTGGGGCCTTTTCAAGACGCGAACTTGGGTTGTCACCGCAGGGCTGTCAGTGAATAGACAGTTTCACCGTTGCGGCGACAACCCAAATTTCGTCAAGCTCTTTCAAAGACATCAACCACAGTCATTCTCTGCCGAGAGTGCCCTCCCGGTAAGAACAACTAGATTTCTCGGTAGAAGCCTTCGTGTACGAATTCGATCTCTTCGACGCCGAAGTCGTTGCCATCGGACGAAAGATCAGGGCCGCTAACCTTTGACGGCCAGGCATTGAGGAAATGCCAGGTCGCCACCGGCTTGAAGTTACGGTCGAACATGGTGATGGTGCAGTTCTGACGCGCTTTCGTCATGTCGCCCTTTTCGGCATCGGCACGCCATTCCCAGATCTTCAGATCGCTGGTAATGCCGCGTTTCATGCTGACGTTGTTGTATTTGAGAATACCGGGCACTTTGCGCACAAACGAGTGACCGTCTTTGTCGACAAACTGCTTCTCCACAACATCGTGTTCAGAACCGATGCCGCTACATTCAGTGAAGTAGCCGACCAGACCACCACCAATTTCCAGTGAAAAGTTAAAGCCAACTAACGGGTCTTCTTCCCAGCCGGAGCTGCGTTGCGGTGTTAATGGTGCTTCAGTAGCCATCTATTGCCTCCTAAAATAAACGATTGACAGGTTGGTATGATGTTCAGTTAGCGTCCATGCGCAGATTTGTAGCAGCCCACAAGAGAGATCCACTTTCATCAAGCGTGCTACTGCGCACTACCATTGCGTTAGGCTGCTTCCAGTTCAGGTGACCACTGGCTGACCCGGAAGATGACAAACTCGGCGGGCTTCACAGGCGCAATGCCGATCTCGACAATCAAACGGCCCAACTCACGCGACTCCACAGGATTGGTCTCGGCGTCGCACTTGACGTAGAACGCTTCGCTGGGCGAGCCACCGAATAGCGCCCCGGCGGACCATTGTGTCACCAGGAAGGCGCTAACGTCGCGGCGAATCATGGCCCACAGACGGGGCTCATTCGGTTCGAAGACGGCCCACTGTGTGCCACCTTCAATGGTTGTCTCAATCATGTTAAAGAGACGACGTACAGGAATGTACCGCCACAGCGCGTTGCTGCTCAAGGTACGGGCGCCCCAGATGCGGATACCACGACCTGGGAAGGAGCGCACGCAGTTAACGCCGATAGGGTTCAGAATGTCTTGCTCGCCGCGGGTGACATTGTAAGCCAGCCCAGTGACGCCCTGCACTACTTCGTTGGCAGGAGCCTTGTGCACGCCGCGGGTGTTGTCGGTGCGCGCCCAAACGCCGGCGATGTAGCCCGAGGGTGGAATCATCTTGGGCTTGTCGGTGGCCAGGTCGTTGACTTCGATCCATGGGTAGTAGAGCGCGGCGTAAGCCGAATCAAAACCGGTGACGTCCTGTCGCCACTGCTTGGCCTCAGTCGGGTTGAGGTTTGGCGGCGCATCGAGGATGCACATGCGGTCGGCCAGTCGTTCGCAGTGGGCCACGATGGAGGTCTGCACGGCCTTAACCATCTTAAGATCAAGCTTCTCGCCGGGCATGGTGGTCATCAAGTCGGGGACGACGATAATGCGGGCATCGTCAAGCGCTTCGAGGCCGTCGATCCCGGTGCGATCAGCAAAGTCACCCTGGAATTCGCTGGTGGTGGGCGACGCCAGCAGATTTTGCTCGATCTGAAGCGACTGCTGCTGCTCACTGGGCCAAAGCTCGGCCAGGGGCATGCTGTCGTCGGGGATCAGGATCTCGATGAGTTCAGAGACTTTGTTGTTGCGGTAGGCAACCTTCACCTTTTTGCCACTGGGATCGTCTTCCAGCGCTTCCAGGCGGACTTCCTTGCGGACTTCCTTTACCTGCCAATCGCCGGTGGTGCTCTGCTTCTCGACGGTGACATCAAAGGGCTTCAAGCCTTCACCGTCTTCTTCGGCAGCCTCTTCGCCGGGCAGCGCCACAACTTGTGAAGGTGCAATGCTGACACGGTAGTTCAGTCCGTCGAAACCCGATTTGCGGAACTTGACCAGTAGCGGGGTTTCGCCGTTGCTGTTGAGGAGCGGCGCTTGGGCGGGCGGCAGCGTGCGCAGGCTCACAACATAGGCCTTGGTGCCACCATTCTGGAAAAAGCCGTAGACCGACTGCGGCAAGACGGCGCCGTCAACAAAGCCGCCGAATTTCTCGCGGTACTGGCTCCAGTTGGTGACGTAGGTGGGCTTGTTCAGCAAATTCGAGACAACCTTTTCGCCGTCCACAGTGCGGACTTCTTCAGCCCGTTCTGTGAAGCCGACAAAGACGGCGGTCGATGTATTGGTGGCCTCTAGCGGACGCGGCCCACGATCAATCTCTTCGACATATACACCTGGCGACAGATACTCTGGCATGATGCCTCCTCAACTCAGTGAACTTAGTTTGGTAAAAATATGATTTCAGGTTGCTTTAGCGAGTAAATGGTAATGATTTTGGATGGTGCTCCTTTTTTAAATATCGTAGTCGTCTTTAAATATTATAGTCCTCAGACGGCACCTCGATGGTTCTTGTGACAGGCGCTTGGCCGGGGATCTCGAGGCGTAGGGTATAGCTTCCTTTGCGCAGGTTGCCGATGACAAATCGCCCGTCGGCATCAAGTGGAATCTCGCGTGCCAACTCTTCAAGTGTCAACTGGGCTTCGTCCAGTGCAGCACCTATGTTGACTACACCGCCGATGGTCCACAACTGGCTTAGCACCGCGTCTCCGGTGTGGGGCCGGCCATTGCCGTTCGCCTGCGCTTGAGGCTGCTTGCGGATGGTGCGTACGTCCATATCGGCGAAGCGCAACTCACGGGTGCGTACAGCCGGCACCAGGATCGGTGTATGCGGGTAGAGCGTCACCGTGGCTCGTAGAGAGAGTGCTGGGCGCATTTCGTTGTCGAGCACGCCCCAGACCTCTGTCGGATTAAGCGGGTGATCATACTGGGCAACGCTTAAGTGAATCGCCCGGTCATGATCGATCAATGTGCCGATCATGAGTTCAGGGGGCAACTGGCCGTGTCGTAAGAGTGCCAACATGGTACGTGTCAGCAGGCGATGTTCGTCATCGACTTCGCTGGCCCAGGCGGTAATCATGTAATGCAGGTCGACGCGTGTCTCAGGGCGTTGAATCTGGACCTCACGGCGGCTGGGATCCACGTTATGGCGTTGGGTACGGTTGCGCAAAGAGACGTTTTCGCGAATGTCGAACAGAAAAATATTGAGCGTCGGGCGGTTCAATCGAGCCGACCACTCTCGCTTAGGTTGCTCGAAGGTGATCTCAATCTCGTTGCTGCGGATAGGGATCTCTTGAACCAACAGTTTGCGCAGCGCTTCATCAAAATCGTCGAACATACTCGCTCGTTATCCGTCTATCATCGATTGTTGTCGCTTGTCGACGCTAAGTAATCACCAGTTACCTGCCGTCAAAAGCTCAGATCCATATCACTGATCAAGCGGCCCATCTTCTGCAACTCGCGTCGTGTGCTGTGAAGCAGGTGATCCATGGTGACGGCGTCACCGTCGGCGGCGGCAAGGAAGGCGGCGCCGGCGATGATATTGCGAATGTTACCGCCGGCCAACTTGAAGCGTGTCGCTAGAAGCGGTAGGTCAATGTCATCGGCACGTGGCAGTTCTGGAGGGAAGAGCGTCTGCCAGATATGGATGCGCTCGTCAACATCAGGAAAAGGAAAGTCGACAATAAACTGCATACGCCGGGTGAATGCTTCATCCATATTGGCGCGCAGGTTGGTGGCAAGAATGGTGATGCCGTCGTAGAGTTCCATGCGCTGAAGCAGATAGCTGATCTCCATGTTGGCATAACGGTCGTGTGAGTCTTTCACCTCTGAGCGTTTGCCAAATATCGAGTCTGCCTCGTCGAAGAAGAGGACGGCGCTGCTGCTCTGTGCTTCGTCGAAGATCTTGCCCAGGTTCTTCTCGGTTTCGCCGATGTACTTACTGACCACCACCGAAAGGTCGATTTTGTACAGGTCGAGGCCGAGTTCCCCGGCAATCACCTCTGCCGACATGGTTTTGCCGGTGCCGGGCGGCCCCGCAAAAAGGACGGCGACGCCGGAGCTGGTCTTAAGTTTGGCGCCGACGTTCCAAGATTCCATCACAATGCCGCGTCCACGCACCGTCTGAATCATCTCACGCAACATCGACCTCTGATCTTCGGGTAGCACGATGTCGGCCCACTGGTAACGTGGCTCGATTTTGTGGGCCAATCCGGCAAGGTTGGGGCTGGAATGGATGCGTGAGGCATTGATTAAGTCGCGGTGTTGGATGACGTCCTGGCGTTGGATGGCCACGTCCTGGGCCGAGCTGATGGCATCGACGATCTGTGTGCTGTCTAGGGCGAACTGGCTGGCCAGCGATTTGATCTCAATGTTGTCGGCAAATTGATAGTCACTTGTCTCAATGAAGTGTGACCAAAGCGCAATGCGCTGCTGGAACGATGGCCGCTGGAACGCCATGCGCAGGATGGAATCGGAACGCTCGGCGCCGTGGGCGTACCACTCTTTTTCGCTACAAAGAATTACCGGCGCGGCTTGCGCAAAGATCAGATTGACGATCTGTTCGTATCCCGGCGTTTGTGGCGTGAGCACGTCCCAACGGCGAATGAGCAGGATCGACTGTGTCATACTTGCGTCGCGTAACGAATAGCGAAGCGCCTCCAACGCCGTCATTTCACCTGTGGGTGGCAATGCGCCAAGATCCAGTATCAGCAGGGGCAACCCAGCATTGACCGCCAACCGACGCGCCGTAGAGAGTTGTACCTGCCAATCGGTGCCATGAAAAGAGGCAACTGTCTGCCCGTTGATGGCGCTTGAAAGAATCGGCCAGATCTCAGAAGTGAGTAGGTAGTCTTTTTCTTCAAGCTGAGGCAGCACAAAGCGCAATGATGTCTCTAGATGGGCAACAGGTTGATAGGTCCCCAATAACCAGGTCAGGATCGTCTCATCCACTGTTAGTTGCCGGTTGAGCAAGGAAGGCCGCGTCCCCGTTTCGGTTACCGGTAGTAGCAGACGCTGCTGAAATAGTTTCCCCTGATCGAAGAAGGCGGGCAGCATCTGAAAACGAGTTGCGTCCTCACCCACCAACAAGTCGAGCAAGGCAGAGACGGTTGGACGCCGAACGGTAATGTCATCTTGCAGATAACCGAAGATACGCTCAAAGCGAAGATCAACCAGTGGCGCTAGACAGATTAAGAAAGCATCCCGCTCAAACTCCGTTAACTCGAAGACACGACACAGGGCGGCCAGTCGTGGTTCAGATTCAGCCTCTTGCAAAATGGTGAACGACGCATCCTCTTTGTGCGAGTAGAGCATCGAAAATTCAGCATCAATGGCAGACGTATCGATTGACTTTGATTCAAGCAGAACCGAAACGTCATCATCGGTGACGACGAGACCACTCGATCCCATCGGCCGACTCGCTTGGAGGAACGCCACTCGTCGCCGAAAGTAGAGTTCAACACGCTCAATCTCGGCCAACAGGTAGGCGAGATCAATGTCCTCTAGGTTAGCGAAGTCGACGTCGGGCGTAACCAGTTCTTGCAGCATATCTTCAGCTATCATCTATCTGGGTTGACAAGTGACCTGAACCTTACTACACTAATCTTCGCAAACTCTTCGCTATCATATTTCCATGAGGGGAAAGCCTTCGCTTAAACACAGCAAATCCTTCGCAAACTCTTCGCAAACCCGACAATACCAAACGATTTGCCCCGATCAGTGGTACCATTTTCCTATGAGGCAGCCATGAGCTTTAGCTTGCAACAGGATAGTTATCAGATACGTCTACTCGGCCCGATTCAGATTGAACGCAATGGCGCGCCCATTGGTCGGTTGGAATCACGCAAAGCATTGGCCCTGCTCTGTTACCTATGCTGCCAGAACAAAGCTGTGTCTCGCAACCAGTTGACAGAGCTTTTCTGGGCAGACAAAAGCGAAACCCGTGGACGGGGCAACCTGAGCCGTGTCTTACACAGCATCGGGCAAGAGATGCCCGACGTCTTCTTGGCGGATCGGCATAGCATCCGGCTCAATCCAGCCACGCAGCTCTGGGTCGACGTGCTCAATTTCGAGTCGTTAATGGCCGAACGCAAGCCCCATTTGGCGGCGGCGGCCACTGAACTCTACCGTGGTGAATTCCTCGAAGATCTAGGGCTGAAAGAATGTCCTGAGTTTGACGTGTGGCTGACAGGCCGGCGGGAGCAGTGGCAGCAACGGGTGGCCCAATCATTTCAGAGTTTGATCACCCATCACATCGAACGAGGTGAATATGATCGGGGGTTGCGCGCCGCCACCCGTCTGCTTGCGCTGCTCCCCTGGGATGAGGACGCCCACCGCCAGAAGATCCTGCTCCACTACCTACGCGGCGAGAGGACAGCGGCGCTAGCCCAATTTGATCGCTGCCGCCAGATCCTGGCCGATGAACTTGGCGTTGAGCCCAGCCGAGAGACAAAGCAACTGCGCAGCCAGATCGAAATGATCGACGGCATCCCCATCGGCGGCTTTTCCATGCCACAACTAACGCCTGTGGAACCGCTCTATGAGCGCAACGAAGCCCATACCTGGCTTGTGCGCAGCTTTGAAGAAGCCCGCCGCGCACAAGGAAAGTTTACGCTGGTGGAAGGCGAAGCAGGCGTGGGCAAGACGGCCCTACTCGACGAAATCATGGCCTATGCAGCAGGACGTGGCGCGCGTGTCCTACGTAGCCGTTGCTACGAATATCGCTCAGGGCTGAGCTTTGGCGCATTTGTCAACGCACTGCGTCCACTCTTTGGCGTACAACATAACCTATTGGCCACAGCGGCCATTGACGACATCTGGCTGCTGGAACTGGCCCAACTGTGGCCAGAAGTCAAAGGCGTGCAGCCCCTGCCGATTAGCCCCAAAGAGGAGACCAACGCCCGCCATCGTCTCTTTGAAGCGGTGGCGCAGGCACTCACCGCCGCTATCAAACAGGCGCATAGTGCCGTCCTCTTTTTTGATGATCTACACGAAGCCGATCAGCCGACGCTGGATCTACTGCGCTATCTCTATCACCGGCTCAAGGGATACCCCATCTGGTTTGTCTGCGCATACCGCCGCGAAGAGACCACCCCCAATCACCCGCTATCGCTCTTCCGAAACGTCCTCGTGCGTGAAGGTGAACTGGCGGCGACCGAACTTGCCGTGATCGGTCAGGAGAGCGTCATCCAAATCTTGCGCCAATATGAAGGGTTGAGTACGCCGCAGGTACGCCGGCTTGCCCAGTTCTTGCAGGAAGAGAGCGAAGGCAATCCATTTATCCTTTCAGAAATTCGGCGGGCAATGGAGGACAAACAAGTCCTTAGCGAAAAGGACGGCATCTGGCAGATGGACAGTGTCGCTTTCGACGAGCACTTCTGCCAAGAGGTGACGATTCCGGTTGCCGTGGGTGCTGTCTTCGAGACGAAACTGGCGCGACTTAATCCCCGCGCCCGCCGGTTGCTGCAGATCGCGGCCGGCCTTGGGCGTGAGTTCCAACACAAGCAACTGCTGGCAGCTTCAGGCGAGCCGGAAGAATGGATCGAAGTCTGTTTGAGTAGTTGGATTGCACGGCGTCTTGTTATAGAAGTGGAGATGGATGCAGCACGGCAACATACTTATCGATTCAGCCATGTGATGCTCTGGCGCGCTGTGTTACACGAGTTGACGCCGATGCAACGTGAACGGCTGGATCTACGCATCAACGAAATGCAACAAGTAGATGGGCAGGCAACCACGGCGGGGAGGGCAACCATCAACCGAATCGAAGAGTTGACGGAGTAGCACGCCCCAAAAACAGATCTGCCAGGTTTTGAAAACCTGGCAGATCTGTTTTTTCAGAAAGATCAGCGTTTACGCCAAGCATTTAATCCAGATCGAAGAGCAGAAGATCGTCGAAGTAGAAGGTCGACGGCGCCTCTTCGTCGTAGTTCTCGGCGATGATGCCGATGGTGCCTTCGCTGTGATCGCTGTCGGTGAAGCTGCCCACCCAGCGATCATTGACATAGAGATCATAGATTTCGCCCTGGCCGACAATCGTCAACAGATTGGGTTCCCCCTCGGCCAGTGTAATTCCCTCAACAACGGTCCAATCGAGCAGGGTTTCCACTTCGCCGTCGGTCGCTTTTTCGGCGATGATGTAGCCGTCGCCGCTGATGCGGACGGCGTAGAACGATTCATCGTCCACCACCTGGAAGATGAGACCGTAGGCATTTTCCCAACTGCCGGCATAGCCAAGTGTAGCCTGTAAAAGGAAGCTATCGGCCAGCGTCACATCCATGTAGTAGTCGTAGATCGCGCCCGATTGGGCCGCCAGCTCGTAGACATAAGCCTCACTCGCCTCGTCGTAGTAGCCTAAGCCCCAATCTTCCACCTCTTCGCTCTGCCAGAGACCGCTTTCGGAATCGCTAAAGTCATCGACAAAGAGCAGATCGCCCGGCGCGGGCGGCGGCACGCCTTCAGACAGACGTTCGATGCCCGAGATCAGCACATCGAAGCTGTAGAGCGTGTTGTCTACCAGCAAGAGGGCATCATCGTAGACCTCGTCGTCGATTAGCACCACCACCAGGTAGCCAAGATCAGGCGTCGGCGCAGCCACCACCACGCCACCCGAGACGGGTGTACCGTCCCATTCGGCGCTGAAATCGAGCCACTGGCCGTTAAACGCGCCCAGGGCGTAGTCGAATAGTTCCTCGCCAAAGGAGACATCGCTCAAGCCGAACTCGTCACTTTCCAGACGGTTGGTGGCGTCTTCCAGCAACAGCGCGCGGGCGTCGGCAACATCGGTAGGTTCTTCGAAGACGTACTGTTCGATCTGCACGTAGGTGGTTTCATCTGGATCGATGAGCACAACGACACCTTGATCGGCAAAGGCTGTCCAATCCTCAGGGTGGAGCAGGGCAATCAGCAGATCCTCATCCACAAAGGGGAGATAGCCCTCTTCCGCCACGGCTTCGTCGTTGACGACGAAGATGGTTTCGTAGGATTCGTAGGTCTCGCCGTCGAAGTCCTCGGCGATGACGCCCACCACATAGTTGCCGCTCGGCGCCGGCGTGGTTTCGATGAAGAGTGTCTCGCTGCCGAAAGTCAAAACACCGGCGATGCGGCTGTAGTCGCCGTCTTCTTCGTCGTCTTCGGTTAAACCGATGCCCTGCTGTAAGACGGCGACCGTGTCACCCGGTTGAGGACGGAGTTCCCAAGGCGCACCGGCGCTGCTCGAAGCGTCACCGGTGAAGCTGAAGATCTGGGTCAGTTCTCCATCGCGGAAGAAGAGGGTGACGTAGCGATCCGGGCTGCCGTCGGCGAAGGTGTAGATGCCGTCGACGGTGTAGGTGGGCGAATCGCCGTAGGTTTCGGGCATGAAGAGCACGCGGACGGAGGTTTCGCCGTCGCTGATGGCATAGACCGTAGGCTCCCATTCAAAGCTAACCTCAAATTCCTCTTCGGGCCAAACAGGATAGATGACATCCCCTGCCTCCTGGTTGGCGTCGGAGAAGATGAAGTCCATGTCCTCGATCAGTAGCACGTCCTCGTCGGGCAGGTAGCGGCCGATGAAGGTATAGAGGAAGGCAAGATCACTGCCGCTGACCAGTGTGGCAACTTCGACGGGCTCGCCGGGGTAGGCAACCTCGGCGGAAAGCGTAATCGGGGCCACACGGATCGGCTTCGAGACGGAGACCGGCCCAACTGGCGATTCGCTCGGCGCATCCAGGATTTGGTTTTCGAGCAGGAAGGCAACGAATTCTTCGTCCCAGCCCTCGTCGAGGAGTAGTTCGGCGATCTCGTCGGCGCTGTAACCTTCTTCGATCAGGGCGGCTACTGCTTCGAGCAAATCGTTGATCTCTTCATCTGTGAGATCGGCGTCGGCCTGTGAAACCTGGTAGCCGGGGTCACTTTGAGGGCGATTGAAGCTGACACCAACGCCGCCCGCCGCATGGAAGGCGAGGAACTCGTCCCAACTCGTTGTGTCGGCAAAGCGATCGGCCACGGTGGCGTAGCCGAGGTTGTCGGCGATGGCGTGCAAGGCAGGCACCGGGAAGTAGATGGCGATGCCGTTGGAGCCTTTGCGTCCTTCGCCGTGACGTTCGGCGATGACGGTGGTCTGCAGCGCAGCCAGCAGGTTTTCGGCGGCGGCCTGCACGGTTGCGTCGTTACTTTGCTGGGCAACCAGTTCGGCGAAGTTGCCCAAATCGATGTACGGAGACGGCCAATCTTCGCCGAAGACAGATTCGTAGGAGCGAGCATAGCTACGTGCCGTGGCCACGATCCGTTGATCGATGGTGGTGAGCGCGGCGGCAAACTCGTCGAGGGCTAGATTCAGATCGCCAATGGTGGTGAGATCCACGGCGCTGAGGGTGATGTCGTAGCCAAGTTCTTGTGCCACCTGTTCCGGCGACAGGCCACCGGCGAAGTTGGGATCATAGAGGCGAATGTCTTGATCGATGTAGGTTTCCACAATGGCGGTGGTGAGATCGGCCCCGTCCATTTGCGGATTCTGTACCAATTGCTCAAGGAAGCCGGCATAGGCCCAGCCCAGGCTCGGTTCCAGTTCCTGCGAAGCGACGGAATAGAGACCATGGGGCGCAATGGCGGTGAAGACCTCAAGGTGCGCCATCAAACAGGCGTCGAAACCGATGACGTCGAATTGACCAATACCGCTATCGGCCACGGCTGCTTCAAGGGTGCGGTCGATCTCCATTAACCAAAGATTATCGACACCGAAGAAATCCACCAGGAAGATATCATCCGCGCCGCGAATACCTGGATCGGGATCGCCAAAGCCGCCGGGCCAGCCGCTGCCATGATCCGAGAGGACCAACATGCGCTTGGAAGCGGGGAAGTTTTCGATACCCCAGAGGATGAAATCGTAGAGCGTTTCCCCATCGGCCATGTTGAGTTCGCCCAGATCGGCCAGTTCTTCAGAGCCGAACTCGTAGACGTCATCATCCTGGGTGATGTAAAACCGCTTGGTGGTGGTGAAGTTGCCCATGCCCTCGTAGCCGCCGTCGTAGCGATCCACCTGTACAACAATGTGGACGTCGTCGGTGGAGCCGATGAGCTCCATTTCTTGGATGTCGAAGAGCATATCTTCTTCGAGGACATTGTCATCGGCCACAGAATAGACCAGGATCAGCCATTCCGCTTCGTCCATCTGCGCGGGGACGGCCGGCACATCGGCTTGTCCTGGTGCGGCGGTGGCTTGGGCAACGCCACCCCAAAGCAAAGCCAGTGTCAAGACAAACAGTAGCCAACGGTTTACAAGCAACGCATATTTGGGTACTCGGGGCATAAAAATCTCCTACGTACGATGTAATGAAATTAGAGCCAACAAGATAAGGGAACTACGTAAGACAAATACAGAGGGTTTAACACAGAGGATGTGCTAAATGACGCAGGATTGCAACTGAGTACAGATGAAATGACCTGTGCGTGGGTTACCGCATGGATTATGAGCGACATGAAACAACTACACAATATTTGATTCAGCGTAGATCGATAGTAGTGAAACAGGCGCTGAATGTCTGCGGTAAAAACAAGCAGATCGATGGACGGATTAATCTTTTACATCAAAAGCGCAACAACATGTGTACAAAACCCACAAATAACGCGTAAACTCGGCATTAAACATCCTCGCCAAACAGTTTATTAAGCAACAAAAAGAAGACACACGTGTACAAATTGCACAAACTTACACATTAGAAGTGTAGATCTTTTGTCTGCTGATTCCATTTTCGAAATTCTATATGCTGGAAAGCGAACAGATCTGTCTCACAAAGTTATTCACCCTGTGACAAAGGCCCTGAAATGTCGGCCTTAGCACACGCCATGCCTGAGGAGAGCGACGATCTATGTCCGTAGTCCAACCAGAGGGGAAAAAGAGGGGAAATCTGTCTATGCGTCGATCGACGAGTTTTCTGTTCGCGCTGCTTGTGATCTTCTCTTTGGTGCTGGCTGCCTGTGGCGCACCCGCAGCGCCTGCCGAAGCACCGGCGGCTACTGAAGCGCCTGCGGCAGAGCCTGCTGCCGCCGAATCCGCCGACGAAGATGTGATCAAAGTGGGCATTCTGCATTCGCTCAGCGGCACGATGGCGATTAGCGAGGTTTCGGTAAAGGATGCTACGTTGATGGCCATCGAAGAGATCAATGCCGCCGGCGGCATTATGGGCAAGCAACTCGTGCCCGTAATCGAAGACGGTGCCAGCGACTGGCCCACCTTCGCCGAAAAGGCGCGCAAACTAATCCAGCAAGACGGCGTGGCCGTTGTCTTCGGCTGCTGGACAAGCGCCAGCCGCAAGGCCGTGTTGCCCGTCTTTGAAGAGCTTAACGGTCTGCTCTTCTACCCGGTGCAGTACGAAGGGCTGGAATCGTCGCCCAACATTTTCTACACAGGTGCCGAACCCACCCAGCAGATCATCCCCGGTGTTGAGTTCCTGGTGAATGAATTGGGTGCAAGCAGCATCTACCTGCTCGGCTCCGACTATGTCTTCCCGCGCACCGCCAACTTGATCATCAAGGCGCAGCTTGAAGCGCTGGGCGTTGAACTGGCCGGCGAGGAATATGTTCCCTTGGGCGGCACCGAATTCAGCACCATCATCAGCAAGATCCAAGAAGCGCAGCCGGCCGCCATCTTCAACACGCTGAACGGCGACAGCAACGTGGCTTTCTTCAAGCAGTTCAAAGACGCCGGTTTCACGCCCGAATCGCTGCCGGTGATATCGGTGAGTGTGGCCGAAGAAGAAGTGCGCGGCATCGGCCCCGAAAACATTGCCGGCCATTACACTGCCTGGAACTACTATCAGACCATCGACACGCCGGAAAACGAAGCCTTCGTGGCCGCCTATAAGGCCGCTTTCGGCGAAGATCGTGTGACAGCAGATCCGATTGAAGCCGGCTACTTCGGCGTCTATGCCTGGAAGGCGTTGGTCGAAGCGGCCGGCTCCACCGATGTGGATGCCGTTACCGCCGCAGCGGACGAGAACGAGATCGAGATCATGGCCCCTGGTGGCGTCATCAAGATCGACGGCGAAACACAGCACATGTACAAAACGGTGCGCATCGGCCAGATCAACGCCGAAGGTCTCATCGACGAAGTGTTCTCCAGCGAAGCGCCGGTGAAGCCGGATCCCTTCTTGCGGGCGATCCCGTGGGCTGAGGGGCTGGCCGAAGGCGCCAGCCAGTAGCAAGAGATTTGAGATTAGGTGATTAGGAGATTGAGGGATTAGGGGATTGGGTGGCAACGCCACAGTCTCCTAATCCCTCAATCGCTTAATCCCTCCGTTTTGAAAGGAGCGGCTCGTGGACGCGGTGATCTTGCAAATTTTCAACGGCTTGAGCCTGGGGTCAGTCTTGTTGATGATCTCGTTGGGGCTCGCCTTTGCTTTTGGCTTGATGGGCGTAATCAACATGGCGCACGGCGAATTCATGATGATCGGTGCGTACATGGCCTATGTCTTTCAGCAGGTTTTTGCGCCGATGCTCGGCGGTGTGGAACCAGGCATCTGGTTTTTGTTGGCGATCCCGGCGGCATTTGTCTTTGCTGCGGCGCTGGGCGCGCTAATGGAAGTGACCTTGATCCGTCACCTTTACGGGCGCCCGCTGGATACGCTGCTGGCGACGTGGGGTGTTGGTTTGATTTTGCAGCAGGCGGCACGCAGCATCTTCGGCGCGCCCAATGTGAATGTATCCAGCCCCGTTTGGCTCAACGGCGGCTATGACATCGGTGCTGGGCTGTTGCTGCCGTACAAGCGAATTTTTATCATTGCGCTAGTGATTGTGGCTGTGGTGGCCGTCTACCTGCACCTGACCCGCACCGCCAGTGGACGCCGTCTGCGTGCGGTGATGCAGAATCGAGAAATGGCTTCGTGCCTGGGCATCCGTTCACGCAACGTAGACGCCATGACCTTCGCCCTGGGCACAGGGTTGGCCGGCGTGGCAGGCTGCGCGCTGACGCTCATCGGGCCGATTGGTCCTTCGTTGGGGACATTCTATATCGTCGATGCATTCATGGTGGTGGTATTGGGCGGTGTGGGCAGCCTACCAGGGACAGTCCTGGCGGCGGTGGTGGTCGGCTTGAGCAACACGCTACTTGAACTGGGTACATCGGCCACGGTGGGCAAGGTGCTGGTCCTCCTACTGATCATCGCCTTCTTGCAATGGAAGCCATCGGGCCTGGCCGCCGTCCAAGTTCGCTGAGATTCGAGTCTGACAAGAAAGGTTACCCCATGCGATCTCAAAAATGGCTCAGAATCACACTGCGATGGACGCCCATCGTCCTGATTGCCGCGTCGCTGCTGATAGCCCCGGAAGTCCTCTCGCCCTTTCGCCTTAGCCAACTAGGTAAGTTCCTAACCTTTGCCATCATCGCCGTCGGCCTCGATCTGATTTGGGGGTATGGCGGCATGTTGAGTCTAGGACATGGGCTGTTTTTTGGGCTGGGCGCTTATGGCTTTGCCATGTATCTGAAGTTACAGTCTTCGGGCGGAAAGTTGCCCGATTTCATGTTTTGGAGCGGCCTCAAAGAGCTGCCCTGGTTTTGGGCGCCCTTTGCAAATCCAATTTTTGCGGTTGCGGCGGCCCTGCTGATCCCGGCGCTATTGGCGGGCATCCTGGGCTTTTTCGTCTTCCGCAGCCGTGTCCAAGGCGTTTACTTTTCCATCATCACACAGGCGCTGACGCTGCTTACCAGCATCTGGTTTGTGGGGCAGCAAGCTTTTACAGGCGGCACCAACGGCATCACCAACCTGGGCAGTGCCCAGATCTTCGGCAAATCTTTGATGAGCGCCGACGTGCAGATGGGCTTCTACTACACATCGGTTGCTTGTTTGATCGGCGTTTACCTGTTGGCGCGCTTCGTCACCGATTCTCGTTACGGTTCACTGCTGAAAGCCGTCCGCGACAACGAAGACAGGGTGCGCTTCCTAGGCTACGATCCGGCGGTGCTCAAGGTGGTGGCGTTTATGCTTTCGGCCATGATTGCAGGGTTGGCGGGTGTCCTCTTTGTGCCGCAGGTGGGGATTATTTCGCCTTCGAGTATGGGCGTGGTGCCCTCGATTGAGATGGTGATCTGGGTGGCGGTGGGCGGTCGCGGCACACTGATCGGGGCCATCCTCGGCGCATTGCTGGTGAACTACGGCAAGAGCTACTTTAGCGAAACCTACCCCGACATCTGGCAATATTTCTTAGGTCTGCTTTTTGTGGGGACAGTGTTGATCTTCCCTCATGGATTGGCAGGGATGGTGGCCAGAGCGCCGACCTGGGTGCGTAGCCAACTGGCTCGCTTCCGTTTGCAAAAGACCACACCCGCCCAAGATCGCACGTTGCCGCAGCCGTCGTCGAGCCTGGAAGGAGGATCATAACCCATGACAGAGACCATCCTCAGTGTGGACAAACTCACTGTGAGTTTCGACGGCTTCAAAGCATTGAACGAACTGACTTTCTCAATGAAGAAAGGCGAACTGCGCTTCTTAATCGGCCCGAACGGCGCAGGGAAAACGACACTGCTCGATGTGGTGACGGGCAAGACGCGCCCGCACCATGGAGGTGTGACTTTTGACAATGACGTGAACGTGCTGCATACAGCGGAGCACACACTGGTGCAAAAGGGCATTGGGCGCAAATTCCAAACGCCCACAGCCTTCAGCAGCCTCACCGTCTACGAAAACCTGGAAGCGGCCATCGGCTTCAATGACTCCTTGCCGCGGCTCTTTACATCCATCACCCGCGCCGAAGTGGACAAGATCCACGAGGTGCTGGGGCGTATCGGCCTTGCGCACCGAACCGACGTGCGCGCCGGCATCCTGGCCCATGGCGAAAAGCAGTGGTTGGAGATCGGTATGCTGCTGGTGCAGGAACCCAAATTACTTCTGCTTGATGAACCGGTGGCAGGCATGACCCGTCCTGAGCGCAACCGCACCGGCGAATTGTTACAATCCATCGCCGAAGAATGTTCGGTGCTCGTCGTTGAACACGACATGGAATTTGTGCGTAACTTCGCCAGCCAGGTCACCGTGTTACACCTGGGCAGCCTGCTTACCGAAGGGCCTGTAGAACAGGTACAGAACGATCCACGGGTGATCGAGGTGTACATCGGGCGAGGGCGGGATCATTGAAATTAGTGATTGGTGATTGGGGGGATCGGGTTGACATTGTGGTTGGGCGGCAATCTCTAATCTCTAATCTCTTCTTTTCGGAGGTGGCTACAGTGCTAACCATTCAGAATATTTCCGTAAACTACGGCGAAAGCACAATCTTACGCGATGTGAACATGGAAATCCCGACGGGGAAGGTCGTCTGTCTGCTCGGGCGCAACGGCGTGGGCAAGACGACGTTGATGAAGAGTTTGATGGGGCTGCTCAAGCCATCGCAGGGGGAGATTCTGCTGGAAGAGAAGTCGATCACTCGCTGGTCGGCCAGCCAGCGGGCGCGGGCGGGGTTGGGCTACGTGCCGCAAGGACGAGGTATCTTTCCGCGGTTGACTGTCTACGAGAACTTGCTCATCGGCTTTGAGGCTACGGCAGAGCGTAAGGTGGACAAAGCCGCACTGGACGAAGTGTACGTCACCTTTCCTGTGCTCAAAGAGATGGGCCACCGCATGGCGGGGACGTTGAGCGGTGGTCAACAACAGCAACTGGCGCTGGGGCGGGTCCTCTTGCGGCGGCCCAAACTGCTGTTGCTCGACGAACCGACCGAGGGCATCCAGCCGTCGATTATGTTGGAGATCGAAAATGTGATCCGCAGCCTGCAAGCACGCCATGATCTATCGATCCTGTTGGTGGAGCAATATTTGGACTTCGCCATGAGCGTAGGCAACTACTTTTACATTATGGAAACCGGCGCGATTGTAATGAAAGGATCGGCTGACGAGTTCGACGAGGGTCAGGCGCGGAGTTATCTGGCGGTGTAGTGCGTAGTGCGTAGTGCGTGGACCAGTCGAGCCCGTGCATGTGGGATTGGGGTGATGGTTGTACCGCAAAATGGCTGCGGATTGGGCGGATTTGAGCGGATGAACCGGAAGAATCCGGCAAATCCGCTTGATCCGCCCAATCCGCGTTCTATTTTTGGTACGCGAGTTGCGGATTGCGAATTGCGGGTTTATATTGGCGGCGCAACGCTCTTCAATCCACCACCCAGCCAGGAGAAACCTATGCCATTCTTTGATCCAGCCGAACGCGCCGCCAAGGAACTCTTCCCCGGTATCTTCACCCGCACCTTCTGGGGCGACAAGATCCTGATCTCCATGCTCGACATGGAACCCAACGGCGATGTCCCCTTTCACAGCCACCCTCACGAACAGGCAGGCGTCGTCATCGAAGGCGAACTGGAACTGACCATCGACGGCGAAGTACGTCTCCTCGGCCCAGGACAAGTTTTCGTCATCCCCGGCGGCATGGAACACCGCGCCCGCACCCTCGACAAACCAGCCAAGGTGATTGATATCTTTAGCCCGGTGAGGGAAGAGTATAAGTTTTAATTGACGATTTTCGATTGACGATTTTCGTGTCAAGCAAGCGACAGGGTAGCTTGTTTGTTGCGGCGTTAACACCACAACATCCGCAGACGGCATCACTTCCTCAACCAGACAATCGTCAATCGAAAATCGTCAATCGAAAATCGTCAATCGAAAATCGTCATGGATCACTACAATCGCGCACGAATCCACACGTCAAACAGGTGATCTTGCAGTGGTGCTTGTCTACGGGGCCGTTGCAGAGCCAGCAGTAGGTGTCGTCTTCGGGGGTGTAAAAAGGCTGAAAGGAGGGCTGCGCGGGGACAGTCTTGTGCGCGGCCAGGATCTCGGCGTGGCTGCGCCGCTCGTAGGACGTGGTGCCGTCCACGCCGTAGAAGGTGACCTCGTACCACTGAAATTCGCCCTTGTCGTAGATGAAGTTGGCCGAAAAGATACTCTCCTCAAAAATCCACGGCACAAAGACACGATCCCCGGGCCACAGATTCAGATCGAGCAGTTTGTCGTCGTCGATCCAGGCCAGGTTACCCTCGGCAGAGTCGATCAACTCGCCTTCAAATTCGTCAAACGTGTACAAAAAGGTGTACCAGTCGTCGATCTGATCGAAGGCGGGAAAGGTGATGAATCCACGCAGCCGCGGACGGCCACAGCGCAGTCCGCTTTCTTCAAACACTTCGCGCACAGCGCACGCCTCCGGTGATTCCCCCGGCTCCAACTTGCCACCAAGACCATTCCACTTGCCCTGGTGCATGTCGTTCTGTTTTTTGACGCGGTGAATCATCAGGGTTTGGTTGTTGTGTTGGACGTAGCAAAGGGTAGCTAGTTTCATAAGAGATTTACGATTGACGATTGACGATTGTCAATTCTAGAACGCTGCCAACTCGCGCGCCCGCGCATAAATCTTCTCCGCGCCAGGACGGTACGCGTCCTCGAGTGGTGGGCTAAATGGGATCGGCGTGTCGAGGCCGGTGAGGCGTTGGATGGGTGCATCCAGCCACTCGAAGGCTTGTTCACTGATGATCGAGGCGATCTCCGCGCCGAGACCGGTGTTGCCGTTGGCGGCGTGGACGATCAGGATCTTGCCCGTCTTGCGCGCTGTGGTGAGGACGGCGTCAACGTCGAGCGGTTTGAGCGTGCGCAGGTCGAGGACGTCGGCCTGGATGCCTTCGGCGGCGAGGCGTTCGGCGGCGGTCAAGGACTCGCGCACCATCGTGCTGTAGGTGATGATCGAAATGTCCGCGCCGGTGCGGGCCAGGTGCGCCTTGCCGATGGGGACGACATAGCCTCCCGAAGGAACAAGCCCCTTCATCGAGCGATAGAGTGGCTTGCTCTCAAAGTAGATCACCGGGTTGTTGTCGCGGATGGCGGCAAGCATTAGACCGTAGGCGTCGGCAGGGGTGCCAGGGGCCACCACTTTGAGGCCGGGCGTGTGGGTGAACCATGCTTCCGGGTTCTGACTGTGGAAAGGACCGGAGCGCAGCCCACCGTCGCTGGGCGCACGGATCACCCAGGGGATCGCCCCACCCCAGCGGTAGTGGTTGGTGGCGGCAAACTGCACAATTGCATCAAAGCCCGAGCTGATGAAGTCGGCAAACTGAACTTCCATCACCGGTCGGAAGCCCATCAAGGCCATGCCCGACGCCATGCCGATGAAACCGTTCTCGCTGATAGGTGTGTTGATCACCCGATCCGTGCCGAAGCGATCCGAAAGTCCTTTGGTCACCTTGAACGCGCCGCCGAAGGGATCGGCCACGTCTTCGCCGATGACCAGCACGTTTTCGTCACGCGCCATCTCGAAGTTGAGCGCGGCGTTGATGGCGGCGAGGTAGGTCATTTCCTCTTGGGCAGGTTCGGCGGCTGGATCGGCTACCGGCATTCGGTCAGAGCCGGTGTCGGCGGCAAGCTTGTGCATCCTCATTCCCCTATTTTCGGTTGCTAACGGTAAACGGCGCGTTCTATTTTAGCACAAGGGCGGCTGCGGTGTAGTTATTGATGATCTGTTGACGCGAGATGTGTATATTGTTACGTAGGGGCAACAACCTGCCGCGGAAGGGGCCAAGATTGACACACCGTTCAGGCCGTTTCCCTGAGCCCTTCCCGGCAGGTCAATCTCGCCCCCAGTATGAACTATACCCTGACCTGAACAGTTACAAGAGTTTATAGCAAACCTACGATATACTACACACCCAAATCACTACCAAAAATGTTGTTTTACATTGGAGCAAGGAGACGTTGATGAAGCACATGATCCATACTTCCGGCCTCAGGGCCGGCCTGCTCGCACTGTTGCTTCCGGCCATACTGATCCCCATCATGTTGATCACGCTTAGTTTCGGCCTGATGCGTACAGTCCAGGCGCAGGCATGCAGCGACCCCATCACTGTGACCAGTGCCGCCGACAGCGGCGCGGGGACGCTACGCCAGGCCATCGCAGATCTGTGTGTCGGCGGCGAAATCGTCTTTGATCCAGGTTTATCTGGACAGAGCATCGTCCTTACCAGCGGTGAACTGGTTATCACCAAGACGTTAACGATTGAGAGCAGTGTGCCCATCACCATCGACGGCAACAACAGCAGCCGCATCTTCAACAGCACCACCAGTGATGCGGTCAGCCTTTTCGGGCTGACGCTCTACAATGGCAATGTGCAGTCAGACAATGGTGGCGCAATTGCCGTCAGTGGCAGTCTCTCGCTCAGAAACAGCACAATCTACAGCAACACAGCCAACCGAGGCGGCGCCATCTACATTCGCCCCGATGGCGTGACCGGCAACGTCAACATCTTCCAGAGCTACATCTACAGCAACACCGCCCGGGACGGCGGCGGGATCTACCTCGATGCCGGGAGCCGTGACGCAAGCGCCATTGTCGAAAGCAGCACCATCGCCCGCAATCAAGCCACTCGCGAAGGCGGCGGTATCGCCACCACCGGCGACAATGGTATTCCATCCATCTTCATGGCAAACAGCACCATCAGCGGCAACCAGGCCGGCGAAAGCGGCGGCGGCGTCTTCCTCAGCAGCGGCACTAACGAGTTCTACAACGTCACCGTGACGGGCAACGTAGCCGATGCGCTTGCACAGGGTATAGGCGACGGCGGCGGTCTGGCTGATTTCAGCAGCAACACAACACTCTATAACACAATTGTGGCAGGCAACGAGGATCGCACGCCAGATGACCCGCAAGCATCCATCGCACCTGACATTGTCGGTTCCTTTACCAGTGGTGGCAACAACCTGATTGGTGACAGCACCAATGGCTTCGGCTTTTCCAACGGCGTCGACGACGACTTGGTGGGCGACGATACAACGCCCATCGATCCCTTGCTCGGCCCGCTCCAAGACAACGGCGGGCCGACGCCCACCCATGCGCTACTCAGCGGTAGCCCGGCCATTGACACCGGCAACAATGGCAACGCCCCCATAAACAATTTCCCTTTTTCCCCCAGCGATTTCGATCAGCGCGGCGTCGGGTTCGATCGCATTTCGGGCGGCACGGTTGACATCGGCGCCTACGAGCTACAATTTGTGCCCGATGTGACGGTAGACAAGCAGGTCCTTTCGCCTGTTGCCGGTCCTGGCGAGATCATCGTCTACACCATCGCCTTCAGCAATACGGGGATGGTCACCGCCACCAATGTGGTGCTCATCGACAGCGTGCCGGTCAGCGTCACGGTGACAGGCGTCACCAGCAGCACGTCCGCTATTACTCAGACAAGCGGCGCACCCAATTTTGAGTGGACCCTCACGTCGCTGCCCGCAGGAGGGAGCGGCGTCATCACCCTCACCGCCCTTTTGACGGACAGCAGCGCCCTGCCCGGCACCATCTTTACCAACACAGCAACCATTACGTCTACCGCAGACGCCGACGCCACGAACAACGAAAGCAGCGCCACCGTCACCGTGCCCGCCGTGATTGTGACAGTGAACCCCGCCGCCGTAGACGAGGACAGCGGCCTGCCCCTCAACTACACCTTCACGCGCACGGGCGGCACCACCAATCCGCTCACCGTGAGTTTCAGTGTGGGTGGTAGCGCCGACAGCGCCACCGACTACACCACCACCGGCGAAGACAGCCTCAGCGGCGGCCTTGGATCCGTAACAATCCCTGCCGGGCAATCCGCGGTGACCGTGACGGTGACACCGATCAGCGACGCCGATGTAGAAGCCGACGAAACCGTCGTCATCACCGTCACCGGCGGCAGCGGCTACGGCCCCGGATCGCCCGCCGTGGCCACCGGCATCCTCACAAACGACGATTTTGTCGCCATCTCCATCGCAAAAACGGCCAACAGCCCCAGTGTCAACGAAGGCGATTCCATCACCTACACTGTGGTTGTCTCCAACACAGGGACGGGCAACGCCGTCAATCTCACCGTCACCGACAGCCAGACGGGCACGCTGGGGGCAGGGCTGAACCTGTCGGCAGGCACGGCGGTGACCTACACGTACAGCCTGACGACGGACGACGGACCACAGACGACGGTGAACACGGCTACGGTGGCGTTTGGGCGTACGGAACTTACAGCCACAACCAGTGTGGATGTCGTCAACGTTGCGCCCACGGCGACACTCACCAACAGTGGACCGGTCAACAACGGCAGCACGGCAATCGTAGGCTTCAGCGCGCAGAGCGATCCGTCCTCGGCGGACACGACGGCAGGCTTCCGCTACAGCTACGACTTCGACAACGACAACACCTTTGAGATCAGCGACGTGGTCAGCCCGTCGGTGACGGTGCCGTCTACATTCCTCACAGGCGTCACCAGCCGCACCGTGCGCGGCCAGATCGCGGACAAGGACGGCGGCGCCAGCGTTTACACAACGACGATTCAGGTCAACGCGCAAACGCCCACGCCCACCAGTACAGCCACGCCAACAGCCACACCGACGCAGACAACTACATCAACCGCAACAGCTACACCAACCACAACGGCCACGCCAACCGCAACAGCCACGCCAACCGCAACAGCCACACCAACCGCAACAGCCACACCAACCACGACGGCCACGCCAACCGCAACGGCCACGCCAACTGCCACAGCCACGCCAACTGCCACAGCCACGCCAACCGCCACACCACAGGTGGCGCAAGTGATTGTGGCAAAGTGGCTAAGTGAACCGGCTTCAGGTGTGGTGGAGGTAGGCGATCCATTGACTTTCACCGTGGCGATCACCAACACCGGCACCACGACACTGGTGGAAGTGCCGCTGGAAGACGTTTTCGACAGCGGGGTGTTGGGCTTCACCGGCGCCAGTATCAACCCCGACAGCGTGACCACCGGCAGCCTCAAGTGGACAGATCTCACGACAAGCCAGGGTGATCTTGCGCCGCAACAGTCGATTTCGCTGACGGTGGGCTTCACCGCAACCGGCGTCTTCAGCCGCACCGAGAATCTGGCGACGGTGGTAGGCGCACGCGACCAGAACAACGTCACCGCGCCGCCTGCAATTGCCCAAGACGGCGTCAATCTGGCGGCTATGCAATTGATTGTCACCTCGAATCCGCCTTCGGGCAGCGAAGTGGGGCCCGGCGACTGTATCGTCTACGACATCCTTGTGCGCAATGTGGGCGGCGTGGATCTGACCAACGTGGTGATCACCAGCAGCGTCCCCGAAGACACGACGTTGGTGACCCAATGCCCAACCGTGGCACGTATGGCCCAGGACCACACACCGCCGCAGATCTTCAATGTGGCACGGCTGGCTGTGGGCGGCGAATTCCGCACCGGCTTCCAGGTAGTGGTCAACGCCGATGTCGCTCAGATGATCATCGAGAATGTCACCGGGGCAAGCTCCGACGAAACGCCTGATCCGCAGGAAGTGCAGATCGTGCAACCGCTCAACCCCACGGCGTTGACGCTGCTCAGCTTCACAGCGCAGCCCAGCGAAGACGGCGTTGACGTGGCATGGGTCACCGGCCAGGAGATCGACACCTTCAGTTTCCACCTTCTGCGCAGCAACACAAACGATATTAGCGAGGCCACTCGCGCCACCGGCGCTGCCATCCCCGCGCGGGGAGGCGGCAGTCGCTACGAATTCTTTGATCCCAACGGGCAGCTTGGGGAGTGGTATTGGCTCGAAGAGACAGAAACCAGCGGCGCCATTCTCCGCTACGGGCCGGTACAAGCGGGTAGAGAGAATGTGCAGCCGGTGAACGGATTGGAGATCTTCTTGCCGATGGTGGGGAGGTGAGGAGATTAAGAGACTAGAGGATGATTTGCGACACTGGGATTGATGTGGGGTTGATGTGGGGTTGATGTGAGGTTAATGTGAGATGATGCGATTAGGGATTTGGGAACGTCTCGTCGAAATCGTGAACTACCAATATCTTTATGTAGACAACAGGAATCACACATTTATGACACATTAATCACACATTTTTTTCACAATATTCTCCGTACAACCATCGAACAACATGATTAGAATCATCATCGCTCAAGGAGATTTTATGAAGATACAACCTCTGGCCCTGTTGGCAGCATTCGTGCTGATGTTCTTGGGAACGGGGGCCTGTACATCGGCTCCTATCGTGCTGCAACTGCCACCGCCGCCCGCAGGCGTAAGCGGCGACATTCAGATCGGCATGGTCGTGCCGTTGAGCGGACCGATTGCCGGGTTGGGGAACGCCATGAAGAACAGCGCCGAGATGGCGCAGCAGGAGATCAACGCCGCCCAACTTGGCTCGGCCCGCATCCAGTTTGTGATCGAAGACAGCGCCGGTACGCCTGAAGTGGCGGTGGCCGCCTTCGAGAAGCTGATTGCGGAAGGCGAAGTGGTGGCGATCCTTGGCCCTGCTACGTCGGCTTCGGCGGCGGCAGCTTTCCCCATCGCCCAGGAGGCAGGCATGGTCGCCCTGAGCCCTGTGGCCGGCGCGGCGGGCCTGAGCGAGATCGGCGACTTTGTCTTTCAGGGCAATCTTACCGTGGACGTGGTTGTCCCCGGCGGTGTGGCGTTGACCCAGGCCGCGTTGGGCTACACGTCGGCGGCGATCCTGGTAGACGAACTCGATCTCTTCTCACAGAACGCGCTAGAGATCCTGGAGCAGACCTTCGCCGACAATGGTGTGGAGGTTGTGGCCGTCGAGCCATTCCAGACTGGAGACATCGACTTTTCGGCGCAGTTTGAGCGCATCCTTGCCGCCGCGCCTGACACGATCTTTGTGGCGTCGTTGCCCGCCGAGGCCGCCGCCATTTTGATCAATGCGCGTGAGGTAGGCGTGCCTGCAGAGATCCCCTTCATCCTGCCGTTGGCACTTTCCAACGCCGAGGTCGCACAAGCAGGCGAAGCCGCCGAAGGTGCCATCGCCTTCTCCACCTGGGACATTGCCGCCAACACGCCGGGCAATCAGGCCTATGTGCAGCGCTACCGCGAAACCTATGGCAGCGATCCCAACCGCTTTGGTGCGCAGTGGCACGCCTCGATGACAATGTTGGCCGCAGCCATTCGCCAGGCCGGTTCTCTGGAAGCCGAAGCCATCCGCGATGCCCTGCTCAATCTGGGCAGTGTAGATACGATTCTAGGCACTATCACCTTTGACGAAACAGGGAGCGCCGTCTACGATCCCATCATCCAAATTGTGCGTGACGGCGCGCTGGTGCCCTTCGAATAGAGACAAGCGGCAGCAGTCGCCGTATGTGACGATCACATCCTAATCAGTATCATCCTTCCGGGAAGGGGACCGTTCAACTGCGCCAATGCAGTTGAACGGTCCCCTTCCCGGAAGGTCTTGGGTGCGGTACCGTGAGGGAAGCGTGACTTTTTGTCGGCATTAAAACTCATACCACCGAGGAGAATCTTGATGAATCAGAAGTCTTGGTTGCGATTGGCCGTTCTTGTGCTTCCAGTGCTGGCCGTTTGGGCGCTGCTCAACCCTTTGCAGAGCAGCGCCTTGGCCGCGGGAAATATCATCTATGTCACCCCCAGTGGGGTGGAGGCCAATGCCGGCGACAGTTGGACCACGGCCACCACGTTACAGAACGCCCTGACTTTGGCCACTGAGGGCGACGAAATCTGGGTGGCCGCCGGTATCTACAAACCAAGCACCAACCCGGCAGAACGGAACTTCACCTTTCGACTCAAAGACGGCGTCGGCGTCTACGGCGGCTTTGCAGGCACCGAAACAGCTCGCACAGAGCGCAATTGGACGGTGAACCTGACCGTCCTCAGCGGTGACATCGACAACAACGACACCAACCAAGACGGCAACTCGATTGCCGAGAGCGACGCCGACATCCAGGGCGACAACAGCTATCACGTGGTCACAAGTAGCGGTGTGACGACGACGGCGCAACTCGACGGCTTCGTCATCACGGCGGGGCAGGCCAACACCGGTGACATCCCAAACAACCAGGGTGGCGGCATCCTCAACGAAGGGGGCAGCCCCACCTTGAGCAACCTGGTGATCCAGGGCAATAACGCCAGTAGCACGGGCGGCGGGTTTTACAGCGTCAACGGTGACCCGATCCTGACCAATATTCGCTTTCTGGGCAACAGCGCCGTCTTCGGTGGGGGTTTCTTCAATGTAAGTGGGAACCCAACCCTGGTTGATGTCTACTTCGAAGGCAACCGCGCCACAGACGAAGGTGGCGGCCTCTCCACCGACAACAGCAGCCCTGTCCTACGCAATGTGGACTTTCGCAGCAATAGCGCGGGCATTGGCGGGGCAATCTACATTGCCAATACCGGGCTGGCAGTGACAAACGTCATTGTCAGCGGCAACCAGGCCACCAATGGAGGCGGGCTCTACATCCGCAACAGCAATGTGACGCTGACCAATGTCACCATCAGCGGCAACCGTGCGCAGCAGGGCGGCGCGTCCTTCCATCAGAATAGCCAGTTGACTGTCCGCAACAGCATTGTGTGGAACAACAAAGCCAATCACGCGCTACCCAGTTTCATCAACGAAAGCACAATTCCTGGCATTCGCAACAGCCTGATTGAAGAGTGCAACCCCGGCGCTGTCTGGGAAACGAGTTGCGGCACAGATGACGGCCAAAACCTGGCCGACGCTGATCCACAGTTTGTGGGCGCGCCCAACCCAGACAACGCCCCCACCACCGTCGGCGATCTACGCCTGCAAGCCACTTCGCCCGCCATCAACGCCGGTGACAACACCGCGTTGCCCGCCGAGGTGACCACCGACTTCGCGGGTGATTCGCGTATTGTCAACGGCACGGTGGATCTAGGCGCGTACGAACATCAGGTGACAGAGAGCAAGATCTTCTTGCCGGTGGTGTTGCAGTAAGTGAGAAACTGGGTTGGTTGTTCGTCATCCCGGCTATCGCCCTGGCCTTGATTGTTGTACTGTGGGGTGCATTGGGCCACGTCAGCGCGCAAGGAAGTGGCAATGTCTGCTTTGCCGAGTACACCGGCGGCAATGTCACAGACTTCAGCAGCGCCGACAGCCAGGCCGTGCGCGCTGCCGTGGCCGCGGCCAGTGCAGGCGGCACCGTCAAAATCGCGGGGACCTGCGCGGTGACGGTCAGCGCAGGCGGCACGACGCAGCTTGCCCTCATCGACAAAACGTTGACGCTGGCGGGCGGCTACACGACAACGAACTGGCTCACATCCTCCCCAGCGCAGACAACCACGCTAGACGCGCTGCTCGATGGTCGCGTCATTTCGGCCACGGCGGCATTGACAATGCAGCACCTGACGATCCAAAACGGGCGGACGACAGCTATCCACATGGCCGGGTATGGCGCGGGCCTTTATGCAAATCAAGCCATCGCCCTGAAACAGGTCATCTTCTCGAACAATGCCGCAATTGGGGCAGCCACTTTCGGTGGTGGGGCATATGTAAAACGGTACGGCCAACATCACCGGCAGCGACTTCCTCAGCAATAGGGCAGTCGCCCGTGGCGGCGGGGCGTATGTCGGTGGTACGGCCAACATCACCGGCACGTCCTTCTTCAGCAATACGGTAGCAGGTGATGGCGGCGGGGCATATATCGGCGATACAGCCGGCATCAGCGGCACGTCCTTCCTCAGCAATACGGCAGGATCCACAGGCGGCGGGACGTATGTAAACGGTGCGGTCAGCATCACCGACACGTCCTTTGTCCGCAATACGGCAGGAAGCGAGGGCGGCGGGGCGTATTTCAAGCAGGGGGCCGGCATCGAAAATAGTTCATTTATCAGCAATACGGCAGCAGGAGACGGCGGCGGAGCGGCTGTTCTTATTACCGCCGACATCACCGGCACTTCCTTCCTCAGCAATACGTCTGGAAGCGATGGCGGTGGGGTGCTTGTCGCCGGCGACGCCAGCATCACCGACACATCCTTTCTCAGCAATACGGCAACAAGGATCGCTGGCGGGGCAGCGATTAGCAGGGTCTCCAGCCTCAGCGGCAACCGATTCGTCAACAATACAGCGTCCGATTTCGGCGGGGCGTTTGCCGGTGGAACCAGCGGCATTGCCGACTCGATCTTCATCAGCAATACGGCAGATGTAGGCGGCGGGGTGTTTGTGAACGAAGCGGCAAGCATCACGAGCACGTCCTTTGTCAGCAATACGGCACGGGAAGGTGGCGGGATCTCTGTCGGCGGAGGGGCAAGCATCAACAGCACCTCCTTTGTCGGGAATAGAGCCATTGCAGGCGGCGGCATTGACGTAAAGGGGATCGCACACATGACAGGGACGACCTTCACCCACAATTTTGGCGGTGAAGGGGGCGGTGGCGCGCTTTTGCGCAATACAGGTTACCTGACCGGCACAAGTTTCATTAGCAATACGGCCGGCGCAGGCGGCGGACTTGCCAGCCTCGGCACGGTGACACTCACGCAGACAAGCTTCGAGGAGAATTTGGGGGTTCAAGGCGGCGGCGCGTGGATCGATCAGGCGGCCAACCTGGAGCAGAGCCGATTTGTCAACAATTCGGCGTCTCAAACAGGCGGCGCACTCTGGTTCAATGGCAATAGCAGCGTGCCAACCTTCATCGTCAACACACTGTTGGCGGACAATCGGGCGGCCCGCAATCGTGGTCATACGCTGGCCTGGTCGGGCCTCATGACGGGCAGTCAGCTCACGTTGATCCACAATACGCTGGCGCAGGCGAGCGCGCAGGATGGTTCCGCCATCTATGTGACGGGGGGCGCGCTGGCGATTACGAACACAATCATCGCCAACCAGGCCATCGCCATCGAGCGGGCAGGCGGCGTCGTCCGCGAAGATTTCAACCTCTTCGACAACGTCACCGCACCCTTCAGCGGCACAGTGACAGCGGGGACACACTCGATCACCGGCACGGCAGCCTTCGCCGATCCGTTCAATGGCGGCTACCAACTGACGGCGTTGAGCGACGCCATCGATGTCGCGACAAACGCCGGGATCGCCGTCGATTTCTTCAACCTGCCGCGTCCCTATGGCAACGGCTTCGACATGGGCTATGCCGAGTTCTCGCGCAGGGAGATCTATTTGCCCCAAATACGGAGCGATTGACTTCCGGTTCGTCTCTAGTTTACCGACTTTGAGCGGGATCGTCTCGTCTCCACACCTAGCGGCTACATGTTAAGCACCGAAAAGATCTACCCCATCGCCGCATAGGACCTGTGATGCGATTACTCGCAGATGAGAACATTCCGTTCGCGACGACTGGGCAGGACACTTCTCCGTCATCGATGATAACAAGATTCGTATGAGACCTTTTCCAGATCGGTAGAAAAACGCGGCGCTGAGGACAGTCCTCAGCGCCGCGTTTTCTTCCCAATCCCCAATCTCTAATCACCAATCCCCAATCTCTACTTCCCCGCCTGAAACTGCGCATCCACCACGGCCAACGTCGCCACGTTGACAATGTCTTCTACCTCGGCCCCCGTCTCAAGGACGTGGATCGGTTTGCCCATCCCCACGAGGATAGGACCAATCGCCTCGGCGCCACCCAGGCGGCTGAGCAGTTTGTATGCCGTGTTGGCAGACGCCAACGCTGGGAAGATAAGCACGTTGGCGTCGTTTACCTGGCTGAAGGGGTAGAGCTGCTGCATCAGTTCGGGGACAACCGCCACGTCGGCCTGCATTTCGCCGTCGATGACAATGTCGGGGCGGCGCTGCTTCACCAGTTCGGTGGCGCGGTGCACCTTGTCCGATTGATCGTGGCGGGTGCTGCCGAAGTTCGAGAAGCTGAGCATAGCCACACGCGGCGTAATGTCGAATTGTGTAGCCAGATCGGCGGCGTTGATGGCAATGGCGGCCAATGTCTCTTCGTCTGGGTCGATGTTGACGGTGGCGTCGCTGAAGAAGAAGATGCGGTCGTTGACGATCATGAGGTAGACGCCACTGAGAACACCGCGACCGGGCGCAGCGCCCACCGTGCGCAAGGCAGGGCGCAACACTTCGGGGTAGTTGTAGGTAAGGCCGGAGATGAAGGTGTCGGCCTCACCGTTGAGGACCATGGCCGGGCCGAAGTAGTTGGGCTGGCGCATCATGTCCAGCGCAGACGCCACAGTGACGCCCTTGCGCTGCCGTCGTTGATAGAAAGTTTCGGCGTAGAGATGGCGCTGTTCGCTCTCGTTGGGATCGATCACCATGGGCGTGTAGTTCAGCCCCAGATCGGCGCAGCGCTGCTGGATCACTTCCTTGCGCCCCAGGAGAATCGGCGTGCCGATGCCCTGTGTCTCCACAGCGTAGGCAGCACGCACAATTTTGGGGTGTTCTCCCTCGCCAAAGACGACGCGCTTAGGCGCGGCCATTGCCTTGTGCTGCTGTGTGCGCATGATCTGCTCGCCCTTGCCGATGCGCGCCGCCAATGTGTCGAGGTAGGCGTGGAGATCAATCTGTCGCCGCGCCACACCCGTCTCCATGGCCGCTTTGGCCACTGCCGGGGCCACCCACATCAACACACGGCTATCCAGCGGCTTGGGGATGATGTATTCCGGCCCGAAGCGCAGTTGATCCAGCCCGTATGCCTTAAGCACACTGTCGGGGACGTCTTCGCGGGCGAGGGCGGCGAGGGCGCGGGCGGCGGCCAGCTTCATCTCCATGTTGATGGCCTTGGCGCGCACATCCAACGCGCCGCGGAAGATGAAGGGGAAGCCGAGTACGTTGTTCACCTGGTTGGGGTAGTCGCTGCGGCCCGTGCCCATGATCACCATGTCTTCGCGGGCGGAGACGGCGTCTTCGTAGGTGATTTCGGGATCAGGGTTGGCCATGCCGAAGACAATAGGATTGGCCGCCATGGAGCGTACCATCTCCTGTGTCACCACATTGGCGACAGACAAACCGACAAAGGCGTCCGCGCCCACAAAGGCCTCGGCCAGGGTGCGCGCCTCGGTGTCGGCGGCATATTCTTCTTTCCACTCGTTCATGTTGTCGGTGCGCCCACTGTAGATGACGCCCTTGGAATCGCACATGACGATGTTGGCCTTGTTTGCGCCTAGCGCGCAGTAGAAGTCCGCGCAGGCGATGGCCGATGCGCCGGCACCGTTGATCAAAATCTTGGCGTCTGCAAAGGATTTGCCCGCTATCTCCAGCGCGTTGATCAACCCCGCGCCCGAAATGATGGCGGTGCCGTGCTGGTCGTCGTGGAAGACGGGAATGTCGAGGCGTGCTTGCAGCGTCTGCTCGATGAGGAAGCATTCAGGCGCTTTGATGTCTTCGAGGTTGATACCGCCGAAGGTGGGGGCGATCAGTTCGCAGAAGCGGATCATCTCCGCCGGATCTTTGGTGTCCACCTCAATGTCGAAGACGTCGACATCGGCGAAGCGTTTGAAGAGCACCGCCTTGCCTTCCATCACCGGCTTAGAGGCCAGCGCGCCCCGATCCCCAAGGCCGAGGATGGCAGTGCCGTTGCTGATCACGGCGACGAGGTTGCCTTTGGCAGTATATTCATAGGCGTCTTCAGGGTTTTCGGCAATTTCGAGCACAGGAATCGCCACACCGGGCGAGTAGGCCAGCGATAGATCTCGCTGGGTGGACATGGGTTTGGTGGGGACAATTTTGAGCTTACCCGGACGACCACTGGAATGGTAATCAAGGGCGTCCTGTTTTGTGAAGGCCATAAAATCCTCTCAGTACATTTTTTGGGTGGGGGGATTTGGTGGATGAAGCAGAGTACGCTTCCATTCTACTCCATTCAGAGAGACTTTTCACCTGACCGCATGATGAGGGTGCAATTCATGTTGGGGGCAGACAGTGCCAGGCACGGGCCAAGATGGGTTTTGGCTCGATTACCATGCCACTCGATCCAGGATCTCCACGGCGATCTCGTGAGCAGAGTGATCTTCAGTCTCGATACGCAGATCTTCGAGGGCGTCGCGTTCCATTTGCAGCGCCAGTTCGAAGGCGCGCTGTTGATGCCAAATCAGGCTGTCGCCACTCTCACGTTTGGCGACACGAGCCTGAAGCGTCGTCACCGAGGCGTGCAGCCGCACAATTGTGATCTCAGCGCCGGGGATGGCCCGAGCATAGGCTTGACGTTGTGCACCATCCTCGACCACATCCACCAGCAGAAGACGATCCACGCCGGCGGCGCCGTATCCTTGCCACAGTGCAGCCAAATTTCGCAGGCCAAGTTGAAGGTGAAAGCGATCATCCACTGGGCGCGGGTATGCCCAGCGCATCCAATCCATGTCGATCAACGCATGACTCACCCTGCGCGCTTCAAGCAGATCAGAGATAAGCATCGTTACCGTCGTCTTGCCGACACCAACCGGACCCGTCAACAGCAACACAGGGACAGACATGGCGAGTGACCTCCAAAGGTGCAGGTTTCCGGTGACTATTTATTTCACCACAAATAACACGCCGTTCTGCGCCGGATCGCGGACAAAAATAGCGTCGGCGCGGGATTTGTAGGCCAAACCGGCGTCGTCGAACCGTTGCAACAGCCGACTGCGTTCGTCCTCACCCGTCAGGACAATCTCGTAGTGGCGCAAACCGACGGCGTCTTCGGGCTGGGGCGGCGCGCCCACACCGGCCCAGGTGTTGGTGGCCAGGTGATGATGGTAGCCACCCGCCGAGTAGAAGGCGGCGCCCTGCCACGTCATGATCAGATCAAAGCCAACAGTCCGGAGATAGAAATTCATGGCCGAAGCCAGGTCCCCCACATGCAAGTGGACATGACCGATCACCGTTGCGGGATCGAGACCGTCTTCGCTGTCATCCGCTTCGCCGAGAATGCCTCGATAATCCAACGGCGCGTTGCCCAGCACAGGCTTCCCTTCAGCATACGCCCACTCCGAGCGCGGGCGATCACGGTAGACTTCGATACCATTGCCATCGGGATCGTCGAAGTAGAGCGCTTCGCTGACGGAATGATCCGAGCCGCCCAGGCGCACCTGCGCGTCCACAATGCGGCGAAGCACCTGTCCTAGCGCGGGGCGCGAGGGGGTGAGCACGGCGAAATGATAGAGTCCGCTGTGGTGGGTCACCTGGCGCGCCGCCGAATTTTCCACCAGTTGCAGCAGGGTGGAGCCGCCCGCGCCCAGATTGGCCTGTCCATCGCTGCGCTCGTGCAGGTGAAAACCGATGACACGCCGGTAAAAGTCGATGGACCGATCCAGATCGGTGACGGTCAACTGCACCGCGCCGATGGTGGTGGCAGGATTCAGGATTGAGGACTCAACAGATGACGGTTGCATGGGCGCGCTCCTGGCGGGTTCGATACGGTACATCCAGCCAGTATAGCAAAAGAATGAAGAATAAAGAATGGGGAAAGGACGCCGCCTGTACAGGCGACGTCCTTTCCCCATTCTTTATTCTTCTTCAACTCGCTTACCGCGTCACACTGGGCAGGTAGATCTGATTTGGCTGAAGCGTGAACGTCCACGCGTAGTCGCCGCCCATCGTGCGCCCGTCCACTGCTTTGACGCCGCTTGCGCCGCCCTTCACCGTGGCCGAGGCAGTGCCCTGAATCAACGCATCCGGCTCGAAGCCCAGGCCGATGATGTTGCCGCTGTCGTCGGTGAGGAAGTAGCTCTTGCCTGTAAGGACCGCGCCGCTGCTGTTCTTCACCGTGAGCGCAGACTGGAGCGAATCGAAGTCCATCGGGGCGTCGAAGGCGACTTCGATGATGTCGGTGCCTACGCCGTTGGGCGTCGGCGTCCACGTGTTGGGCGAAAGCGCCCACGGACGACCGCGCTGGAGCGTTGTCCATGCGCTGAAGTTGCCGCTGCTGTCAAAGGAACGAATCCCGAAGAAGACTTCGGCGTTGTCGGGGATGCCCCACAGTTTGGCGTCGACCAGATTGGCGGTGCCGGTGATCACCTCTTTGGGACCCATGTTGCGGCTGTAGAAGAAGCGATCCACGCTGTCGGGCTGGCCCACTTCGACCACGCCCAGGCCGATTTCGTAACCGGCCAGATCACGTTCGCTGTTCTGCGTCCAGCGGATGCTAAGTTCGTTGGCCAGCGATGTGGCGACAACGCCGCTCGGCACGGCAGGCGCACGCTGGTCTACCACGCTGATCAACTGGCTGCCGTAGGCGCGGATGGCTGGGCCGCTGTTGTTGGAAATCTCGATCATTACGCGGTATTCGCCGGTGGGGACCTGGCTCAGATCCCAGATGGCGTTGCCGTTGCCCAATGGCTGGTTCTCGATCAGCGCCGTGAAGGTGGCGTTGTCCACGCTGCCGCTGATCACCTTGGCAAAGCCGATGTCCACGGTGGCGTCGGGCGTGTCAATGTCTTCCGCCGTCCAACTGAAGGTGACCTGGCTGGCGTCGGCGGCGCTCAGAGCGGCGCTCTGAGCGGCGTTAAGACCTGCCGCCGCCGCGTTCCCTGTGCAGGTGACGGTGACACCCGCCACATTCGCCCCGTTGCAAACGTCGGTGACGATGCTGCCGCTGGGCATCTGATCCAGTTCGAGGATATTGGCGGTGTAGTCGGCGGGCGGGTTGTCGATGATCAACTGGTAGGCGCCGGCCACGGCTTCTTGTAGCACGAACATCATCACGCCGCCTTCGGCGTCGCTCTCCTGGGTGAAGCCCTGATCCGTGCCGTTGACATTGTCTTTGGTCAGGATGGCGCCGCCGGGGATGCGCAGGCGAATGGCAGACGCGCCCACCGTGCCAGTGTACTCGATGCCCATCATCAGGCGGGTCGGCGCTTCGAGTTCGTGCGGGATGGTGTCTTGCAGGATGCCGGTTGCGCCCGCAGCGGACAGCTCGTTGCTCAGGCCAAGTTCGGCTGCTTCCTCCGCGCTGAGCAGACGGCTGCCATACCCTGCCACACCTTCCCGTGCCAGCCTGCGTAACACGGCGGCAGGCACAGCCTGGAAGCGGTTGGCGTTGGTAAAGAAGATCACGTCGATCGGGCTGACGCCCATGTCGAGGAAGCCACCTACCGAACCCACCAGGGGCAAGCTACCCATCACTAGCAGGCCAGCGGTCTGGCGGTTGTTCTTGGTGTCGTTGAACTGACCGAAGCCGACATTGACCGAAGCCAGGATCTTTTCTTCGCGGGGGAGACCGGCGAAGATTTTCTTGGGGATCTTGAGCGTCACGCTGGCGTCGCCCTGCACACGGATCTTTTTGGTGCCGTTGCTCAGGGTCACTTCGCCCACGGTTAGATGGGCGGCACCGTCCACGAAGAGGGTGTTGACGGTAAAGCTGACATTCAGCCCCGGTCCGCCGTTGAAACCGTAGCCCTGGCCAATGCCCACACTGGCCTGCGCCACATCAAAGATCAGGATCGAGAGTTTGGCGTTGGCGCTCATGCGGAAGGCCGGCGGCGGCTGCACGGTGACATTGCCCACAGCTTTGGCAATGGGAATGCTGCCCAGGCTGCCCAGCGGCAACGCCAGATCGCTGGTGGCGGTGAGGGTGACGGCGATGGTGGATTGTCCTGCCGTCATGTCGAAGCTGCCGGTCATTTGCACGATGCTCATGCCGGTGCTGGGCAGCTTGATCTTGGGGATTACGCCACCCGCGGTGAAGCTGACCACCACGCCGAAGCCGTCCACGCTGTTGTCGGGCTTGGTGCGGATGCTGACGTCGACGCCGATGCCGCCACCATTGGCCCCCGGTTCGATGCCGGGCAGCGGCAGTTTGCCGCCGGCACGGAACTCGAAGCCGCCGCCAGATAGCTTGATGAAGGTGCCTTTCAGCCCCACAAATTGATAGCCGCCGAACTTGATGGGCGCGATCTCGAAGCCGCCTCCCTGGATCGTGATGTTGCCCAGCCCGTTTACCACGATACCCTGAATGGTGATACCGTTGGTGTCCGCGCCTGATCCGATGTTGTCGAAGACGATGCCGGCGGGCAACGAGGCGGCCACGTTGTCGGCGCTGAAGCCGCCGTCGTCCAGCCCCTTGGGATTGGTCACCGTCATGCCAAAGCCGGCAATTTTGAAACTGAAACCTGATAGCTTGAGTTCAAACTCTTTGGCGGGATCGGCATCCGTCGCCGCGGCCAACGCCGTAGCACAGCCCAGGATCAGGCCACCAGGGCGCTTGCAGATCGGTCCTGTGGTAGGTGGCGGCACAGGTGCGGTGGGTGCTTGCACACCCTTACCGTAGCGTAGGATCGCAGTGGTGGCGATGCCGGCGCTGTTGGCGTTGCCAGGCAGCTTCACGCTGAACGTCCCTGTGCCGGTGATGACCATCGTGTCGGAGATGACGCCCAGTGTGCCCGCCAGATTGCCGCGGAAGACTTGATTCTCGAAGGGAGGCAGTGAGATTGCACCGCCGCCCAGCGCCACCTTAAATTTCTTGTTCTTGTTGGCGTCCAATTCCACACCGAGCCTGAAGTTATTGATGCCCGCCGCGGTCTGCCCACCCAGGTGAGCAGGCCATTGCAGCGCCGCCGACGTGGCCTTAATCCCCCAGAAATTTTCCGCTGCGTTGCCACTGAAGACAGCACCTTGCAGGTTGAAGGTGAGGCTGCCGATCTTGGGGGAAATGTTCTGCAAACCCGCCGTGAAAACGGGTTGGAAGACGCCATTGCTCACTTCGGTGCGCCCCACTTTGAGGATTACCGGCACCTTGCGCTTGGCGTCGCCGTCGTCGCCGAAGAAGGTGAGGGTTGATTTCACCTGGAGCGACTGCACGTTGTTCTCGTTGGTGATGCCCAAGGTCTGGTTGGTCATCTTGAAGGCGGTGCCGAACTCCCAATCCTTCACCGGCACTTCCAGGCCGCCGATTTCAAAGAGGCCGCTCTTGTATTTGAGGTTGGTGAAAGAGAAGACCAACTGTGGATCGGTGGGATCGAGGGTGGGCACGTCCTGATTGTCGGCCTTGAGGATCTTGACCAGCCCGGCCTGGAAGGTGGCTGGATCGGCCCCAGTGGGCAGCGCCACCGTCACGCCCGACGCTTCCATGATCAGGCCGGCCAGGGCAAACTTGAAGCCGTCCACGGCGCCGCTGAAGGTGCCATTGTCTGTGAAGGTGGCGCGCAGGTTGATGCGCAGGTTGCGGTTTTCGGCCTGCTGATTGAGTTTGAGATCAATGGGCGCATTGCCGGTGAGCGTCTTGGTGTTGAGGTTGAACTCGGCATTGACCAGCGTCAGTTCGTTGACGGTGCCACCATTGCGGTAGAACGATAACGCGCCGACACGGCTGAGGAAGTTGATCCGGTAGGCCTGATTGCGCGGCACCCCGCGCTGCGTGAAGATCGGCACCTGTCCATCGGCGGGGAGGAAGATCTTCTGGTTGGTCGTATCCACAAAGAGACGGCCCGCCGTCACTTCGCCGCCGACTTCGCCATGATCAAAGAAGAAGGTGCTCAGCAGCGGCAACCCTGTCGGATCATTGATAAAGCCAACCTCGCCGATAATGAAATCGGTGGTGCCGGTGTTCGGATCGGCCTGATTCAAGTGAAAATAGGTGGCCGTGGAGATATTCTCAGGCATCACGGTGCCATCAAAAATATTACCGGTGTTGCGCACAATCACAACCGGGGGCAGTCCTTTGGGGCCGATCTTCACATTGCCGCGCAGACGGTAGCCGCCGCCATTGACAGTTGCATCGAACTCGTCAAAGATATCACCGCAGACGGTGATGTTGTTGATATCGCGGCAGGTCTGCGCCTGTCCGCGCACAATGACAAATGTGCAGCCGAGCAGCGCCAGCAGCACGGCCATAACACCCAACCAACGTTTTGTTACTTTCATGTTCTCTCTCCTGTGGTGTGTAAATACAGACAACGGACGACGGACGACGGACGTTAAGCATCATGATTTCGCGGCTTGAAGTTCGGCGCGTTCAGCTTGTCACGCGATAGGCGGGAAGTGTTGACGCGGAGAGACCCTCTCCCCCCGCCCCCATAGGCGTTAAGATAAGCAGCGTACGAGCAAGTGCCGGGGACTTTTCGCCGCAGCGAGACGGGATATCCACTCTTGGCGACACGTCCAACGTGAAGTCCCCGGCACTTTCGCTCCACCCTAACTTAACGCTTATGCCTTACTCCCCACTCCCCCAACTCCTCCACATTCAGTACGCGCCGAAACAGCTCGCGCCGCCGCTTGGGGGCAGACGGTTGTTCTACAATTTCTTCGATAGTCACCTCCACCGTTGCGCTGGGATTCGAGGATGGCACTTCGCCAGGATGGGCTGATTCGAGAAGAGGGGCCGGCTCGTCAGGCGTCGCCGCTGCGTCGGGCACAGCCGCGGTGACATCGTCCTCTTCGACAACCCAGCGTTCTATGCGAATTAGCGTCACCACTTCTCGGATCACTCGTTTCATGTGTCCAAAGTAACAGCGCGGGGACGGAAAAACTTCACAATATTTCACAGAGAGGACGACGGACGACCGACGACGGACGACCGGCGACGGACGACGGACGAGAGACACTCGCAACTCGCAATCCGTAATCTGCAACTCGCAATCCGCCCCCCCACTCATATAAAATGAAAACAATGACTACCGAACCACCTTCGGCCACTGAAACCTTCGGCTCCTATCTACGTTTTCTGCGCCGTCGGGCGCGTTTGACGCAGACGGAGTTGAGCATTGCTGTGGGCTACAGCCCCGGCCAGATTTCTATGCTCGAAAATGGTCAGCGCCACCCTGATCCAGTGGCGGTGGCGGCGCTCTTTTTGGCGGCGTTGGGCGTTGAAGGGGATCGGGAGGTGGGCGGTAAGTTGGTGACGCTGGCCGAGGCGGCGTTGCAGCAGGCGCGCGGCGGCGCAGCGAAGCAGCAGGTGGTGCAGCAGATTGTCGTGGTGGAGGAAGAAGAGATCGGGCGGCTCGAAGACGTCCCCGCGCTGCCGTCCTACGCGGTGATGCGGCAGACGCCGCTGGGGCAGGTGCGCGCCTGGCTCGATCAACACGGCAGTGTGGCCATCTGTGGGCTGGCCGGTATGGGCAAAAGCACGCTGGCCGCGCAGATCGCCGCCGATTATGGACGGCGTCATCCCGTCTTCTGGATGACCTTCAACGAGGACGCGTCCACCGCACCGGAGGTGATCCTGCGTCAACTGGCGCTGTTTGTGACCACCCACAGCGCCGATCCGCTGCGCCTGAGCGCGCTGTCTCGCCGCCCCGGCAGCGGCGAACCAACGATCCTCTATGCGCAGCACGCCGCCATGATCCTCGCCGCGCTGGCCGATCTAGACGCGCCGTTGCTTGTCTTCGACGACGCCCATCTCGTCAACGGGCAGCAGCAGACGCTCGATCTGATCCGCCAACTGCAAACGGCCAGGGCGGTGCGCATCCTCTTCGTCGGTCGCCAGGAGATCGAGGTGCCGGGCGTGCTGCAAATGACGCTCAGCGGTCTTCAGCGCGACGAAGCCGAGATCCTGTGCAGGCGGCTGTCCACTGAGGCTGCCACCGACATCGACAAGTTGCTGGCACAGACCAGCGGCAGCCCGATGTTGTTGCGTCTGGCGATTACCCATTTGCAGCAAAGCACCGGCGCCGACGACACAGCCGGGGGTTCAACTGGCTATCTGGTGGACACCATCCTCAATTCGTTGGACAGTTCGGCGCGGCGGCTGCTCGATCTGATTGCGATCTGGCGCGGTCCCCTGGATCTCACCGATCCACACCTGGCCGACATCCTCAGCGCGGCGTGGACAGGCTACGATCATCAGGCGGCGCTGCGTCACCTGCGGCGCAGCCGTGTCATCGAGCAGTTGACCCAGGCCGCGCCCCACCCGCTTTTGCGCGATCCCGTGGTGAGCGCCGTCAACGCCCAGCCGGTTTTCCGCCGGCAATTGCACCAACTGGCCGCCCAATGGGCGCTGCACCAGGACGAACCCGTGCGCGCCGCCCATCATCTGGCCCAGGGGAGCGATCTACGCCGCGCCGCCGAATTGGTCACCGCGCAGGAGGCCGAACACTATCAGTTGGGCGAAGGCGTGATCACGGCGGCGGTGGTGGAAGAGATCCTGGGGCTGGTGCGCGCCCGCCAACGCAGCGCCGGGGACGGGGAATGGCCTGATCTGGCGCGTACACTGTTGATCCAGCGCGGCGATCTGTTGATCAACACCACCCGCGTCGAAGACGCCCACGCCAGCTATCGCGAAGCACTTGCGCTGACGACGCGCAACGTAGATCGGGCGCAATTAGCCGAAAAGATGGCGATGGGCTTTTACCGCCGGGGCGAAATGGAAGAAGCCCTCTCGATGTGCGACCAGGCCACCACCATGCTGGGCGTCGGCCTTAGCCAGGATGGAGTGCACCTGCGTATTCAGATCGAGTCGACGCGGCTGCGTGTGCTGATGACGCTGGCCCGCTTCGACGAAGCCCGTCAACTGTGCAAAAATGCACTGGCACTGGTGCTTCCGGTGGCGTTGCTGCTACCCAAATTGGCCGACAACGTGCGCGCTTACGCCAATCTGGCCCTGGGGTACATCGCCCGCTTCCAGGGGAACAACGGGCTGGCGCGCCAATACCTGCTCAAAAGTGTCAAACACGCCCACGATGGCGGCGTCGCCAGCGTCGAAGCCGACGCCCTTTCGTACTTGAGCACAGCCCAGCGCGATCTGGGCGATTTCGACAGCGCCGAGCAGACCGGTCAGCAGGCGTTGCAATTGGCCCATGCCGCCGGCAACGAGTATTTGATCTCCAGCATCCTGCACTATCTTTCGCTGGCCGACTACTATCACTGTGATCTCGACCGTGCACTCTGGCGCACGCAGCGGGTGCTTCAACTCAAGCAGCCTATGGGCGACATCGAAGGCATCGTGGCCAGCCGATTGGTGCAGTCGTTGGTCCTCGCTGCACAAGGCGAGGCCGACGCTGCCCTCGCCAGCGCCAACAGCGCCGTCAACGAAGCCATGCTGTTGGAAAACGGCTGGCTGCGCGGCCTGGCCGATTACGGCGTGGGGGTGATCCTCAGTTTTACGGATGATCTGGCAGGGGCGGAACGTCATTTACAGGCGGCGCTGGCCACCGAACGGCTCAAGCTCGACGTGCCATTTTACTCTAGCGCCGAAGTCTACCTCGGGTTGGTCTACGTGGCCCAAGGACGGCTGCACGACGCCGCCGAAATCCTCGACCGTCCGCTGCCGTACGGGGCCGGTTTCAGCACCGAATTGCTGCACGAACTGGTGCGCGGCATGTGGCTGTTGGCCCAAGATCGCAAAGACGAAGCCTGCGTCTGCACCGCAGCCCTGATCCAACGTGCCAATCAATACGGCTTCCTCATCTACGATCTAGAAGGCAGCCGCCTGGCCGACTGCATTGCCAATCCACCGCCGATCCATCGCCTGCCGCGTTGGGTTTGCTGTGGGTTGTAGCGAATTGCGGATTAGCAACCAATAACGTATCACATTCGCCATTCGCAACTCACAATTCGCCATTCGTAATCCACCATCCAGAAAGACACACTCCTATGCGCAAACTCCAACGTATCGCCATCCTGCTCTTTGTCATGCTGGTCAGTGTGGGGTGTGATCAGGCCACCAAATCGGTGGCGCAGAACACGCTGGCGGGGACAGAACCGATCATTTTCCTCAACGGCATGGTGCGGCTGCAATATGCCGAGAACCCCGGTGCTTTCCTGAGCCTAGGCGCGGGGCTATCCAGTGAGGCCCGATACTGGATCTTTGTGGTGCTGGCAGCGCTGATCCTGGGGGGGCTAATTCTTTATATGTTCAGGGTATCTCTGAAGATGCACATCATGTCGCTGGTGGGGCTGGCCCTTTTCGCGGGTGGCGGCCTGGGCAATCTCATCGACCGCATCACCAACGATGGCCGCGTCATCGATTTTATGAACGTAGGGATTGGTCCTCTGCGCACGGGGATCTTCAATGTGGCCGATATGGCGTTGATGGCGGGGATTGGATTGTTGGCAGTGTTTGAGTTGAGGAAGGGGACTGGGGATCAGGGATTAGGGACTGAGGACAGGAGATGCTGAAACCACCCCTTGAAAAGACACCTCACAATCACCTTTGATCACGCCGCTCAAGGGCAGCATCTCTCGTTGGCGCCGACACTTCCTCTTTCCTTGATCTGGTAGTCAGCCAGTCTCCTCAAGACTTTCGCCCCAAACGCAACCATATCTGCGCGCCCAAACACTCTCTCCACAAATTCTAATTTTAACCTTATGCGATTCCCGCCTAGGACAAATAGACTATTCCTTAGGAGGGCATACCGCCTACCAAACTAGATAATGGAAACCCCACAAGGAGACAGAGGTCGATGCGTAAAAAAGTGTATGGTGTTCTCGTTGCATGTTTGCTGTTGATGGTTACCGCGGCGCAGGCATTTGCCGGCACCACCGTGGGCTGGGGTGGCGTAACTGTCAGCACACCTGACACCTACAGTTCTTGTTCCGCCGTTGGCGATGTCATTACCGTTTCGGGCCTTACTGCGCTCAATGACACCTATGCAAACCCCGACATCGACTTTACACTCGAAGGCTTTGTAGAGGTTCAGTATGTGTTGCCTGATGGTGGACGACAGACGGTTCCCAATGGTTATCAGGCGGTGAACATGGCCACTGACGGCGTCATTCAGTTGAGCTATCCCTCTGTCGCCACCTGGCCGTTGACGGATCCTACCAACAATACACAGGAAGTTCATGTAGACCTGGCGTTGGAATTGGTCGCCCGCAACGCCGTCAATGGCATCATTGAATTCCTGCCGCCCCCCTTCGGCCCAGGGATCGACTGGGATGTCTTCTGCCAGCAGACCGAGCCGCCCTGCACCGACACCGACGGCGACGGCATTTGCGACAATGTGGACAATTGCCCCACCACCGCCAACCCCGATCAGGCCGACATGGACGGTGACGGCGTGGGCGACGCCTGTGACAATTGTATCTCCACACCCAACGCCGACCAGGCCGACACAGACGGTGACGGCGTGGGCGACGCCTGTGACAACTGCGTCTCCACCCCCAACGCCGATCAGGCCGACATGGACGGTGACACCGTCGGCGACGCCTGTGACATGATTGAAAGCCCAGGCACCGGCACCCCCGGCTACTGGAAGAATCACGCCGAAGCCTGGCCTGTGAACGAGATTGTCATCGGTGGCGTGACATACAGCAAGGCCGACGCGCTGAGCGCCCTGGGCCTTAAGGACGGCGACAAGAGTGTGACCATGTTCCGCTCCCTGATCTCGGCCAAACTCAACGTGCTCATCGGCAACGACAGTAGCTGTGTCGCTTCGGTCATCGCCGCAGCGGACCAATGGTTGGCCACTTACGGGCCTGTCGGCAGTGGCATCAAGGCCAAGAGCGATGCCTGGAAGGCCGGCGAATCTCTGTACCAGACCCTGGACGCCTACAACAATGGTCGGCTCTGTGCGACGCACCGCAACTAGTGCGTAGTGCGTAGTCAATGTCATTAAGTTAAGGGATTTGGCTACTCGTCACGCTGCAGAGTGAGCATCCTCAGATGCGAGTCTACACCTGTAGAGCCGCATCTGAGGATGCTCACTCCGCGCTTAACTTAATGACATTGACTACGTAGTTGTTAAGTTGGGCGATTAGGTGATTAATCGCTTAATCGCTCAATCGTTTGCCGTCACCATGATTAGATTTGCCGCGTTCCCTGCCCCGTTGCCCCCCACCCCGCCGCTGACATTCGCCGCCGCTGCGCCGATGATCTGGCATTGCGCGGCGCTGCCGCCGAGGAAGTAGCCGTATCGTTGCCAGTTGCCTCGCTGTCCTTCGTTTTTGTCGTAGGCGCTACAGCCGATCAACTGGATGCGGTCGCCCCAAGGGATGTGGAAACCATCAAACTCGGCGGCAGGTGCGTTGCCTTTCCAACTGTTGGAATCGGCGTGGCAACCCACCAACGAATTGGGGCCAGTGGTGATGTAGAAGCCATGCTGTTCATTGTCCTGGGCCTCACAGGCGGCGTATTGGCCACGTGGCTTGCGGATCTGCCAGCCCGACAGGTCCGAATACCAGCTTTTGCAGTTGACGAAATGATTGTTGGCCCCGTCCACATAGAAACCGCTGCCACTGCTGCTACCGCTCTCACACTCCGACACAAACGCATCAGGACACTCAAACAGAAAACCATGCGCCACGGTGACGCCCTCTTCGCCCACGTTGTAGGCGCGGATGCGGCTGATCTTTGAGGCGCGCATGTGCGCGCCGGTGATGTGGAAAGCATGCTGCCGCGTCTGGAAGATGTAGAGATCGTCGAAGGTGTGGCTGGCGTCGGGGCCTTCGTCGAAATTGTCTTCGCTGGTGATGTTGTAGTAGATGCCTTTCACGTCTGCCCCGCGGAAACGGCTGCCATCCAACGCCAAATGGACAACATTGGTCTTGTCGATGCCAGTATCGAGGGGTTCGATGAGCGCGCCGATCCCGCTGCCGTCGAAGGCCGTCCACGTACCCACGGCGCGCAGGACGGTGGCGCGTCCTTTGCCGGCCAACCGCACACGGCGACGTAGACGCACCGCACCGGCGCAGGTGAAGGTCCCTTCAGAGAGTTGCACCTGCCCACCAGTGGATCCCAAATCGTCGACGGCCTGGTTGATGGTGACGTGATCGTCAACGCCGTCGCACAGATAGTGGGCCTGGGCGCGCACAGGCTCAGGCGCGTCCACTGCGGCCACGAGCAAAGACATGCTCCCCGCGCCGCCGGTCACCGACGGCAGGTAGACGGGCTGATCCGGCGACTGTATGGGGCTGTCCCCCAAGCCCGTTGACACGCCCAAACCGGTGACACCGAGAGAATGGAGAAAGGTACGTCGATCCATCGATTCCTCCTTGTGCTGATGTATGGCCGAAAATGATACCCTAATTACCTGTTTCCATGGGGCGAAGTCAAACTATACAGCAATGACTCCATTGCGAAACTAATTTCACCACGGAGATACGGAGGAACACAGAGATCAGAAGGAGCAGATTTTCTGCGCTTTTATCCGCCTGGATCTGCCCAATCCGCCCGATCCGCGTTCTATTCTGCCTCTTTCTCTAGCGATTGCGTCAACCCCAAAGCTGTGCGATAATCGCTTTCACTTGAGAAGTGGCTTGCCCCTTCCTCGCAGTCGATTTGCTCCCTTCCCCCGAATTTTATCCACCGCTCACACCAGGAAGTCGTCGCATGAACCATCGCGCACGCTGGTCGGCCTCGTCGGTTGGTTGGGTTGTCCTTGCCCTGCTAGTTTGCCTTGCCCTGTTGCTGTGGCATCCACGCGTCCGCGCTGCGGACGATCCCGCCGTCTTCATCAATGAGATCCACTATGACAACACTGGCGCGGACACAGGCGAATTCGTCGAAGTCGCCGGCCGCGCGGGGACGGATCTCAGCGGCTGGCGGCTAATTTTCTACAACGGCGAAAATGGACAGTCCTACGCCACCGTCAATCTGTCGGGGACGATTGCCGATCAGCAAGGCGGAGCCGGTGTTCTTTCGTTCAACCGCAGCGGCATCCAAAACGGCCCCGCTGATGGTGTTGCGCTGGTCGATGTGAGCGACAACGTTGTGCAGTTCCTCAGCTACGAAGGCACGTTGACCGCCGGCAATGGCCCCGCCGAAGGCATGACAAGCGTTGACATCGGCGTCTCTGAAGGGGACAGCACCCCAGCCGGTCACTCTCTGCAACTCAGCGGCGCTGGCTGTGGCTATACGAATTTTGCGTGGACCGGTCCTGCTGCTGCATCGCCGGGAACGCCCAACGATCAGCAAACGTTTGACTGTTCAGCCACGGTTACACCGACGGCGACGACCACAGAAACGCTTGTCGCCACGGAGACTGCAACGGCGACGGCCACTCTCTCACCAACGCCGACCGCAACGTCAACCACCACGTCAACCACCACCGCCAGCCCAACCGTCACGTCTACGGCAACGGATACGCCTAGCCCAACATCATCCAGCGGTTGGATCATCAACGAGATCCACGCCGATCCAGATGGAAGTTTGGGCGACGCCAACGGGGACGGCACAATCAGCAGCGACGACGACGAGTTCGTCGAAATCGTCAACGCCACCGGCGTCCTTGTGGACGTGGGTGGATGGACGTTGGCCGACGCGGTGCAGGTGCGCTACACCTTCCCCACGGGGACAATCCTCGCGCCAGGCTGCGCCGTCGTCGTCTTCGGCGGAGGGACGCCCAGCGGCGATTTCGGCAACTCGCTGGTTTTCACAACCGGCAGCCTGGGGTTGAACAATGGCGGAGACACGGTAATTCTTACAAGCGGCGACAGCCTGATGGCGGCGTACACCTTCGGCAATGAAGGCGGCGACAACCAATCCCTTGTCCGCTGGCCCGATGTCACCGGCGGCGAACCGCTGGTCAAGCACCTGTCCACGACGGCGGGGTTGCGCTTCTCGCCCGGCTTACGCGCAGACGGTTCGCCCTTTGTTGATTGTGTGCCTGTCACCGCGACGCCGACTGCCACAGCCACCGAAACACCGTCCGCAACACCGTCCGCAACACCAACGAATTCTGCCACACCGACCCAAACAGCCACATCCACAAGTACTGCCACTGCATCGCCAAGCGTCACTCCCGCAGCGAGTGTAACAACATTACCGAGCGCAACAGCGTCCCCAATTGCCACAGGAACACCTTCTCCGACGGCCATCCCTGTCACCACCAGCACGCCGACCGTGACGGCTACTCCAACCGAAACACCAACGACTACCGCCACCCCAACGTCACCTTTCACCCCAACACCGTCCACCGGCTGGATCATCAATGAGATCCACGCCGATCCTGATACGAACTTCGGCGACGCCAACGGGGACGGCACTGTCAGCAGCGACGACGATGAATTTGTCGAAATCGTCAACGCTACTGGTGCCCTCATGGACGTGGGCGGCTGGACGCTGACCGATGCGGTGCAGGTTCGCTTCACCTTCCCCGCGGGGACGCTCCTCGCGCCGGGGTGCGCGGTGGTCATCTTCGGCGGGGGGGCGCCCACCGGTGATTTCGGCAACTCGCTGGTTTTCACAACCGGTAGCCTGGGGTTAAACAATGGCGGCGACACGGTAATCCTCAAGAGTGGCGACTTTGTGATGGCAGCGTACACCTACAGCAACGAGGGAAACGACAACCAATCCCTTGTGCGCGTGCCCGATGTGACAGGCGGCGAACCGCTGTTCAAGCACCTGTCTACAGCGGCGGGGCTACGCTTCTCGCCCGGTCTGCGCGTCGACGGGTCGCCCTTCGCCGGTTGTGTACCTGTCACCGCGACGCCGACCGCCACTGCGACGCCGTCCCCCTCCCCAACACCGACGGCAACTGCGACAGCAACCCAAACGCCCGAAGCAACAGCTTCGGCCACCGCGACGGACATACCAACAGCCACCACGACACCAATACCAACCCAAACGCCCATTGCAACAGAGATGCCAGGCAGCACAGCCACAATGACGCCTTCAGCAACGGCCACAGGAACAGCCACTGCCATTGTCCCCGAAACACCCACACCCACGCTCACACCCACGTTCACACCCATGGCGACAGCGCTCAACCGTGCGCCGCAGGCAGTAGACGACGAGGCAATCACAGACGAGGACACCCCAATTCAGCTCAATCTGCTCGCCAACGACACCGACGAAGACGGCGATGCACTGCAACTGGTGACGCTGGGCTCGGTGACGCTGGGCAGTCTACGCGGCGCGGTGGACGGCACGATCCTCTACTCGCCGCGGACCAACGTTCACGGTGAAGAACGCTTCCGTTACACCGTACGCGACGGACGGGGCGGCGAGAGCAGCGCCGAAGTTCGAGTGCTGATCCGGCCTGTCAACGACGCGCCGATGCTGGCGGGGGTGGCAGCACAAGTTCATAGCCTGGGCGAAAGCGTGACCCTCAATCTATCCGCACAGGACGTAGACGGCGACGTGTTGACATTTAGCGCCGCAGGGCTGCCCCCCGGCCTCTCGCTCGACCCTGCCAGCGGAGAGATTCGCGGTTTTGCGACGGCATCGGGGCAGTTCAATGTCACCGTCAGTGTCAGCGACGGCGTAGAGACGGCATCGATCTCGTTCACATGGTTCATTGATTCACCGGGTGGGCAGGCCGGCACCTTGCTCTATCTGCCTTCTGTGGCACGTAGATTGGCACAGCCCGATCTCGTGGGCGAAATCCGGCTCGATCCCAACAAAACCAACTTTGCCGCGGGGGAACCTGTCCGCATTTTGGTGACGGTGCGCAATGTGGGCGCGGCAGACAGCGGGCCGTTCTGGGTGGACTTACACATTAACCCGGCCCAGCCGCCACAAGGACCACCCGCCCAATGGAATGAAAATTGTGGCAGGGTCCCCTGTTTCGGGCTGGCGTGGACGGTTACAGGGCTGGCGGCGGGGCAGTCGATTGATTTGACGTCAGACGCGCCGTCTACAGCCTACTCGATCTGGCCTGGATCGTTCGCAGGCGGCGTCACCGATCTCTATCTTGTGGTCGATTCGTGGGGAAGCAACACCGGCCTGGTGAGCGAAAGCAACGAAGGGAACAACGTCGCCACTGTCCTTGGGCTGGTGGTGGAAGGCGAGATCGTCCACGCTGCGGGGTGGGAATTGGAAGAGAGAAAAAATGAGTAATGAGTAAGAAGCAATGAGTAGGTCGGGCATCTTCCCTTCGCCGCAGGTTGCAGTTATGGTCAAGCATACGCAACCTACTCATTACTCAATGTCATTAAGTTAAGTGCGGAGGGAGCACGCCCTCGTGCGGTTCTACACCGGAACAGCCGCACGAGGGCGTGCTCCCTCCGCTGATATTCGAGTGCTGGTCGGTTAACTTAATGACATGGACTCCTTACTCATTTTTTCTTTCGTCTGCTGCAACCTCTTCATTTGACAGTCGTAAACTCCTGCTTTACACTGTGCCAACCTCGATGGTACGTAGAAATACCTAGCTTGTCTTGGTCCTCCGTGGGCCGCCTCTCTGGCAGTTGAACTGCAAAAAATAGCGCTTTTTGACCAGGTGTATCTTTGGCGAGCGCACACAGGTTTCGACAGAATTTGAATATGGGTTCGGCATGTATGTGCAAGTGTCGTTCCTGTCCCCCCGATGGATGAAACGGAGGCTGATCTATGGCAACGACGGCAGAACTGCCTCGGGCCGAAACGACGGAAAGCGTTTCTTTTCAGGATCGCTTGCAGGCGCTTTATCACTCCTATCTGCTACGCAAGACACTCAAAGCCCTTTTTACGATCTGGCTGGTCATTACACTCACCTTTTTCTTGATTCGTCTATTACCGGGCAATCCAGTTGAACTCTACATGAATCAACTGATCGTCCAATATTCAATGCCACTTGACGAAGCACGTGATCAAGCGTCGGCACTTTTTAACATTGATCTTGAACAGCCTGTACTGCTTCAGTATGCTCAGTATATGAGCAAGCTGGTGCGAGGCGATTTGGGAATGTCTATCCTATCGCCGGGGGCAACGGTTGCCGAAATCATCGCCCGTCATTTGCCATGGACGATGTTTAGTGTGGGGCTGTCGTTGATCATCAGCTTTTTATTGGGCGTGACCTTGGGCATCCTCATGGCTTACCGGCGCAACAGTTTGCTGGATCACAGCCTTACCTTCTTTGCGTCGGTCTTTAGTTCGCTGCCCAATTATCTTGTGGGTATCCTCATTATTGTCTGGTTTGGTGTGCAGCTCAAGATTTTACCGATTGCCGAGATGCGCGGTTCCCTTTCGCCCGGTATGCGCCCCGGTCTTAACTGGGAATTTGTAAAGGATGCGCTCTTCCACGCTTCTTTGCCCATGTTCACCTACATTTTGACCACGATTGGTGGCTGGATGTTGGCCATGAAGAGCAACACGTTGAGCACACTGGAAGAAGATTATGTCACCGTGGCGCGGGCGCGTGGCCTCAAAGACAGCCGCATCACCACAGCCTACGTTGGACGGAATGCCTCGCTACCGCTCTTCACAACCCTGGCCATCAGCATCGGCTTTGTGGTTGGCGGCTCCATCCTGATCGAAACGATTTTCCGCTACGAAGGGATCGGTTTGAAGCTGCTCGAAAGCATCCAACGACGCGACTACACCTTGATGCAGGGAATTTTCCTTATTATCACCATCTCTGTGGTGGCCGCCAACTATTTCGCCGACATCTTATACAGTGTGATTGATCCCCGAATCAAACTCGGTGAGCACGACTAGAAAGCAGGCAGTGCATGGCCGCAGAAATTCAACCACAGCACTCTTTTTGGGTCCGCCGCCTTCAGGCTGTCGGCGATTCTATACGCGATACGTTTCGAATTTTGACCTACAGCAAAGTTGGCTTTGTCGGCTTTGTGGGCGTGATTGCGATTGTGCTGCTGGCGTACGTAGGCCCACTCTTTGTGGAGTTGGACACTCGCACCAAGGTGGATCAGATCTACCTGCCGCCGTCGGCGGAGAATTGGTTGGGCACCGATCACCAAGGACGTGATATTTGGTCGCACATTGTCCACGGCGGTCGCGATGTAATCTACGTGGGCCTGATTGCCGCCACCCTTTCAACCTTGGTCGCCGTGGCCTTTGGCGCGTTAAGCGGCTTTGCAGGCGGCTGGATCGACAGCACCATCATGTTTATCACCGATGTGTGGCTCACGATTCCGAATCTGCCGCTGCTGGCTGTCCTCGCCGCCTTCATTACAATTGACAGCCTCACTGTGTTGGGGGTGCTATTGGGGGCGCTTGGCTGGCCTGTCTTGTTGCGCGCCGTGCGTTCACAGACCCTTTCGCTCAAGGAACGCGATTTTGTCGAGGCGGCTCGGGCGCTGGATTTGGGCATGTGGCACATTATCTTCCGCGAGATTGTGCCGAACATGATGAGTTACATTCTGATCAGCTTCATCCTGGCGATGACAGGCGCGATCTATGCGCAGGTTGCACTCTTTCTCTTAGGTTTGATCAACATGCCGATTCAGGGTAGCAACTGGGGTGTGATGGTGAGCCTGGCGTGGGTGCGTGGCGCGATTTTCTACCAAGACAGTGTCTGGTACATTATGGCCCCCATTATTGCGATTGGCCTGTGGCAGTTGGCAATGGTGACCATGGCCCGTTCGTTGGAGCTTGTCTTCAATCCCCGTCTTCGTTCGGGCGAGTAGGCGGCCAGTGGCGACAGTATCAATTATCAAGTGGCAAGGGTAAAGGATGACAACCAATCTCGACGGGGATCAATCACAAAACGGCCCATCTGTGCAGCCGTCCACGCCACCGCTGATCCTGCGCAATCTGCATGTAAATTACTTCACACGGCGGGGTCAGGTCCAGGCGGTCCGCGGCATCGATCTGGAGGTCCAGGCAGGGGAAAGTATCGCCTTGATCGGTGAGAGCGGCTCAGGCAAAACGACGCTGGGGTTGGCCATTGTGCGTCTGCTGGTGAAAGCCGCCCGAGTCACCGAGGGCGAAGTGCTCTACTATCGAGACACTCGCGAGATCGACGTGCTGGCGCTCAACCCTTCGGATCTGCGTAAATTCCGCTGGAGCGAGTGCGCCATGGTCTTTCAATCAGCACTCAATGCCTTCAACCCGGTGTTGCGGGTGTGGGAACAGATGTGGGATACAGCGCAATCACACGGCTGGAATGACAAAAAAGCCGTACGCGAAAAGGTCACCGATCTGCTGCGCTTTGTGCAACTCGATCCGAAGCGGGTGATCAATGCCTACCCACATGAATTGAGCGGCGGCATGCGTCAGCGTGTGCTGCTGGCGCTTTCGCTCCTGCTTGAGCCGCAGATTCTGATCCTCGACGAACCGACGACGGCGCTAGACATTTTGACACAGCGCACCATCATTGATCTACTGAGAAAACTGAAGGCTGCACACAACTTCGCCATGATCTTCATCTCGCACGATCTGGCGATTGCCGCCGAATTGGCGGATCGTGTGGCGACGATGTATGCAGGCAAGGTTGTGGAGTTGGGGCCCACCGAAGACATTTTTTACCGGCCCCGTCACCCCTACACCCTCGGCTTAATTCGGGCAGTGCCCACCGTCAGCGGCGGCTTTGAAGAACTGGCCTCCATTCCTGGATCGCCACCTGATCTCATCGACCTTCCCACAGGCTGCAAGTTCCACCCACGCTGTCCTTTTGCGACGGAACGGTGCGCTCAAGAAGAGCCACCCCTGATCGAAGTCGGCCCCAATCACACGGCGGCCTGCTGGCACTGGCAAGAGGTGGAGCGAGATCTGGTGGAACATCCCTTGCATCGTGGATTAAAACAGCGGCGGGCTATGCTCGACGAGCTAGTCAAGCAGAGTCAGGCGTAGACGAGTAACTAGCCGAACAGACAAAGCCGAGACATAACAAACCAGAGCGGATAAGGCATGACAAGACCGATTCTTGAGCTAAAAAACATTACCAAGACCTTCGGTCGTGGCGCAGAGCAAGTCACGGCTGTTGACGATATTTCACTGGGAATCAACGAACAGGAGATCGTCTGCCTGGTCGGCGAAAGCGGTTGTGGCAAGAGTACAACTGGGCGTATGGTGGCAGGGCTGATCAAACCCTCGGCAGGGCAGATCCTCTACCAGGGCGAAGACATCCTCAGCATGGACGGCAACCGCTACAAAGAGTATCGCAAAGCGGTGCAGATCATCCACCAGGATCCCTACGCCTCACTCAATCCCACGCAAACCGTGCGCGACATTCTGACCACGCCCCTGCTGCGCCATCGCAAGGTAAGTGGACGGGCAGGCGCCGAGCGACGTGCGTTGGAACTGCTGGAGATTGTCGATCTGACGCCGTCGAAGGAGTTCATCAACAAATACCCCCACCAACTGAGCGGTGGACAGCGGCAACGTGTCTCGGTGGCACGCGCATTAACCGTGGAACCCACCTTTATCGTGGCCGATGAAGCCGTCTCGATGGTGGATGTCTCGATTCGGGTCAGCCTGCTCAACATGTTGGCCCGCTTACGCACCGAATTCAAGGTGACATTCTTGTTCATCACCCACGATCTGGCGCTGGCCAAATATTTCGCCTGGGAACACCGCATTGTCGTGATGTATCTGGGGCGCATTGTCGAAGAAGGGCCCACCCCGCGCACCATCGCCGATCCGAGGCACCCCTACACCCAGGCGCTGTTGGCCGCCGTGCCGGAAGCAGATCCGGAACTCACCCACCGCAAGCGGCAGATAGAGTTGAGAAGCGCCGAAATTCCTAGCCTGCTTCACCTACCGCCAGGGTGCACCTTCCATCCGCGCTGCCCATACTGTGTGGAAGGGGAGTGTGATGTCAATGTGCCGCCTCTGGAAGCAATCGAAGCTGGGGGGCGGGTTGCCTGCCCGCCACGCAAAGATGTGCCCGTTGAGTTAATCGAAGTGGTGTAAGTACGATGATTGGTCCAGAATTAGGCAAAGCCGGATTTACAATCGGTGTGTTTGTCACTTTGGTCGCCGCCATCCTCTTGTTCGTGACCGAACCGAACAGCGCCGAATTTACCATCTCACTGCTCACCTTTGGGATTGGGGTTCTCTTTCTCCTATTGATTATTGTTCTTGTGCGCTTGGGGATCGGCAAAGGATAAATAAATGAGGACAACAAAAATGGAGAGCATCTTTGGAAGATGAACAAATCGCCGTCGTCGAATAAAAGGGCAGGCGCTTTGCCGCTTACCTTTTCGACCATCCACAGATCCGCGCCGAGGGCGCCACGCAGTCAGAGGCGCTAGACAATCAGCAGCAGCCACGCGTGAACATCTGCGTAAATCGCAAAAAACAGCCGCCCGTGTTCAAAAAGTGATCATTCGTAAGGATGCTCACTCCACAAAACTGGGAAAAATCGTGAATTACTGAGTTCGTAGATACCTCACCAGATCCTCTGTGTGAGTTTCTATCTCGCCACATCGATGGTGAGAGCTATTCCAACCTCGTTTTTCGTTATTCACCTATGACACAAGGAGTCAAAAAGATGAATCGACGCCTTTGGACACTCATCAGCATGCTGATGGTTGTGGCGATGCTGTTGGCGGCTTGTCCTGCGCCTGCAGCCCCCGCACCTGGCGCGGCAGACCAGCCGGCAGCACCCGCTGCCCCTGCCGCAACAGGACCGACGGAAATGCACGTTGCCTGGCCCTACGCAGCACCGCCCACCGGCCACTTCAACAGTTTTGTTGCCAATGGCATGATCTTGGGCATCTATCACCATGTGATGAACCCACCGCTCTTCTTCTACATGTGGGCCGAAGATGACTGGATGCCAATGGCCGGCCAATCCTGGGAATGGGCCGACGAAGACACCCTCAACGTCAGCATCATCGAAGGGGCCGTCTGGAGCAACGGCGATGCTTTCACCAGCCAGGACGTAGTCGATACCTTCGACATTCTGCGTTTGCAGAACACCACCGTCTGGCGCTTCTTAGAGAGCACCGAGGCAATTGATGACAGCACCGTCGCCTTTAACCTGACAGCGCCGTCCACCACTGTGTTGCGCCGCATTCTGCGTGAGGTCAACATCCGTCCTTCTGCCACCTACGGCGAATTTGCGCAGCGTGTGCGCGACCTCGCCGCCGAGGGCAAGACCTCTGAAGATGCGGAATGGAGCACCTTGCTTCAGGAATTCAACGAATTCCGTCCTGAAGAGTACATTGTGCTTGGGCCTTACCAGATTGATCTGGCGACCATCACCGAAGCACAGTTGACTTTGAACAAGGTCGAAACGTCCTATTGGGCCGATACTGTGAATTTTGATCGCCTCGTCAACTTTAACGGTGAGACGCCCGACATCACCCCGCTGGTATTGGCCGGTAATGTGGACTACGCCACACACGGCTTCCCGCCTGCGACGGAACGCCAGTACATCGATCAGGGCATCCGCATCGTACGTGCCCCGCTCTACACCGGCCCGGCGCTCTACTTCAACCACAACATCTACCCGTTCAACCTCAAAGAGTTCCGCCAGGCGTTGGCCTATGCCACCGACCGCGACGAAAATGGCTTCGTCTCTTTGGGCCAATCGGGTCGTCGACATGTCACCATGACGGGCTTCTCAGACAACCTGGCAGCCAATTGGTTGACCGAAGAAACCCAGGCGCAGTTGAACGCGTATGACTTTGATCGCGACCAGGCTTCCGCCATCCTCGAAGGGTTAGGCTTTAGCCGCAACGCGGACGGCAACTGGCTCGACGATCAGGGCAACGAGCTTTCGTACACACTGACCGCCCCGGCTGAATTCGCCGACTGGTCGGCAGCGGCTGAGAATCTTGCCCAGCAGCTTACCGACTTTGGCATTCCCACCACCTTCCGTGGCGTCAACTTCCAGCAGCATCCAGTAGATGTGCTCGCAGGCGATTTTGAATTGGCGATTCGCGACTGGGGCACGGGCAATCCCCATCCTCACTTCGCGTACAACGTCAACTTCAACAGCTACAACCGCACCGGTGGTGAGCAGGCTGTGACCGTCGGCCCTGGCATGGACTTCCCTCTGGTTCAGACAGTCGATACGCTGGGCGCCGAAATCGACCTGGCAGCCAAGACCGATGAATCTGCGTTGGGCAGCGATCAGGCCGGACAAGCCGATATCATCAACGAGCTGGCGTTGGCCTACAACGAACTGCTGCCGCAGATCCCGCTGTGGGAACGCTACGGCAACAACCCGGTTCCCAACATCCGTGTCACCGGCTGGCCGGATGACAATGATCCTGTCTACTTGAATGGACCCGGCGCGGATCCGTTCACCGTTGTACTCTTGATGAGTGGTGTTCTCGAACCAGTGCAGTAGTTAGGGACTGGCGACTAGGGACTGGGGACTGGGTTGAGCTTACGTTCTCAGAACTGATGACAAGCGAGAAATAAGAAATGGACCAGTGGTACGCCACCGGTCCATTTCTTATTTCTCGCTTGTTCTCTTTTGCACAAACGGAATTTTGTGAAAATCCAAACGAAAGAAAACATAGAAAAAACACAACAAAATGAAAATATGTGGTTGACAAGTAAATCATGTAGTTGTATTCTTTCCATATCCATTGAAGAGAACATAAGCAAATAAGAGGCGCGGTCTTTCGCCGTGCTTTGCGCCCCACCCCACATCTGCCAAACAAAAATCGAAAACAAGTCAGTGGACTCACCAACTGAGGTGCACATGGACTTCTCGCAACGAAGCTACCCGAAAGCCAGGGTTGGACTGTTTGCGATTGGGCTGGCTGCCTATTGGCCTCAATTCCCCGGCCTCAAGGAACGGCTCGAAGGCTACTACCGTCATATCGCAGAGCAGCTTGGTCAATTCGCCGATGTCGTAGGGCTGGGGTTGGTGGATACCCCACAAGAAGCCCACAGGGCAGGCGACGTCCTCGCCGCCGCCAATGTAGACCTTCTCATTTGCCACACCGCCACCTACGCCACCAGTTCGCAGGTGCTGCCGATTGTGCAGCGCGCCAAGGTGCCTGTCTTGGTGTTGAATCTGCAACCTGTAGCCGCACTGGACTACGAAAACACCGACACCGGCGAGTGGCTGGCCAACTGCTCCACCTGCTGTGTCCCCGAACTCTCCAACGCATTCCACCGCGCCGGAATCGAGTTTCAGGTTGTCTCCGGCACGTTGTTTGACGACGAACGCGTCTGGTCTTCGCTACACGAATGGTGTCAGGCGGCGACGGCGGTGCGTGTGCTACAAGGATCGCGTTTCGGTTTCCTCGGCCACACCTATCCCGGCATGCTCGACATGTACTCCGACTTTACCCAGCACCACGCCCAACTGGGCCTGCATGTGGAAGTTCTGGAGATGGACGACCTGGCCGACCGCGTCAACGCCGTGACGCAGCCCGAGATCAACCGCAAGCTGGAAGAGGCGCGGCAGGTCTTCGAGATCGACGCCTCCGCTAAAGAGGACGACCTCCAGCACGCCTGCAAGGTCGCCGTCGGTTTGGATCGGCTGGTGGCCGATTTCGAGCTGGGCGGGCTGGCCTACTACTATCGCGGCAGCAACGACAACGAGTTCGAGCGGTTGGGCGCGGCACTGATCCTGGGCAATTCGTTGCTCACCGCCCGCGGCATCCCTGCCGCCGGTGAAGGTGACCTGAAAAACGCCGTGGCTATGAAGGTGATGGACGTCCTTGGTGCGGGCGGTTCCTACACCGAGTTCTACGCCATGGACTTCAAGGAACACTTTGTGCTGATGGGGCATGACGGCCCGGCGCATCTGGCCATTGGTGACCGTCGACCGATCCTGCGCGGCCTCGGCCTCTATCATGGCAAGTCGGGCGCAGGCGTCTCCGTTGAATTCAACGTCAAAACCGGCCCAGTGACCATCTTCAGTTGCACCCAAACCCGCGACGGTCGGCTCAAGTTTCTGGCTGCCGAAGGCGAGTCGATCCCCGGCCCGATCATGCGCATCGGCAACACCAACAGCCGCATCCGCTTCGGCCTGAACCCAGCCGAATTCGTCGATGCCTGGTGCAGCCACGCCCCCACCCATCATTGCGCGCTGGGGATTGGTCATCGAGCGGGGGTGTTGGGGAAGTTTGCGCGGTTAGAGAAACTTGAGTTGGCTAGAGTTGCGTGATACGTGATACGTGTTGCGTGGGTAGAGACCGTTGGTTGGTTCACTTGAGGCTTGCTATATTAAAGCAGCGTGTGAGCACGTATTGCACACGCTTTACCCACCATGATCCAGAGAAGCGACAACAACCTCTGCCCACGCAACACGTATCACGCAACACGTATCACGCAACAAACCCACCCCCCCCATACCCAACCATCACCCTAAACACGGCCCGCCCATGTTAGCCAACGAACGACAACAGCAGATCATGGCCAGGCTACTGGTTAACGAATCGGCGTCCGTTGCGGAGTTAAGCGAGATCTTCCAGGTTTCGCCGGTGACGATTCGCAGCGACCTGAACCAACTAGCCGATCAAGGACGCATTGTGCGTATCCACGGCGGTGCGCGGATCGTCAATGGGCGGGCGCGACAGGAATTTTCCTTTGCCACACGGCAGGGGATCAACGCCCAGCGCAAGGAACGCATTGGGCGGCTGGCGGCATCGCTGGTGAGCCCCATGGATTCTATCCTACTCGACGCCAGCACCACGGCCATCGCGCTGGCTCAGGCACTGAAACAACGTACCACACTGCGTGATATCACTGTGGTGACCACAGGGGTGTGGACAGCGCTGGAACTGCTCGACGCGCCGGGGGTCAACGTTGTGTTGGCAGGCGGCAATGTGCGCAGCATTACCGGCTCGGTCACCGGCCCGATTACGGATCAGGTATTGCAGGGGTTCAACTTGCAGAAAGCCTTCCTGGGCGCGTGGGGTGTGAGCGTAGAAGAAGGACTCACCGACACCCACCTGCTCGAAGTAGAGCTGAAGAAGTCCGTCATTGAGCGCACGCAGGAAGTCATCGCCGTGGTGGACGGTAGCAAGTTTGGGCGGCTGGGATTGGCGTCCTTTGCAGCACTGGATCAGATTTCTTGTCTCATCACCGATGATACCGCCCCAGCGGAGATGCTCGGCAGGCTGCGCGGGTTGGGGGTGGATGTGTTGGTGGCGGAGAGTGGTGCGTGATTCGTGTTGCATGTACCAGTGTAGGATCTGATGCGGCATGAGCATGTTGGTAGGCAGGTAGCGCTGACCGACAATAACCTTTGCAGGCATCAGAAACTCGACCGGTACACGCACTACGCACTACGCACTACGCACTACGCACTACGAAAAAGCACAAAGGAGCAATCATGAAACGCATCGGATTCCAACTCAAAGTTAAACAAGAGATGCTCGACGACTACATCAAGCACCACGAGAACGTCTGGCCCGAAATGCTGGATGCACTGCGGGCGGCAGGCTGGCACAATTATTCGATCTTCGCCCGCGAAGACGGTCTCCTCTTCGGCTATGTGGAAACGGCTGAAGGGCTCGACGCCGCTCAGGCAAAGATGGCCGTCACCGAAGTCAACACCCGCTGGCAAGAATTCATGGCCCCCTACTTCGAATCGGCCAACAATGAGCGGGCCGATGAGATGTTTGTTGAGTTACGAGAAGTCTTTCACCTGGATTGAGAGAGTGGGGACTAGGGACTGGGGATCGGGAAGAAAGTCCTGGCGCGTTTGGCGGTGATTCCGCTTTGACCCGATCGTTGGTGTCGACAAGGTCAACCGGCGTCACTACCCAGGTGTTGTGAGCGATCCCCAGTCCCTAGTTCCTAGTCAATGTCATTAAGTTAAGGAATCCCGTTGTCATACAACTGTGGAGTGAGCATCCTCAGATGCGGCTCTACCAGTGTGCACCCGCATCTGAGGATGCTCACTCCTCGCTTAACTTAATGACATTGAGTCCCTAGTCCCTACTCCCCCCACCGGAAAGGAGAAATAGATCCACATCCAACACTGTTTGACCTTCCCCACCACATTCGTTCTGAAAGAGGAGAAGAGTGATGAAGAAACTAAATCTGCTTTTTGTGCTATTTCTGTTCATGACACTGTCTTTGGCGGCTTGCGCAGGGCCGGCAGGTTCAGAAGGCGGAGGTGACACAGCCGCGCCTGCTCAGCCGGCCGCCCCCTCCGGCGATTCCCAGTTGCCGGTGGACTTGCCCCGCGAAGAGATCTTCGTGGCCGATCAGATCTTCCGCTACAGTGTGATCGACAACTACAACCTCTGGGTCAACGGGCCGCATAACCCCCACCGCCACGCCCTGATCATGGAGACGCTTTGGTACCGCGACCAGGAAAGCGGCGAATTGATCAACGGTGTCGCCGCCACGCCGCCTGCATACAACGACGACTTCACCCAGATGAGCGTTGACCTGCGCGAAGGTTTGTACTGGAGCGACGGGGTAGCGTTTACGGCGGACGACCTGGTCTACACCGTTGAGTTGCTCAAGAACAACACGGCGATGAGCGCCAACGGCTGGTCGGCACAGTTGAACCAATTCCTCGACTCCATTGAGAAGACCGGCGACTACAGCGTCCAGTTCAACCTCAACCAGTCGAACCCGCGTTTCCACAGCATGTTCGAGACACGCTGGAACGGCGTCTACATCATGCCCAAGCACATCTTCGAAGCCGTGGAAGATCCAGCTACTTTCACCTTTAACCCGCCGGTGACACTGGGCGCCTACACCATCACCCAGACCGATCCCAACGGTTTCTGGGAACTCTTCACCCGTCGCGATGACTGGGATCGTACACCTGCCGGCATCATCGTCGACAACCCTGGCCCCAAGTACGTGCTCACCATCTTCTACGGTGACAGCGCCCGCAAGGCCATTGCCATGTCCCGCGGCGAACTCGACGTCTACTTCGACGTGGACTTCGAAGCCTTCGAGACTACGCTGGACACGACCGAGACGGCGCGCTCATGGTACACCGAATTCCCGTGGGCCTACCCCAACGAAGTGAGCACCCGCCAGTTCGCCTTCAATCAAGAGACGGACCCAATCTACGCCAACAAAGATGTACGCTGGGCGCTGGCACTGACCATCGACATCGTCGACCTACAGACTGAATACATCGGCGGCGTCGCCAAGGTAACAGCGATGCCGATCCCACCGACGGCATCTTTGAGTGAAATCTATCTCGATCCCATGGAAGATTGGTTGCAAAACCTGGAGATCGAGATCGAACCCGGTGTCATGTACAAGCCCTACGATCCCACCGTCCCCGATCAGATTGCTGAATGGGCCGAAGCGCAGGGATACACTGTCCCTGGTACGCCACGGGAAGTCTTCGGCACCGGTTGGTGGAAGTTCGATCCCGACGTGGCCGAACGGCTGCTGATCAAGAACGGCTTCAGCCGCAATGCACAGGGCGACTGGCTCAAGCCCGACGGCACGCCGTGGGTTTTGCAGTTACAATCGCCGCCCGACGAAAACGACGCCTTCCGCATGGCCAACGCCGCCGCCGATATGTGGAACGACTTCGGCATCGACGTGAACCTACAAGGCCTCGAACGCAGTGTATGGGATCAGAACCACGTCACCGGTCAGTACGAAGTCAGCACGCCGTGGTACAGCTTCGCCCAGGCCGCAGGTGACTCGTGGCCCGAGATCCGCGGTTTCCACCCCGACTTCTACATCCCCAACGGCGAGGACTACCGCTCCACTGGCGGCAACAACCATCAACGCATTAACGATCCGCGCATCGGCGAGTACATCGACGCCATGAACGGGCTCAACCCCACCAGCGAAGAGAACTTCGAGGTGGTAACCGAGTTCCTGCAATATTTCACGGAAGAGATGTACATGATCACCGCCATCAGCTTCAAGAAATTCGTCACCTGGGACGAGCGCTACTGGACGGGCTTCCCCACCGCCGAGAATCCAACCTACATGCCGCTCTACTGGTTCCACGGTGGTAAATTTGCGTTCCAGAGTTTGACGCCGGTGAATGAGTAGTTTTTAAGCGGTATTTGGTTTGAGGAGGGGTGACTGGTGATTGGTGATCATGTTGAGACGCTGAATCCGTCTTTGCCTCTTTGGATGTCAACGAAAAGGTAACGCAAAAGTCTGTTCATTGCCTTAACGAGATCCCAATCACTAATCACCACTCACCTTCCCCAGGCAAACTTCCGCATACGCGAAAGATTACGGAGTCCGCTCATGCTCCTCTTCAAAGAGTACATCCTGCCCCGGCTGTTGCAGTGGGTGATGGTCATTTTTATCGGGGTGACGATCACATTCATCATTCCCCGGTTGTCGCCTGTGAATCCGGTGGATCAGGCGCTAGGACGACTTACCGCGTTTCAAAGCCTTAGCCCAGAGGCGACGATGGCATTGCGCGAGTCGCTGCTCGATCTTTATGGGTTAGAGGGCAACATCTTTGAGCAATACGTCAGTTTTTGGACGCGTATCCTCCAGGGAGATCTAGGACCGTCGTTCACGTCGTTCCCAATGACGGTGAACCAGATGATCCGCAACGCTATCGGCTGGACAGTGGGCCTGCTGGGTACGACAATCGTCCTCTCGTGGCTGTTGGGGTTGATCCTGGGCGCATTGGCCGGCTACTACCCAAACAAATGGTGGTCACGGCTAATGGAAAATTCATTGGTGGCCGTCTACCCCATCCCCTATTACATTCTTGCCTTTATTCTGCTCATGCTGCTGGCCTATTACTTCCCAATCTTTCCACTGGTGGGCGGCGCTAGAGGCACGCCCGGCTTCTCGTGGAACTACCTGAGCAGCCTGGTGGAACACAGCTTTTTGCCCGCGCTGTCCATCATCATCGGCGGCACAGCTTTTCGATTTATTATGTCGAAAGCGCTCACCAGCAGTGAAGTGTCGAGCGACTATGTGCAATATGCCGAAATGGCCGCGGTGCCCAAACGCAAAATCCTGACATCCTATCTAATTCGTAACACCATGCTCCCGCAGGTGACGGACCTGGGTCTTTCGCTTGGGGCTATCTTCGAGGGAGCGTTGATCACCGAAGTGGTCTTCGGCTATCCGGGGCTTGGCTACACGCTCTTCGTAGCCATCACCTCCGCCGACTACAACCTGATCATGGGCGTCACCCTCCTCTCCATCGTAGGGATCGCCACAGCGTCGCTGCTGGTTGACTTGATCTATCCGCTGCTCGATCCGCGGGTGCGGTACCGGTAAAGATGATTCATGATCCGTGATTCGTGGGTAAAGATTGTTGTTGCCTTCTCTGCGTGTTGTCGTATTTAGGTATCGAGATAGAACTTCTCACACACGTATCCTGGTGCGCACGAGAGAAACGGCAACAAACTCTGCCCACACAACACGAATCACACATCACGCATCACGAATCACGAATCACGGATCACGAATCACGCAAAGCCAAGGGGACACTATGGCTGTACTCCGAGATCTTTTACGCTTCAGCCCATCCTTCCGCATCGGCGCTTCGATTTTAACAGTGGTGGTGGTGATGGTGGTGCTCTCTTTCTTTTCGCCCTACGAGGCGGACGACCGGCGCGCCGTGCCGCGCAACGAGCCGCCGTCGATGGAGTTCATCCTCGGCACCACCGCCACCGGCCAGGACGTCTTCTGGATGTTGACCTTCGCCATCCGCAACACGTTGATTGTGGCGGGGATCGCCGTAATCATCGGGCGCAGCATTGGCGTTGTGCTGGGCATGGTGTCAGGTTATGTGGGCGGGCGCTTTGACCGCATCGCCTCCTCCATCGTAGACAGTTTCATTGTGATCCCACGTTTGCCGCTGGTGATTTTGCTGGCTTCCATCCTACGTGGACAGTTGACGCTGCTCGGGTTGGCTGTGCTATTGGGGTTGTTGGATTGGGCGTACCCATCCAAGCGCTACCGGGCACAGATCCTTAGCCTGCGCGAACGGGAATTCACCTACACCGGCGTCTTCGCGGGGATGAACACATTTAAGATTGTTACTCGCGAACATCTGCCCTTCCTGCTCCCCTTCCTGTTGGCCGACATGGTGAGTGGTTTTCTCTTTGCCATCGGCTTTGAGGTGACGCTGGCGGTGCTGGGCCTGAGCGACTTAGACGCCCAGAGCATCGGCACCATGCTTTATTGGGGCAACTACTACCAGGCGCTACTCACCAACCGGGTCTGGGTATTGGCGGCGCCGATTGCGGCTTCAGTCTTGATGGTCATCGGCTTCTACCTGGTCTCCATCAGCCTCACGCGCTTCCTCGATCCGCGTACACGGTTGGCCCGGCTACAGGTGAGAGGATAAACATGACCAATATCATCGAAGTGCAGGATCTAAAAGCCTATTACATCACCGAAGCCTACGGCGTGCGGCGCACTGTGAAGGCGGTGGACGGCGTCTCGTTGCACGTGAAGGCGGGCGAGGTCTACGGCATCGCCGGTGAATCGGGCTGCGGCAAATCGTCCTTGCTCAAGGTGATGCTGGGCGCGCACCAGCCACCGTTGACCGTCGTTTCGGGGACAGTTAAATATTCGTTCGACGGCCACGAAATCGCGGCGCTCTCGCTGGATTCCAACACACTGCGCGACCTGCGTTGGAAGGAAGTTTCGTACATTCCCCAGGGCTCGATGCACGTGCTCAACCCGGTGCGGCGCATCCAGGACACCTTCCACGACTTCATCGCCGCCCACAACAACCTGTCGAAATCCGAATCGGTGCAGATGACACGCACCTATTTACAGGAACTGGGTCTGCCCGAAAAGGTGCTTACCGCCTATCCGCATCAGCTTTCGGGCGGCATGCGCCAACGTGTGACGATTGCGCTGGCGACGATCCTGTGGCCCAAGCTCATTTTCGCCGACGAACCCACCACGGCGCTCGACGTGATCGTGCAGCGCGGCGTGATCCAACTGCTCAAGGACATTCAGCAGCGCGAGGGCAGCACGCTGATCCTCATCACCCACGATCTGGGTGTCCACGCCAATCTGGCCAACCGCATCGCCGTCCTCTATGCGGGGAAGGTGGTGGAAGAAGGCGACACGCGCACGATTCTGAAGAACCCCAGCCACCCCTACACCCAATACCTGATCCGTTCACTGCCCAACATGGCCGAACGGACGGAGCGGGTCAGCATCCCCGGTCGCCCGCCGGCGCTGGACATGCCGCCCAGTGGCTGTCGCTTTCACCCGCGCTGCCCGCTGGCCATGGATCGCTGCAAGACGGAAGATCCAGCGCTGATCGAGCTGACACCTGGTCATCGAGCAGCCTGTCACCTGCTCACCGAAGGGGTGCCCCATGCCCAAATCTGATTCTGTGCTGGTGGCCGACGAGGTGACCAAGATTTTCCGTGTACGCCAGGGCTTTGCCTCGCGCGAGTTCCGCGCCGTAGACGAAGCCAGCTTTGAAATCGACCTGACCCGTCCCGAAATTTTCACCATCGCCGGCGAAAGTGGCAGCGGCAAGACGACGCTGGCGCGCATGTTCCTCGGCCTGGAGACGCCCACCCACGGCGTCCTCAGCTACAAAGGACGTTCCGTGGCAGATCTCGGTGAAAAGGAGAAGCGAAACTGGTTCTTCAAAGAGGTGCAGCCCGTCTTCCAGGACCCTTTCGCCGCCTTCAGCCCGCTGAAGCGCATTGACAGCTATCTCTACGAAACCGCGCTCAACTATAAAATGACCGACAAGCGCGGTGTAGACGCCTACATCGACAAGACGCTGGCTGAGGTAGGGCTGACGCTGGCCGAAATCAAAGGACGTTACCCCAACGAACTCTCCGGCGGGCAGGCGCAGCGCGTGGCCATTGCCCGCGCCCTGCTCACGCGCCCGTCTTTGATCGTGGCGGACGAGCCGGTCTCCATGCTCGATGCGTCGTTGCGCATGTCCATTGTCAACATGTTCCGCAAGCTCAAAGATGAGCAACAGGTGACCTTCCTCTACGTCACCCACGATCTGGCCACAGCGTTCTATTCCGCCGATCGTATCGCTGTCATGTTGCGTGGATGGATCGTGGAGATGGGTCCTGTGGAGCAGGTGTTGGGCAACCCCAAACACCCGTACACCATCAATCTCAAAGAATCGATCCCCCAGGCCGACCCCGACAAAGCCTGGGACATGAAGACCAGCCTGGTGGAACTGGAGACCGACGAGTACATGCGCGTCGGCTGCCGCTACGCGGGGCGCTGCCCCGCCGTCATGGACATCTGCCGCCAAAAATCGCCGCCCACCGTCGAACACGAAGGGCGACAGGTGAAGTGTTTCTTGTACGAGTAGAAGCAGAAGGTCACCGCAAAGGCGCGAAGAACGCAAAGAAAAGAAGAGAAGAGATAGGAACACAGATTTTCAGGATTCAGAAACAAATCGACTCTGAAATCTGTGTGAATCTGTGAAATCTGTGTGCCAATCCTCTGCGTCTGCCCTTTGCGTTCTTTGCGTCTTTGCGGTGAAATGAACTGTACACAATCGCTACTCAAATCTCCACCCTCACCCCACTGGAGGAAAAACCGTGTTAAGAGTCGCCATCATCGGCATGGGCAACATCGGCAACACCCATGCGCCGGTTTATCAACAGGATCCACTGGCCGAATTGGTCGCCGTGTGCGACATCAACAAGGAACGCGCCGATAAAGCCGCGGAGCGCTACGGCGTCCCTGCCTTCTACAGCGTGGACGATCTCCTGCGCAACGTGGCATTGGACGCGGTCAGCGTCACCACGGCGGGGACGGAGAATGGCGGCGATCACTTTGAGCCGACGATGCAATGTCTGGAAGCGGGCATCAACGTGCTCGGCGAAAAGCCGATCTCGAATGACATTGTCAAGGCGCGGCAGATGGTGGCCAAGGCCGAAGAAAAAGGACTTTACTACGGCATCAACCTGAACCACCGCTTCGTGCCGCCTGCCGCCAAGGCCAAACAGTGGGTAGACGAAGGCAAGCTGGGCGCTCTGCTCCTGATCAACATGACCATGTGGATCGGCAACCCCAACGAAACGTCGCCCTGGTTCCACATCCGCGCCCTGCATCCCCACTCACTCGACATCATGCGCTATTTCTGCGGCGACGTGAAGCGGGTCCACGCTTTCTTCAACAAAGCGCCGGGGCGCATCACCTACTCCAACGTGCAGGTGAATTTGGAATTTGAGAACGGCGTCGTCGGTCATCTCACCGGCAGCTACGACACCAACCCGCGCCACAACCTGGAACGCTGTGAAGTGATGGGGACGGAAGGGCGCTTCGTCCTCGACAATCTGTACGAAGAACTCACCCTCTACCCACGCCGATCCGACGAGCTGACCGTGATCCGCAACAGCATTATGGGTGGGCTAAGCGGCTTCGGCGCCACCTTCACCAACCGCATCCACCGCTGGCTGGAACAGATCCACGCCGAGGTCGATCCCACCGAAATCGAAGCCTCCGGCCGCGAAGGATTGGCGGTGCAAGAGATCATTGAGGCCGCGATTCGGTCACATGAGAGCGGGAACGCAGAAGCGCCGGGAGAGTAGACGATTGACGATCGACGACTGACGATCGACGACTGACGACCGACGACTGACGACCGACGACTGACGAACGACGACTGACGAACGTCAAGTATCTTGTCGTCGGGCAAGGACATTGACACGATCACCTTGTCACCTTGTCACAGCCTTGTCCCAAAGGACACACCATGACCGCACCCCTCCGCATCGGCATCATCAGCTTCGCGCATGGACACGCCGCAGCGTACTGTCGGCGCATGTCCGCTTTCGAGGACGTACGCATGGTGGCATGCTGGGACGACAATGTGGAACGCGGCGAGAAGATGGCGGCGGAGTTTGGCATGTCCTTTTCGCCCCACGTCGAAGACGTGATTCAGCATCCCGAGGTGGACGCTGTGATTGTGACATGTGAGACGGACCGTCACCCCGAAATGGTAATTGCAGCCGCCGAGGCAGGCAAGGCGATCCTGTGCCAGAAGCCGATGGCGCTGACATTGGCCGACTGCGACCGCATGTCCGCCGCTGTGGAACGGGCCGGCGTGCCGTTTATGATGGCATTCCAAATGCGCCAGGACCCGTCCAATATCCGCATCAAGGAATTGGTTGAGAGCGGCGCCGTGGGCAAGGTCGGTCTGTTGCGCCGAAGACATGCCATCCCGCTGCTCTTCAACCAGGACTTTGTCACCGGGCCGACACGCTGGCACTTTGAGCCCAAACGCAACATCGGCATGTTTTTCGACGACGCCAGCCACGCCGCCGACTTCATCCACTGGGTGATGGGCCGCCCGGTGAGTGTAATGGCCGAAATCGGCAACACCCTCACCGACGTCGCCCCCGACGACATGGGCGTGGCCATCTACCGCTTCGCCGACGGCAGCATGGCCGAACTGGTCAACTCGTCGGTGATGCTGGCAGGGGAAAACACCAGCGAAGTCTACGGCGACGCCGGTGTGATCATCCAAAACCACGACGACTCACCGTCGACCAACGGCCCGCGCGTCGACAACGCCATCGCGCTCAAACTCTGGCGTCGAGGCGAACCGGCCTGGGAAGACCAGCAAATTGCCATCCCGGCCAACCACGGCGAACGCATCCAGGGCGTCCCCCGCGCCTTCGTGGACTACGTCCTCAAAGGCACGCCGCCCACCGCCACCGCCGAAGACGGCCGCGTCGCTGTAGAGATGATCCTGGCGGCGTACCAGTCGGCGCGTGAAGGACGAAGAATCGAAATTGGAAGAGACGACGGACGACGGACGACAGACGACCGGTGATCGTCGTCCGTCGTCTGTAGTCCGTCGTCCGTCGTCATCTCATCCCACACTCTCCCGGAGCCACACCCTATGTCTCTGATCACCATCATCGGCCGTGGACATTCGGCCACACGGGCGATGTCGCAGACGTTGTCGGCCAGCGGGGTTTTTATGGGCAACCGACTCAATCGGTCGGGCGATCTGTTGCCACCGCAGCCCATGTACGATGCGTGCCGTGTCCTGGCGCGTTCTGTGGAATGGAAAGGCGGCCTAGACTGGGACTTCAGCAAGCTACACGACATGCCCATCCCCGACGAGTTTACCGATCTGATCCACACCTACTTGCAGTCGGTGTTGGCTGCGCCTGCGCCGAAAAAGGGGTGGAAAATCCCCGAAACAACGTTGGCCTTCCCGTGGATCCTGCGCATGTTTCCAGACATCAAGTACATCTTCTGGGTGCGCAACCCACGCGACTGCATTCTGGGCCGCCATGTCACTGACGACCTGCGCACCTTTGGCATAGACTACCTCGAAACCGAAGACGAGCGCCATCGCCGCGCCATCTCGTGGATCTACCAGTACAAACTCGTCAAGGCCACGCCCAAACCGGCCAACTGGATCGAAGTGCGCATGGAAGACTTCGTCCTACGCCAGGAAGAAACCCTTGCCCGGCTCGAAGCCTTCGTCGGCTTCCCGCTTGCCCGCATCCCCGTCCACCCCGAAACCGTGGGGCGCTACAAGACGGACGATGGGGAGAGTATGTTTGATTTTTTGGAGCCGGCGATGCGCGAGTATGGATACGCAGAATAGTGCGTAGTTCGTAGTGCGTATTCCAGAGCTTGTGTCGCCTACGAACTACGCACTACGCACTATACTTTTCACGACAAGCAACCAATACACACCCAAATTTCTCTACTCAGGAGTCTCCCATGCCTTCACGCCGCACGTCCCGACGCAGGCCGCCGAATATTGTGCTTTTAGGCATTGATTCGCTGCGCCGCGATCACATGAGTTGTTACGGATACGACCGACTGACCACGCCGCACATTGACCAGTTCGCACGGGAAGGGACGCTCTTTGAGCAGACGTTCAGCGCCCACATCCCCACCACCAGCGCGTATGCGTCGATGTTGACGGGGCGCGATGTGATCGGAACGCAGGTGGTGGCCCTCCGCCACCAGGGCCCCCTGCGCGAGGAAGTGCCCACGTTGCCCGAGATCCTCAAGGAGGCCGGCTACAACACGACCTGTGTCGGCTTCAGCGGCAACCCCAGTTCGCGTGGCTTCGACAACTACATCACCTTCCCCGGCTGGGGCAGCTACGAAGAGGGACGCAGCCCCAAGGCGCAGAACCTCAACGATGTGGCAATCCCTGAACTGGAGCGGCTCTCGAAGAAGCGTGATCCCTTCTTCCTCTTCCTGCGCCACATGGATCCCCACGCGCCCTACCTGCCGCCCCATCCCTACGAACGCGCCTTCTACCATGGCAACGAACTCGACCCCGAGAATAAGTCCATGGAACCGGTGCTGAACTTCGCCCCTTTCCGCGACTTCTTCGCCACCTGGATGCCCCCGGGCATCACCGACAAGGACTATGTCATTGCCCAGTACGACGGCGCGATTGCGTACATGGACGCGGCGATCCGCACGATCTTTATGACATTGGAAGCCCGCGGCCTGGCCGAAAACACCATCGTCGTCATCAACGGCGATCATGGGGAGACGCTCTACGAACACGAATGCTGGTTCGATCACCACGGCATGTACGAACCGACGTTGACCGTCCCCCTGATCATTCGCTATCCCGGTAAGATGCCGGCGGGGAAGCGTGTGGGCGGCTTCAATCAGCACAAGGACCTCGTCCCCACGCTCTTGGAACTGGCCGAATTGCAGCATGACGATCTCACTTTCGACGGACGCAGTTTGATGCCTATGGTACGTGGCGAAGTGGCGTCACACGAGAGTGAGTTTTACATCACCGAATGCACATGGATGCGCAAACACGGCTGGCGCACGCCCCAGTGGAAGCTCATCATCGCGCTGGAGCCCGACTTCCACTTCAAGCCCGAAGTGGAACTCTACAACCTGGTGGAAGATCCCGGCGAGAATACAAACCTGGCCGAATCTGAACCGGGTGTCGTCGAGTTCCTCAAAGGCCGCATGGACGCCTGGATCGCCAAGCGGGAAGCCGAAACCGGCCTGCCCAACCCCATCCATCACCAGGGCGATTGGCACGGCAAAGAGGGGATCGGCGCGTTCACGTCGTCGCAGCAGGCCTACGACACGCTGCACATTGGCAACGTGAACCAGGCGGTGAAGTTGCAGGCGGAAGAGCGGAAATAGGGATTGGTGATTAGTGACTGGTGATTGGGACAAGCACGGAAACGAGTGCAAGCCCCCTATCACCAATCACGAATCACCAATCACCACTTCGAGGAGACAAGACTATGCTACGAGTATCAGTCATCGGCCTGGGCCCCATCGGGACGCGCCATGCAGGACTGGTGAAAGCGAGTCCGCTGGCGGAGTTGGTGGGTGTGTGCGATATGCGCCAGGACCGGCTGGAGGTGGGGACGAAGACCTTCGGCGTCCCCGGTTTCGCCGACGTGCCATCCATGTTGGCGGCGCTGTCGCCGGATGTGTGTATTGTGGCGACGGGCGGCTACGAGTACGGCAGCGAGCACTATGAACCGACCATGCAGGCGCTGGATTTCGGCTGTCATGTGTTGGGCGAGAAGCCTATCTCCAACACGATCCGCGAGGCGGAAGAGATGGTGGCGCTGGCCAAACAGAAGGGCGTCTGCTACGGCATCAATCTCAATCACCGATTTACCCCGGCGGCGCAGCTGGCCAAACGCTGGCAAGATGAAGGACGCATCGGCCACCTGCTCTTTGTGAACATGAGCATGTGGATCATGAATCCGCGTGAAAGTTCGCCCTATTTCCAACTCAAGGCGCTGCACCCCCACACCGTAGACGTGATGCGCTACTTCTGCGGCGACATTGAAGCGGTGCAATGCTTTGCCACCAAAGCGCCGGGCCGCCGCATCTGGTCTACCGCCACCTTCAACATGCGTTTTGTCAACGGCATGGTGGGCACCCTTACCGGCAGCTATGACATCGAACGCGGCCATCCTATGGAACGCTGCGAAGTGGCAGGCACCAAAGGTCGCTTCGTCATCGAGGACATGTACCGCGAGGCCACCCTCTACCCCGCGGGCGACATGGAAAAGCGTGTCTTCTCCAACCCCATCTTTGGCGGCATGCGCGACTTCGAGGAGACCTTCCTCAACCGCCAACAGAGCTTCTTCGAGCAGGTCAGCGACGACGTCCACCCCGACCGCATCGACGGTTCCGCCGCAGAGGGGCTGGCCGCGCAGAAGGTGTTGGCCGCGGCGATTGAGTCGCTGGAGCAGGGGACGGTGGTCAAAGTTGATGAGATTTCGCACTACTATTGAGATTAGGAGACTATACGAATGAAACTCGGCGCAAACACCGTCCTCTTCGGCGGGTATGATATGGAAACGGCATTCAACCATTTGGCGATGGCCGGTTACGATGGCGTGGAGGTGTCGGCCATAGACGGCATGAGCGAGCATTTGGTGCTCGACCGCTGGCGCGAAATCGCGCCGACGGTGAAGCGGCTGGCCGCGGCGTACAATTTGGAATTGCTGGCCATGGAGCAGCCTTCTCGCGATTCGGCCAAGATGGAAGCGGCCATGCAGGCGGCGGTGGAGATCGGTATCCCCATCATCAACTGTGGCCCCGGCGGCAAGACCGATGACCCGTCCACGCTCCAGCAGACGATTGACGAGTTGGGCGCGTTGACGCAAATGGCGGAGCGCTACGGCATTGTCCTCTGTGTCAAAGCGCATGTGGGCCACGCCGTCTACAACACCCCCACCACGCTCAAGGTGATGGAAGCGATCCAGTCTCCCCATTTCGGCATCGACATGGACCCGTCCCACATCTACCGCGCCAACGAAAACCCGGTGGAAGCCATCGCCGCCGTGATCAGCCGTGTGAAGCACGTCCACATCCGCGATTGCAAAGGCCGCCAACAAGGGCCGGGCACCCCCGAAATGCAGGCCAACGGCCGTGGGGACATCAACCTCGTCGGCTACATCCGCGTGCTACACGAACATGGCTACAGCGGTCCCCTGAATTTGGAGATCATCGGGGCCAAGGACTACAGCATCGAACAGTGTGTGACGATTGCGGCAGAGTCGCGTGGTCACATGCAGGCGTGTCTTCAGGCGTGTGGGGCGCGGTAGCAGAAATAGAACGCGGATTGGGCGGATGAGGCGGATGATTGTGAAAATCCGCCAAGATCTGCTCAATCCGCCTCATCCGCGTTCTATTGAATTAAAGAAATACAGACTTGTTGATGAATGACAGAAACACAATTATACTTCAGGTATGGAGGTGAAACATGTCACTCAATATCAAGAATGCCGATGTGGAACGGTTACTCGACGAACTAGTTCGGTTGACAGGCGAATCGAAAACCGAGGTTGTGCGCAAGGCACTGGAGGAACGACGGCAACGACTTGCTCTTCAAATTCCTATCCAACAGGATGAAACCGAACGTATTTTGGCCTTCTTAGAAGAGGAAATCTGGCCACAGATTCCTGCATCTGTGCTTGGCACCCGACTAAGCAAAGAAGAGGAAGAAGCGATCCTGGGCTATGGAGAGCACGGTGTATGATCCTAGACTCATCTGCTGTAATCGCCATTGTACTTCAAGAGACGGGTTACGAAACGCTTCTGCATAAGCTTACCGTGGCCCAAGTACGAATGATTGGTGCACCTACACTGGTTGAATGCAGCATTGTCTTGTCGGCGCGCACCGGGCGTGATTGCCGTGGCATGCTGGCAAGATTCTTCGAGGAAACAAACGTACATATTGTCTCGTTTGGTGAAGATCATTACAGCACAGCTGTAGGTGCCTGGTTCCGATTTGGCAAAGGCCGTCATCGAGCGGCGCTCAATTTCGGTGATTGTCTTTCATATGCAGTCGCCAAGTTGGCTGGACTGCCATTGTTGTTTGTTGGAAATGATTTTTCCGAGACCGATATTTTGATTGCATAGTCGTTCTAGCGGTTTCCTCACACGCCCCGAAAGGCACCCCAACATGGACTACATCAACTTCGGCAGCGCCGGCGTAAAAGTCAGCCGCCTGGCGCTAGGACTGGGCCTGCGCGGCCAATCTGACGCGGGCGAAGCTGCGCGCATGATCGAGCGCGCCATCGACGCCGGCATCAACTTGATCGACTGCGCCAACATCTACGGCCTCATGGACGACCGCGCCAACATCGGGCGCAGTGAAGAGGTGCTGGGCAAGGTGATCAAAGGCAAACGCGACGATCTGGTGATCACTTCCAAAGTAGCCAGCCCCATGGGCAGCGGACCCAACGATCGCGGACTTTCCCGCTTCCACATTCTGCGTGAGGTGGAACGCTCCCTCAAGCGCCTCGACACCGACCACATCGACGTCTACCTCGTCCACATCTACGACGAGACGACGCCGCTAGACGAGACGGTGCGTGCGCTGGACGATCTTGTCCGTTCGGGCAAGGTGCGCTACATCGGCTGCTGCAACTACAAAGCGTGGCAGGTCTGCCGCGCTCTCTGGATTGCCGACAGCCTCCACGCCACGCCCTTCATGTGTGTGCAGAATCCCTACAGCCTGCTTAACCGCCAGTTGGAACAGGAAATGTTCGGTCTCGTACGCGACCGTGGCCTCGGCCTGATGGCGTACAGTCCTTTGGCGGTGGGTTTGCTCAGCGGCGCGTACGTCCCTGGGCAGCCTGCGCCCGCCGGATCACTGTGGGGAACCCAACGCGCCGACCGCTACGCGTCCATGATGGCGGGCGACACCGGGCAAGTGATCGGTCGTGTCCTCGAATTGGCGCAGGAACTGGGCAAGACGCCCGCCCAACTGGCGCTGGCCTGGGTGCTCTCTCACCCCGAAGTCACCGTCGCCATCACCGGCGGGGACACCGTCGAGCATCTCGAAAACAACCTGGGCGGCGTGGGGTGGACGTTGGACGCTGACGTGCGGGCGGAGTTGGACGCGGTTTCGGCGTCCTTGCGAACCATTCTTGATTGACGATTTTCGATTGACGATTGACGATTGTCGTGTTGAGGATGTGGATGGGATGCCGGCAACTGGTTTCGTTGAGTGCGTGACGTACCAATCCCGGCGTCACAAACTCAACCGGACAATCGTCAATCGTCAATCGAAAATCGTCAATAACTCACGGACCCGTCGGCAGCAGCCGTTCTGCACCAGGGAGATGCAAGAGTTGGGTCAGTTCGCCTGTTTCAGGGTTAAACTCGTAGAGGCCGCTGGTCTGATCGGGATCTTCGAGACGGCGGTAGGACAGGATGAGTTTTCCGTTTACCCAGGCGATGTCGCCTGCATTCCACCAATCAGGCAACGGCCAGGATTCCGTCTCACCTGTTGTCAGGTTCAATCGAGAGATGAAGCGTAGCGGGGAACTACTTACAACACCAACACGCGGATTGTGCACAGTG
>WGMT01000105.1 GCA_016124945.1 bacterium | reverse complement strand
GGGTGGCGACGGCCTGGGGCGGCAGGTTGCCTAGTTGGAAGATGTGGGTGTCGCCGTCTATTGCAGCGGAGAGACTATTGGCGGTGATGTTGCCCTCTGCCGTGGTTTCGGCGACAAGCACCACATTCTGCATGGCGTTGGCGTCGGTGGACAGATCGAACGAGGCCAGCGCCGCCGCCGTCTCAGTGACGGTCGCCGTGTCGGCGATTTCGGGCAGCGACACGGGCGACAGCGTGTTGCGCACTGTGTAGGTGATCACCACCGTCTCGCCCGAAAAGGTGGATTGGGTGCGCGCCACCGAGAGCGGCGTCTCAAACCCTGCGGGCAGGGTGGGAAAGTCTGCGCCGGGCGATGCCAAAGTTGCCGCCACCGGGGCTATCACTGGGGCTGTCCGCGATGCGGCGGTCACCGGGCGCGGTGTCAACGCGCCGATGCCCACCGTCTGCACCAGCAGGCTCAAGCAGACCAGTAAAGAGACGAATCGATACAATTTTGCTACGGCGTACATCGGGTTCTCCTCAGTTTTTTCTCGGTGGTTATTCACTGCAACGCGTTAATCCACGCAGATATGTGGATCATCTCTGTTCTGGATCTTGCTGCTTGTCTGAGGCCAGTAGACCAGCCAGGAATCGATAGAGTTCGGTCTCGGTCGCGAAATGGTGTTTGTCTCCAGTATGCGCAGAGACCAATTCGGCGCGCCATGGTGCTTGTTCGTCCTCGCGCCGAAGACGCAGGAGGTAGGCATGGTAGTTCGATGCGTTGGAAGTCATTGATTGCGCCGTCCTTACGTTTGCCCAACTGGACATAGGATTGTCTCAATTCGCCTGACGCCCCTAAACTGTGAGTAGTTTCTGTAAATACTCACAGTGAAAAATGGCTGTGACTTTTATCCTAGTCACGTAGCGATCAGAAAACGATCAGAAAATCACAATGAGCGAAAAACGACTGGAAATCGGCTCTTTGGGGGTGTTGAACTGCAACTCGACAATCTGAGGGAACGCGCCCGTGCGCGCCAGGATCAGCATCCTGGCGCGCACGGGCGCGTTCAACGCGGCGTTGACTACATTGGTGAAGGCGACGTCGAAGTCGAAGTCGGTGCTGACGTTGGGCGGCAGGTAGATGGTGGCTGGTTACACGTCCACGAAGTTGAAGGCTTGCGTGACCATGCCCCACGGAATCGAGAGATTGGCGCGCTCCGTTGAGGACGAGTCAATCCGCGGGCGCGCCGCACACCAACACTCTGCGCCCAGGCGCAGAGTGTTGGTGTGCGAAACTTATGTAGCGATCAAGAAACCATCAACCCCATTCGTTTCAAGTGAGTTGACCACTCATGGCGCTGTTGCACTGCCGCCTACCGGCGCGTTGTTCAGCACCTGCGGCAACAAGATCCCATGTGGCGGCAGCACACGCCAGGCAAAGGAGACCGAAACCGTCTCTGCATCGTCGGAGACACGCACTGTGACGGCATAGTCATCTGCGGTGGTGGGCATGCCTGAAATCAGGCCGCTTGCCCCGTCGATGGACAGCCCCGGCGGCAGGCCCTCGGCGCTGAAACTGAGGACGTCGCCGTCGCTGTCCTGTGCGTTGATGGCCAGCGCAACCGTATCGTTAACGGTATTCTCTTGATTGCCCGGGCTGGTGACGGACGGTGGATTCCCCGCGCCACCGGGATTGTCAGCGGTGGGCGTTGCCGTGGGTGTCGGCGTATGCGTCGCCGTCGGCGGGATCGGCGTCGACGTAACTGTTGGCGTCGGCGTGTGCGTCGCCGTCGGTGGGATGGACGTTGCCGTGGCTGTGGGCGTCGGCATCGGCGTCGCCGTCGGTGGGATGGATGTTGCCGTGGCTATGGGCGTTGACATCGGCGTCGCCGTCGGTGGGATGGATGTTGCCGTGGCTGTGGGCGTCGGCATCGGCGTCGCCGTCGGTGGGATGGATGTTGCCGTGGCTGTGGGGGTCGGCGTGTGCGTCGCCGTCGGTGGGACAGGTGTCGCTGTGGGCGTCTGCGTAGCAGTTGCGGTTGGTGGGACAGGTGTCGCCGTTGCCGTCGGCGTCTGCGTTGCCGTCGGCGGGATGGCTGTGGCTGTGGCCGTTGCCGTCGCTGCGGTGACCTGGATGATGGTGGTGTACTCGTTGAAGCCGCCGTCCTTGTCGGCGATGCGCGCCCGGACGGTGCGGCTGCTCACGTCGGTCAACAGCGTCGCGGGGACAGTCACCGACGGGCTGATGACGTTGGTGACGTCGAAGACGCCGTCGTTGTCCAAGTCGTAGCTGTAGCGAAAGCCTGCCGCCGTGTCTGCCGCTGACGGATCGAACTGCCCGCCGAAGCTGACCGACGCAGCGCCGCCATTGTTCACCGGGCCATTGTTGCCCAGCGTCGCTGTGGGCGCCACGTTGCTCACCTGCACGCCCACACTGTCTGTAATCAGCGCCGTCTGTGTGCTTGTCACCGCCGCCGTGTTGACCATCGTTTGGGGTCCGTCGTCGGTCGTCACACCGTAGGTGACGGTCACCGCCTCGCCCACCGCCAGCGTCAGCCCGGCCGCGAGTGTACTCGTCATGTCATCGGTGACGGTGACATCGGTTGCCGGTCCCTGGCCCTCATTGCGTACGACGACGGTATAGGTCACCGCGCCACCTTCGTTGACGACGGCAGGGTTCGCCGTCTTCTCGATGACGAGCACAGGCGCGTCGTCGAAGACGAAGGTGATTGCTGCCTCAGCGCCGCTCGACGCCCCCGCCGAGTTGACCGACGCCTCCAGCGCATACGTCCCCGATCGCGGCGCGGTGACCGTCACCGGCACCTGGGCTGTGCTGCCCGCGGGGATGAGGATCGGCGTTACCGGCACAGCGGCATTGGCCTCACCGGCGTTGACGGTCATGTTGTAACTTCGGTTGACGTTGCCGCGGTTCTCGACAACGAGAACCATCTCACCTGTCAACGCGCCGTCGACGGTGCGGCTTGCTTCGGCCCACGAGACGACGAGATCCTCGAATTCGCCCACACCGAAGTCGGTGCGGTCGGTGTCTTGGATGTTGCTGTTGGCTTGCGAGGTGGCGCTGACTTCCAGCAGGAAGTCGGCGGGGATCACCGCGCCTAACGCACCCACCTGCAACTGCACCACCTGTGACGCGCCCGCGTCCAGGCTCACGTTGGGCGCAGAGAAGCTCGCCGCCGTCGCCACAGGACCGGCCACGCCGAGGCTGAAGCTGTCGGGTGACTGCCCTGTGTTGGTAACTTGCACGTTCCATGTGCCGCCGCTGCGCGGATCGATGCTGCCCGGCCCACCTACGAATTGGATCGTCACGCCGTGATTGGTCACCGCCGCCGTGGACGTCGTGGAAGCGGCCTCAACGGCGCTTTCCTGCTCGATTGCCCGCGCCGTGACAGGGTAGTCGCCTGTCGCCGCGCCCACATTCGGCGTCAGCAGCAGGGTGAGGTCGATGCTGTTGAAGATCGACGGCGGCAGCGTCACACTGTTCACCGGTTGGCCGTTGCGCAGGAGTTCGTAGTCCCAACCGGCAGGCACGTCGACGTCCAGATCGAAGCTTTCCACCGTGTCGCTGCGGTTTGTCACCGTCAGCACAAAGACGCCGGTGGATCCCGGTCCCACGGTCAGCGGATCAGGCGAGAGCCGCAACGCTGCCTGCGCCGTCGTCGTCACATCGAGGATGGCCGATGCCGTCGCCGTCGCGCCGGACGGGGCTGCGGCTGTCACCGCGAAGGGCTGCGGCCCCGTCTGCGCCGCCGCCGTGACGGTGTAGAGCGCCGTCGCGCCAGGACCAATCTGCGCCGTGGCGGGTAGGCCGCTCACGATGGCATCGGTGGTGATGGCGTAGGTGTGTGTCATGGATTCGGCGTTGGTAATCGCCACCGTGTAGGTGACGGCCACACCGGGCTGTGCCGTCTGTGTGGGCGGGGTGACGGCAAGCGCCACCCCGGCGAAGACGGTCAGCGCCGCCTGTACGCTCTGCTCTGCTCCGCTGCTGCCGGCGACGTCCACCAACAGGGGCAGCACGTCGGCTTCCGCGTCCGCGGGCACGGTGACGGTAATGGGCACGTCCTGGCTTTCGCCCGCGGCCACTGTCACCGTTGCGGGGAGGGTCACCCATGCTGCGGGGACGCCGCCCACGGTCAGCGAGAAGCTCTCCGTTGCGTCGGTGGGATTGGTCAACGTGAGGGTGAAAACGGTGGATCCGCCGATGACCACGCTTTGCGTCGGCGGCGTCATCTCGGCCAATCGCGCCGCGGTGACGTAGAGCGGCGGCAGGGTCAGCCGGTTCACGCCACTGGGCAGGCGATAGCTAACTTCCGTCCCCGAAGAAATCTGGCGTACTTCGCCCGGTTGCAGGTTGCTGATCAGGCTGGCGAAGGTGGTGGTGACCACCGGCTGCACCCATTCCTGGCGATATTCCCAGGTGTAGTCCGGCGGTGTGGACGTAAGCGGCGTTGATGCCGTGTCGGGCAGCACGTCCACGTTGGCCAGATCTTCGGTGTAGGTGAAGGCCAGGCTGTACGACGGCGCAGGGGTGCGGTCCGGCGTCTGTGTGCGGTAGGTGTTGGTCAACTCCCAATTGTTGGGCTGGGTGAAGGGGATGCTCCAATCGTCGTTGATGTTGGTGACGTGGTAGTTGTGTTGGTTCCAAATCGGGCGCGAATCGACCCAGCGCCCCAAATGGCTGATGACGAAGATGCCTTGGCGCCCGGCGGTGACCACGTCGGCCACGCCGTCGCCGTCTACATCGCCCATGGTCGGATAGTCCATGATTGTGCCGGAGCTGGTGAAGGGTTCGTTAAAGAGCCGTTTGCCGTCGCTGCCGCGCAGAATGAGGAAGCCGTCGTCAGAGCCATTCCACAAAATTTCCCAGGCACCGTTGCCGGTAAGATCCTGGGCGGCTACGCCTGAGGCGGAAGAGGTGGTGTCAGCGACAGCCTGTTCCCAGACCAGATTGCCGTCGGCGGTTAAGACCATCAGCGTATGGTTGAAGATTCTGAAGCCGGCACTGATGGCCGAAGCCGTGATCAGGTTGATTTCGCCGTCGCCGGTGACATCGGCCACGGTGATGGGGCTGGGGCGGAAGTGGTTGTTGTTTCCGGTGTAGTACGACCAGTACAGCGAGCCGTCTGCGCGCAGCGCCTCGACTCGGTGACCCCAGTTGATCACGATCTCTGGCTGGCCGTCGCCGGTGAGGTCGGCGACGGCGGGTGCTCCAAAGCTGCCGCTGCGGGTGGTTGTGTTGGTTAGCGTGTACGTCCACAGGACGGAGAGACCGTCTACAGGATCGTACTCGTAGGTGGTGAGCCTGTGTCCTTGTGCGCTGATGATCTCCAGCGTGCCGTCGCCGGTGAGATCGGCCAGCACGGGGACGGTGGGCCAATCTCCCGGCACGAGGACGCTGTCGAGAATGTTGCCCATGTTGTCCAAGACGTAGAGCGCGTTATTGAAGGCCGAAATCACAATTTCGGGATTGGGATCGTCGTCCAAATTGCCTACGGTGGGGCCACCCCAGCCGAATGTCTCTACCGAGTTCGAGCGGAATGAGCGGACAGTGGTTTCGTCCCAGAGCAGGGTGCCGTCATGCTGGAAGGCGAAGGTGCCGTTGAAGCCGGTGACAATGATTTCGGCCAGGCCGTCGCCGGTGAGGTCGGCCAGAGCGGGTTCCGCCGCCGGGCCGACGAGATCACTCGTCCACAGGATGGGCGTGCCGTTGCCCGTGTCCTGTCCGTCGCCGCGGTAGACGTAGAGTCGACCGTTGCGCGCCGGGGCCACCAGCTCCACCACACCGTCGTTGTTCAGGTCGCCGATGCCGACGGTGGAGAGGAAGCCGGTGCCCCAATCGGGGTTGATCGATTCTCTAGCCGTGTCGTCGTACCAGGTGATCTGCGGCATGTAGCTGTAGAAGCCGTCGGGGTCCACCTCAAAGGCGTCAATACGGGCGGTGACACTCCCTGTCGAGGGCAGGAAGACCTGCACCACATGCGGCCCTTCGCCCAAGTCGGGGAAGTGCAGGGCGTGGGGCTGGCCGCGGAAGGGCGCGGGCGTCGACATATCAAAGACGCCGTAGTCCACGCCGTCAATGACCACGCGCAGGCTGGTCCCATTACGCTGATTGCCCAGGATCGTCAGATCTGTGCCCACGAAGTGGAACCAGATGTTGTTGAAACTGCTGCTGAAGTTGTTGAGGTAGAGCCCGTTGTAGGCGTAGACGTCGGCCGTCTGTCGCCACCACTGCTTGTGGTTGAAGTGGAACAATCCCGTCTCTTCATCCTCTAACAAGGCGTCGTACCAGCCGTCGGCCATGGGTTGACCCTGCCACACGTCCATGTAGTCGACGGCAACCGTGCCGCTGATCACCTCCACCTCGACGATATGCGGGCCGGGATCGAGGGCAAAGGGGAAGTTCTTCACGCCGTTGACACCGCCCGAAGTATCGAAGGTGCCCTGTGAGACGCCGTCGATGCGGATGTCTACGCTGCCCACGGTGGTGCGCAGGCCGATGTTGACCCACTCGCCGTCAAAGTCGAAGCGCCAGATATTGCCGGCTGTGCTGGTGTTGACGCTGTTGCCGCCGCTGCTTGTCCAGCCGGGGGTGCCGTCCAATGCCCAGTTTTGGGGCATTGTGCGATAGGGCTGGCCGTTGTAGCGCATGCTGGGGTGGTCCTCTTCGTAGCGCACAATCGGGGCGGGGGCGGGCGGCGTGTACGCTGGGCCAATCGCAGGCGCGCTCACCGCGTCCACAGTGGCGGCGCCGCGGTACTGGCGGATTTCCAGCATGTGGGGGCCGTCGCCCAGGTTGTCAAACGAGTAGGTGCGGAAGCCGTCCTCGTAGCTGTACATATTAAATTGGCCGAGAGATTCCCCGTTCAGCCGAAGTTCAACATCCTGATAGGTGTACAGCGTACGTCCGTGATAGGTGAACGAATCGCCTGTAAAGGGGAACCAGGCGGTGACGTTGGCGGTGCTGGAGGCGAAAGCGCCGCCACTGGCTTGCGCGTTCAACGTGCGTCCCCAGCCACTGCTCAGGATGACCCGCTCGCTGTCCTCTTCAAACGTGCCGGTGGACAGCGGTTGGCCGTCCCACACGTCGAAGTAGTCGAGATGGACGCGGGTGCCGGTCGCTTCCGGTCGAGCGGTGCCCAACACGGTAACGGTGACCGTATGCTGTCCCGCGCTTAGATTGCGGAAGTAGAAGGCGGCGGTGTCGTCGAAGCGGCTGTAGAGATCGACCGTCTGCATCAGTTGACCGTCGATGCGAATCTCGGCCTGACCACTAAGTCTGTCGGTGGCGAAGCCGATGCCCAGCCAGTCGCCCTCAAAGTCAAAGTCAATCGTGTCGCCTGCGGTTACCGAGCGGATGTATTCGCCCGCGCCGGCGCGATTGGCGTTGATGTCGGCCACCCGCACCCAACTGAACGCCGTCTGGGTGAAGGGGACGCCGTTGTAGCGGATCGTCGGGTGATCCGCCTCGAAGCGGGTGACGCCCGTGACCGGCGGATTGGGGTCGACGAAGGGGGCGCTGCCGGGAGTGATGAGCTTGTCAACCGTCACTAGATTTTGATAGCTCATAATCTGCAAAATGTGCGGTCCACTGCCTAATCCGTTGTACGAGAAGGTACGAGAGAGGGCGGCGCTAGAAGAGACCAGCGCGAACAAGTCAATGGTGTCCAGGTAGACGCCGTCCACAAAGAGCTGCGCTTTGCCCCCGTTGCTGTGGGCCATGCTGTGCAGCGTGAACGAGTCACCGGCAAAAGGGAACCATGCCGTCGCCAGGCTGCTCTGCATGTAGCTGCCGCCACTGGCCCCGGCGTAGTTGGGGTTCGACCAGTTGTTGCTCTTGAGGACACGGGCATCGTCCTGCTCGAAGTCGCCGTCGGGCAGGAGTGAGCCGTCACCGAAGTCGGCGTAGTCAAGCTGAACGCGGCTGGCCGAAGCGAAGGGGTTGGCGCTGCCCTGCACGGTGATCACCAGTGTGTGGGAACCGGGCGTCAGGCCGTCGAAGAGGAAGCTGGTTGGCGTCTCCAGATTGCGATAGAGATCGAGGACGCCATAATCGACGCCGTCGATGGTGACGGCGGCATAACCGCTGAATCTGTCGGCGATGAAGCCCAGGCTGATCCAGGTGCCGTCGAAGGTGAGTTGGGCTGTGCTACTTGCTGTGGAGTTGCGCCGATGGCTGCCGCCACTGGCACGGGCCAGGTTGACGTTGCTCCACGTGCCTGTGTAGCTCCAGGCTGGATCATTCTGTTGTAGACGGGTGAAGGCGGGGCTTGGGCTAACGCGAGTCGTCAACTGGGCGCCGTTACCGGCGTTGTCGCGCGGCGCGGAGACGTCCTCGGCGGTGCTGTTCGGCTGTCCACTCTGGCTGACGATTGGCAGAAAGAGATCGGCCACAGGCCCGTTAACGCCGTCCGCGGGGATCCCCCACAGCGGCATGTCGTAGATCGATGTTGACATCGCCAGCGCTCGATTGCCGGGCAGCGCCGCCGACGCGATCTGGCTGGTGATGTAGGTTGTCACCGTCACCGTGCCGGGGGCGACGACTTCTGGGGAAACGGAGTGCTCGATCTGCAACGCCTGCCCCACGCTGAGGTAGCCATAGCCGCTGCCGTCGGGGATCACGTCACCGGCGGCGTCGCGCAGATCCACGGTGACGGTGTAGACGCCTTCCGCCCAGCCCGAGGTGTCAACATTGGTGAGATCGTAGGTGCGCGGGCTGCCGCCGAGGATGGTGAGCGGAATCTCCGCCTGGCTGAACTCTACCGCGCCGGAGGGTGCAGTGACGACGACGCCTGCCACAGCGGTGCGCAGTACGCCGCCGATGTTCGCCACTCTGACGCTGAGATCGGTGGCGCTGCCGCCGCTGTCCACAAAGGGCGGGTCGGCGAGGACCTGTGTCACCTGCACGAATTTGTCCACGGCGTTGAGGCGCGCCTGGGCTTCACGGCGTAGATTCACTGTCAGATCAGCAACCACCGGATCCACCGTCGCCGTCAGATCGAAGATGCCCAGTGCAGCCGGGGTTGCGTCCACGGGCAGGGTGCGCGTTTCGCCGGGCGCAAGGGGCTCGTTGAAGGTGAGATCGGCGCCGGGCAAGCCGGTCACGGTGACGGCGTAGGTGGTGGTTACTGTGCCCTGGTTGGTCACGTCCAGCGAGAAGCCGGCCGTCTGCCCGATGAGGACGGCTTCGGTGTAGGGCGAGAAGCGGGCATGGGCGCGGTGGGCTGTCACCTGGCACGCTTCGCCGGTGAGATCATAGATCGTAGCCCCCAGCGCGGTGACGGCGGCCAGGATCGCTTCGTCGCCAACGGCGACGGCGAGATCGTCGATGGCGCTGTCTACGACGGTGAGGGTGGGCAGTGTGACGGGGGCGGCGCTGCTTGCGGCAAAGGATCGCACATTTTCGGCGGCGTCTACCACACGGTCGCGCAACACAAGTGGGCAGTCACCCTGATCACACCAAAAGGAGAGTTCGTCCACGGCCAGGGCGGTGGCGCGGAGGGCGGCGTCGAAGGTGGCGGGCAGTTCACAGCGATTTTGCGCGGCCAGGAAAGCGGCGGCCTCGGCGGAGACAACCAATAGCTTGACCACCGCCGTGGGTTCGTAGATCGTGCCGTCCACGGGGCTGCCGAATAAGAGGACAACGTCGCGCTGTGTGGGCGCGTCCACGGTGGAGACGGGGATTGTGAAGGTGGCCTCTCCTCCGGCGGGAATGTTGGCCGGGCCGGGGATCGCGCCGAAGCTGACGGTGTTGTCCACGTTGTAGGCTTCTGCGGTCACGCCGAAGGTGCCGGCAGCGTTGCCCACATTGCGCACGGTGACGTCATAGTTCACCGTGGCGGTGTGGGTAATCGCCTGGCTGGGCGGCGTCACCGTGACGTAGCTAAAGGGGACGTCAGGCATCACGAAGCTTATACCGGCGTTGGCGCTCTGTCCGCTGCTGGACGACGCCGACACGCTGATGCTGTAGGACGTCCCCTGCGCGGGCAGCGAGTCGGGGGCGACGTAGAGACCGATTTGGCCGAGTTGACCGGGGCCAAGTGTCAGCGTCATGTTGGTGCGCCGCTCACCGCCGAGGATCGTCCACCCGGCAGGCAGGCCGCCCACATTGATGGTGAAGGTCCGTTCGGCATTGGCGCTGTTGGTCAACTGGATGAGGTAGGCCGCGCCCAGCACCTGCGCCTGGCCGGTGTTGATGAAGCCGACGTCTTCGAGCTTCGGCCCCATGGGCACGGTGATGAGCGGATCGGGTGTCAGCGAAAGCGTCATGCCGTCGAACGCGCCGACGGTGACCGTGTGATCCGCGCGCAGCACCAGGCCGGGGAACTGGGTGGATTGGGCAATTGTCACAATCGTGTAGTCGCCCGCCGCAATGCCGCTGGGCGGTTGGGCTGTCACCGCGCCGGTGTTGTTTACGTCCACCACCCAGCCTTCCGGCGCAAGGACGGTGATGGCGAAGCTGTCGTTGAAAGTGGCGGCGATCTCCACGTTGAAGGCCACGGCGTCTAGCGGGGAGATCAGGGAATTGGCAGGCGAGACATTGAGCGTAAAGAGATCGCCCGCGCCGCTGATCACCGCCTGATCCTGCGCCCCCGCTGCGGTGACGGTCACCGCGCCGTTGAATTGAGCCAATGCCGTGGCTGCGCCGGTCGCGACATTCTGGCCGTTCACTGTGAGCGTCCCCGTGGCGGGGGAGAGGCGCAGATCGGCGGTGGTGAGCGTCTGGTTGCTGCTTGCCCCGAAGTTGACCGGCGTTTTCTGTCCTGTGGCGCCACTGGCCAGGGGATCGACGGCGGCGGCGTAGAACGAAATGCCACCGTCGGCGTCGGCGATCTGAGTCAGATCCGTTTGTACGTCGGCGCTGATGGGGCCGGGGGCGATGTTGCCTGTCACGTTGACAGTGGCTGTCGCCGCCGTCTGTGGCTCCGTCACCGGCACGCTGCCGATGAGGATGTCGGGCAGGGGCGGATCATAGTTGGATTGGTAGTTGAGGTAGGCTTCCATGGCCATGTAGCCGTAGTCAAGATAGCCTTTGCCGATGCCGGTACATCCAAGGGTTTCATTGAGCAGACAGCCAAGCCCTTGATTTATCAAGCTCAAAATTGCTTTGCCGGGGGTGCCGAATTCGCCTACGCCGAGGGCTTTAAAGACTCTCTGGCCCACAAAGTCCCAGGTGGCGGCGGTGGCGCCGATCATAAAATCGGTGAGGCGGCCTATGGTGGTACCGAAGAGCAGGGTGCCGAAAAACTCGATGAGCGCGCCGTGCAGCCCGTTTTCCATGACGCCGATGGTCTCGCCGGTGGCGGGGTCGATCTCCCACCAGCCGATGGCAGGTTCGCCGTTGATGATCGGCGCGGCGGTGGGCAGGCTGATGATCTTGCCCGCCAGTGCGGCGGCGGTGATGCGGGCTTTGGCCTCTTCGCTCAGGCCGATGGTGGCAAGGAGATCGAGGTTGGTGTCGTTGACGAAGACAAAGTCGATGTCCTGGGCCAAGGCGGCCTGCATCACGGCGACGGTGGTGAGCGCCGGGGCGTCTGATGCAGCGCCGAGCACCTCGCCTTCGAGCCAGGATTCGTTGATCCCTTTGAAGAGGTTATAACTGACCGTGGCCGGTTCGCCCTGGCCGGGGTGGGCGATTGTGCGCTCCAGGGTGGTGCGCAGGTCGATGTTCATCTGGGGTGTGTTGTCCACGATCTCGTGGGAGATGATCACCAGCCGTGGGTCGTCGTGGTACGCCTTTACAAAGAACGACGCCTGGGCGAGGGCGCCGGCGCGGTCGGCCACTTCGGCAAAGCCCATGCTCACCGAGGTGAGGAAGGTGCTCAGGTTGAGCTGATAGCGACTGCGGATCTGCCCGGTTTCTACCTGCTGGGCGGGTGTAGGCGTGGCAATGGCCGAAAGCGCCTGCAAACGCGCCGTGTCCACGGCCAGTTCGTCCACCACGGCGACGAGGGCGGCGCGGCTACGCTCGTAGGCCGCCGCCGGCACCACACCGGGGAAGAACAAGAGCGCGTAGATATCAAACTCCGAGAAGACGCTGGGGCTGTTGCCGTCGAGCGCGATGCTGGGCGAGCCGCCAAAGGTGCGCACATCGTAGCCCAGCCTGTCTTTGAGTGTGCGGCTGTAACTGGTCACCGCGCCGTCGATGTCCTGCACCTCAAACTTGAGCCAGGCGCCGGTGACAAAGGTGGTGGCCAGCGGGAAGTTGGTGAGCAATTCTTGGTAGGGATCGCCCAGGATGATCTCGTCGCTCTGCGCTACGTAGAGGAAGGGCGTATAGGTGTGTTGGGTGTTGACAAAGACCAGGCCCCCCGAGTTGTTGCTGTCGACGTAGTGCGAAAAATGGACGGGAGACGTCGCGATTTCGACGACACGAAAGGTGTGTTCCAGATAACTGACCACCCTGGGCCGTCCGGCTACGTTTAGCTGGTTGAAAAGCTCAACATCGAGGCGAATCGTCACCTTGGGGCGGGCGCTGTCTGGCACTTCGGCGATGCGATCTGTGCCGTCAACTGCGATCTGGTCGGTGAAGCGCTGCCCCACCAACGCGCTGGCAAAGCTGGGATCGAGATCGGTCCACGCGCCGTTGATGTAGGCTTCTACCCACCAGTGATCCTGTGCCTCGGCAATCAAATCGGCGTCGTTGACGGGATCACTGACGGGAATCTCCGGCGCGACATGCCCGATGATCGACGCCGGCGCGCGGAACATGGAGGCGATGAGCGTCTGCGCGTCGGCCTGGCTCAACGTGCCATGCCGATAGCGGGCGGGGACACCGGCGGCGCGCAACATGGCGATGAGCAGATTGGCCTGATCCAGGCTGTTGCCTGCTTCGCTCCACAGCGTGGCGCGGGTGCCGCGCAGTGATCCACGATAGGCTTCAAAACCGAAGTTGCGCACAAAGGCGAAAATGTCTGCGGGAGCGCCGCCCACCTGACCTAGCGCCTGCAACATCTCGGCATCTTCGGTGTCGGCGTCCAGGGTGCGGATCAGCCATTGCCCGTTGGCG
>WGMT01000075.1 GCA_016124945.1 bacterium | reverse complement strand
GGGTGGCGACGGCCTGGGGCGGCAGGTTGCCTAGTTGGAAGATGTGGGTGTCGCCGTCTATTGCAGCGGAGAGACTATTGGCGGTGATGTTGCCCTCTGCCGTGGTTTCGGCGACAAGCACCACATTCTGCATGGCGTTGGGATCGGCGGACCTGTCGAAATCGGCCAGCGCCGCCGCCGTCTCAGTGACGGTGGCCGTGTCGGCGATTTCGGGCAGCGACAGGGGCGACAGCGTGTTGCGCACTGTGTAGGTGATCACCACCGTCTCGCCTGTAAAGGTCGACTGGGTGCGCGCCACTGAGAGCGGCGCCTCAAAGCCGGCAGGCGCCGTAGGAAGATCGACGCCGGGCGCGGCTGCTGGGGCTGTCCGCGGGGCCGAGACGGCGGGTAGCGGCGTCAAAGCGCCGATGTTTACCGTTTGCACCAGCAGGCTCAGGCAGACCAACAAACAAACGAATCGATACAATTTCGTTACTACGCACATCAGATTCTCCTCAGTATTTTGCTCGGTAAACGTTCACTACAAATCACTGCTCCACGAAGATATACGAAGGTAGAAAAAAGAATAGGTCCACAGATTACACAGATTATTGGGATTCCCAGAAAGATTTTCATAAATCAAAAATCCTCTGAATCCTTACGTTTGCCCAACTGGACATAGGATTGTCTCTATTCGCCTGACGCGACTAAACTGTGAGTAGTTTCTGTAAATATTCAGCGTGAAAAATGGCTGTGACTTTTATCCTAGCCACGTAATGTCAGAAAACGATCAGAAAATCACGATGAGCGAAAAACGACTGGAAATACGGCTCTTTGGGGGTGTTGATTTACAACTGGATGGCCTGCGGATTGACAACCTCCCCACGCGCAAAGCCGAGGCGCTGCTGGCCTACCTTGTCTGCCAACGGCGCCCGATAGGACGTGAAGTGCTGGCCGATCTGCTGTGGGACGACCGTGCGCAGGATCAGGCGCTGGCCAATCTGCGTTCGATCCTCTCCAGTCTGCGCCGTTCGCTAGATGCGCACTTAGATGTGACGCGTCAGTCGGTGGCGTTCAACTACAGTAGCAATCACTGGCTCGACGTGCATGTGTTTGAGCAGAAGGCGGCGCTGCTGGCAGAACAGCCGTCCATGACAGAAGGGGCAGATGCCAGTCGGCGCACCCAAATTGAGGCGCTGCAATCGGCGGTGGATCTGTATCGGGGCGATTTTTTAGAAGGCTTCTACCTGCGCGAGAGCCTGGGCTTTGAGGAATGGGCGATCCTGGCGCGGGAACGCTACCAGCGCACGGCGGTGACGCTCCTCTGGCAACTGATCGACTTGACCATGCTCGAAGGTGACTACATTGCCGCCCTCCGTCATGTGGACACATTGCTGCGCTTCGACAATCTGAGCGAACGCGCCCACCGCGCCCGGATGCTGATCCTGGCGCGCACGGGGCAGTACAACGCGGCGTTGCAACATTACGACAGCCTGCGCACCCTGCTAGATGACGAACTGGGCGTCGACCCGGCCGGCGAAACCACTGCGCTACAGGCCCGCATTGTGGCCGTCCGCGACATCAAACCCCCGTCCTTGCCGCCACCGCTGCCCCATTTTGTGGGCCGCGACGAGGAAATGGCGACGCTGGCGGCGCAGTTGCGCGATCCCAACTGTCGTTTGGTCACCGTCCTCGGGGCGGGGGGCATGGGCAAAACCCGCCTTGTGGTAGAGACAGTGCGCCAGCTAATGGCGCGGCAGCCGGGGCAATTCCTTCACGGCGTCTACTTTGTACCGCTGGCCGATGTCACCGACGCCAGGCGCTTCGTCTTGTTGCTGGCCGAAACGCTGGGGCTGGCGCTTTCCGGCCCCGAGGAGCCGCTGGCGCTCGTTATCGACTTTTTGCGCGACAAAGAAATGCTGCTCGTACTCGACAATTTTGAGCAACTACTCACCGAAGCAAACGTGCCGGCACAGATATTGGCCGAAGCGCCTGCTGTGAAATTACTTGTCACCTCGCAAGAGGCGTTGCATCTGCACGAGGAGTGGATCTTTGATCTGTTCGGCCTGCCTACGCCAAACGAGAACGAAAAAGAAGATGCGGCCGCTTCGTATGGCGCAGTTCAGCTTTTTCTGCAGATTGCGCAACGGCTTTCCCCGCGCTATCGTCCTTCGGCGGCGGATGTCGGCGCCATCGCCCAGATCTGTCGCTTATTGGAGGGGATGCCGCTTGGCATCGAATTGGCGGCAGCCTGGATCCGACAGTTTCCCACGCTGCAAATTGCAGACGAAATCCGCCGCGGTCTGGATTTCCTCACCACCAACGTGCGCAATATCCCCGACCGTCACCGCAGCCTGCGTGCTGCTTTCGAGTACACCTGGCGTCTGCTGCCGCAGGCAAGCCAGAGCGTCTTTGCGCAACTGGCTGTTTTTCACGGTGGATTTACGGCTGAGGCTGCTGCTGAGATTGCCGGGGCTAAGACCCAACACCTGGGGTTGCTTGTAGAAAAGTCTCTGCTGCGTTTAGAGTTGGGGCGCTACACCATGCACCCCATGCTCAGCCGCTTTGCCGCCGAAAAGCTGACACAAGATGCCGCGGGTGAGCAGGCAGCGTCCGAACGTCACACTGTCTACTACCTCGATTTCCTTGCCGCACAGGAGAGTGGTGAGTCGCCTGAACAGCGCCGAGTCATCCGTGGCGAGCTGGCCAATGTCCGCGCTGCGTGGTTGTGGGCGGCCGCCCGCCAGGATCATGCACAGATCCTCAGGGCGGGAGTGATCCTCCACGGCTTCTTCAGCGCACAGAGCTGGTTTCGCCAGGGGATCGACGTCTTCGACGATGCATTGAATCTGTGGCCGCATGGGGCAGCATTGTCTCCCGTCCTCGCGACCTGTCGTTGTGAGCTGCTTGGCCGGAGAGCACGTATGCAGATTCAAATCGGCGAACTGGAGAGGGCCAACCAGGCGCTGGACGAAGCGCTCACCTACTTGCACCACGTAGACGATCCTGTGCGGCAGTCCACAGTCTTGGGCTACCGGGCTATGAGCGCCTACCATGGCGGTGATATGCCGCTCGCCGTCGAATTGACCCATCAGAGCCTGGCCCTGGACGAAGCCTCGGGCGACCAGGACGGCGTGGCCTTTGCCGTCAACTTTTTGGGGATCGCCCATAAATCGCTGGGCGAGTACGCGTTGGCAACGGACTATTTCAACCGTGCAGTGGCGCTCTACGACGAAATGAACGATGATCTGGGCACGGCGATGTCGTTAAACAACCTCGGCAATCTGGCACAGGCACAGGGCGATTATGCAACCGCCCACGAGCACTACATGACGTGTAGTCGCCTCTTCCGCGAACAGGATCACATCCACGGCGCAGCAACGACGTTGGGCAATGCAGGGCGCCTCTCGCGCAAGCTCGGCAACCTGGCCGAAGCTGAGTCGTTACTGCATGAAAGCCTGATGTTGAAAGAAGAGATCCACGACAACCGAGGCGTCGCCGTTGCCCTCCTCGGCCTGGCCGATGTGGCGCTGGCCGGTGAAGACAGTGCAAAAGCACGCTCTTTGCTAAAGCGAGCGCTCACCCTTGCGCAAGAGGTAGGCGACGTGAAGTTGATGTTGGAGGCTGTTGCCGGTTACGCAACGCTATACCTTGGCGAAGATGACAATCCACAGCTAGGTGCATGTTTGTTGGTGTTTGTGCTGTCACAGCCTGCCCTGGCACACGAAGTACGCGATACTGTGGAGACGCTGCGCAGCGACCTCGATTCTGCTGTATGGCAAGAGGCAACGGTGTGGGCTGAGGGACAACTGCTCCCCGCTGTTGTCGAGGCCATTTTGTTGAAAGACGACGTTTGATATGCCTTGACAGAGGAGTAAGCGCCCACTAGGATGGAACAATACAAAGCTGGCGCACTTTCTTTAGGGGGGCTTGCGCTTTGTTGATGCCTACAGTACCATAGCCTCAGCCAAAACTGTTTCACCTGCTTCTGTTTGTAGCAACTTTTGTGAACCGTCTTCTCTAGTCCCCAGATGACGAATTCACTCCGCTTGATCCGCACCCATATCCACCATTTTCATCAACCCCATCAGGAGGAGACCATGAACAGAAGTCGAAAACTGCTTATCCTTTTGCTGCTTGCTGTGCTGGCGCTCTTTGTCGGCGCCTGTGCTGTCCCGGCTCCCGTCGCGCCTGCGCCGGATGCCGATACGCCCGCAGCAGAAGCCACAACCCCCGCCGAAGAAGACGCTGTCACAGAGACAGACGCCGCCACCAGCGACATCGGCAGCGAGGACAACCCAATCCGCGTGCTTTTCGTGCCGTCGGTCGACGCCCAGGTGATCGTCTCGGGTGGTGAAATCATGGCGCAGGCGCTCAACGAAGCCACCGGCCTGCACTTCGAGGTCAGCGTGCCGACGTCCTATGCGGCGACGATTGAAGAGATGTGCGCCTCGCCCGACAATTCAATGGGCTTCATCCCTGGGTTGGGCTATGTGTTGGCCAACCAGCTTTGCGGCGTCGACGTGGCCTACAAGGCCGTACGCTTTGGCAACGACGTCTACTGGGCGCAGATCCTCGTGCGACGCGACAGCGACATCCAATCGATTGAAGATTTGAACGGCAAGACCTGGGCCTATCCCGATGCCGGCTCCACTTCTGGCTACCTGGCGATCCTGCCCCTCTTTGCCGAATTGGGCATTGTGCCCGGCGAAACGCTGGAAGCCGGCGGTCACACCGGCGCTGTCCGCGCTGTCTACAACGAAGAGGCCGACTTCGGCACCACCTTCTTTAGCCCGCCGCTGAAGCCCGCCGGCGAGGGCGATTGGACCATTGGCGACGATCCTGAAATTCCCGCCGAGTTGATCGAAGAATGTGCCCCCACTGACGACGGTTCGCGCCTGATGTGCGGTGAATGGCGGGTCCTCGATGCACGGGCCAACCTGCGCCAGGAAGCGCCCGACGTGATCCAGCAGGTGAAGATACTGGCGCTCTCACCGGCTATCCCCAACGACACGCTGTCGTTCTCGCCCGACTTCCCTGTGGAACTGCGCGGTGAGATCGTCGACGCCCTGGCCGCATTCGCCGAAACCGAAGCCTGGGAACAATCTATCGGCAACCAGGACTTCTACGGCTGGACAGGCATTAGCCCCGCCGGCGACGCCGAATACGACGTTGTGCGCCTGATGATTGAAGAGGCGGGATTGACACTCGAAGATCTTGGACAATAGGTAATTGGGGACTAGGGATCGAGGACTGGACAGAAGCGTATCTCGTTGTGCCTAGTCCCTAATCCCCAGTCCCTAATCACCACTCCCTAATCACCAGTCCCTAATCACCAATCACATGATCCTACGCATCCAAAACCTCACCAAAGTCTACGACAACGGCGTGCGCGCCTTGCAGGGCGTCTCTTTCGATGTGCCGAAGGGACAGTTCTGCGCGGTGATCGGCCTGAGCGGCTCGGGCAAGTCGACGCTACTGCGCTGTATCAACCGACTCATCGATCCCACGTCGGGGACGATTCTCTTCGACGGGGCCGATGTCACCGCGGCCAACGAAGTGCAACTGCGGCGCATTCGCCGCCGCATCGGTATGATCTTTCAGCACTTCAACCTTGTGCACCGCTCGCCGGTGATCACCAACGTGCTGGCCGGGCGCTTGGGCTATACCAGCCCGGTATGGAGCATTTTCAACCGCTTCACCGCCAAGGACATTGAAAAGGCGCACGCCCAACTTGCCCGCGTCGGCCTGTCGGAGAAGGCGCACGATCGTGCCGACGACCTCAGCGGTGGGCAGCAGCAGCGGGTGGGCATTGCCCGCGCCCTGATGCAAGATCCGGCGCTGATCCTGGCCGACGAGCCGGTGGCCAGCCTCGATCCGGTGTTGGCGCACAGCATCATGCGTCATCTCGAAGAGATCAACCGCAAAGACGGCGTCACCGTGATGTGTAGCCTGCACTTTCTCGATCTCGTCCACGCCTACGCCGATCGCGTCATCGCGCTCAACGAGGGTAAGCTCATGTTCGACGGCCCGCCGGAAGAGATCGACGACGCCAAGTTTAAAGACATTTATGGGAAAGAGGCGGAGCGCGTAGGATAAAAATGAGTAAGGAGTAATGAGTAGGTTGACGAGAAGTTTTGCCAAATGGGAACCTACTTCGTCAACCTACTCGTTACTCATTCTCTCCGCGTCCCGCCCATCTCGCCTCCAAACACCTGGGTATCTATCCGTCATGAAGCGTTCTCTCTCCATCGCCCTTGCCGTCATCGTTGGTCTTGTCATCTTTGCCTATGGGTTCACTGTCACCGATGTGAATCTAGAGGAGCTTGGCTCGGAGACGCGTCAGGCGGCGTTGACGCGTATTTTGCGCGCACTGGCGCAGCCCGACTTCGTCGAATGGGAACAGGATGAAATTCTTGTACAGAGGCCGATCCTGGTTCCTTGCCCCGAGGGCGGCGCGCTGGCTCTGCCCGCGGTCGACACCAGTGGACCGTACATGGTTGCGCCGCCTTGTGCGGCGCCGGGCAGCGAGATCACGGTGGAGGGCTATAACTTTGCCCCCCATTCCACAGGACCGCTCAACTTTATCCCGCCCAGTGGGGTGTCACTGCAACTGGGCAACATCGAAACCGACGGCGCCGGTTACTTCCAGACCACGGTTGAGGTGCGCGACCGGCCCAACGAGGACGTGCAATATCTGCGCGCCATCACCCGCACCAATGTAGGCTGGCCCGCACTAAGCCGCAACGGCGAAGACACCATCGACAAGATCATTGAGACGGTCTTCATGGCGCTGCTGGCCACGACGTTGGGCACGCTGTTGGCGATCCCCATTAGCTTCTTTGCCGCACAGAACCTTATGCGCCCCGTGACAAGTCCGTTGCCCAGTGTGGCGTTGATCATCATCGGTGTGCCGGTGGGGGTATGGTTGGGCGCACAGGCGGCGAACCTGATCTCGATGGTGCCCACGTCGATGTCGCTGGGGCCGCTGGCCTATGTGGGCGGTTTTGTGGTGTCGGGGGGGCTGGCTTTCGGTGCATTGCGCATGGCGTTGCCGCCGCCGGGCACCACATCGGCGATCAACCGCTCGCGCTGGCTGCAACTTTTTGCGCTGCTGGCCGCGGTGGCCTTGGTGGTGCTGGCGCTCTACTTTTTGAGCGACTTCCTGGATACGCTGGGCGCGCTACTTGCGCCGCTGCTGGGGCCCTTCTTCTTCCTGGGTGAGTTCGTTTCGGAAATTGGACAGATCTTCCGTCTGATCCTGGTGCCTGTGTGTGGGCTGATCGGCGGCGGTGTCCTCTGGAGTGTAATGAGTAGCGCCGGCCAGTGGATCGTGGAACGCGTCAGCCCAGAGACGGGGAAGATGGTCAACTTTGTGCTGGCGGCAACCGCGGGCGCGGTCCTCTTTGGGTTGATTGCCCTTGGGCTCGCCTGGATCTATCAATTGACCAACACCACCGCGGTCCTCTTGTGGCCGGCGTTGGCGGGGGCCTTGGCCGGGTTGGCAGTGGCGGCGCGGGTACGCTACAACGCCTCGTTGCCTATCGGCCTCACCATCTACGGCGTCTCGCGTACCGTCCTCAACGCGCTGCGCTCGGTGGAAGCGCTGATCATGGTCATCGTCTTCGCCGTGTGGGTGGGGATTGGTCCTTTTGCCGGTGTGCTGGCGCTTGGGCTGCACACCGTGGCGGCGCTGGCTAAACTCTACTCTGAACAGGTGGAAGGCATCAGCAACGGTCCGATCGAAGCTGTGATGGCGACAGGTGCCAATCGCCTGCAAATGATCGTCTACGCCGTCATTCCCCAGATTATCCCGCCCTACATCTCCTTCACCATGTACCGCTGGGACATCAACGTGCGTATGTCCACCATCATCGGCTTTGCCGGCGGCGGCGGCATCGGCTTCCTCTTGCAGCAGAACATCAACCTGCTCAACTACCGCGCCGCCAGCGCCCAGATCATCGCCATCGCCATTGTTGTCTCGTTGATGGATTATCTGTCCTCGGCGTTAAGACAGCGGACGTTGTAGGCGAAGTGATTGGTGATTTGTGATAGGGGATAGGCCGACACGAAAAACCCGCCAGGTTTTCTGTAACCTGGCGGGTTTTGTTTCCTACTGCCACCTTCACACTAGAAGATCAGCCGGCTAATCCCCAAGCCGATCAACACGGCCGTCCACACACCCACCATACCCGGCAACATAAAGCTGTGATTGAGCAGGTACTTACCGATGCGGGTGGTGCCTGTGCGGTCGAAGTTCACTGTCGCCAGATCGCTGGGATAGTTGGGAATTAAGAAATAGGCATAGACCGATGGGAAGATGCCAATCAAGGTGGCCGGTGCAATGCCCAGTTGGAAGGCCAACGGCCCTAACATGCGCGCCGTGGCCGCCTGGCTGTTGACGATAATTGACACAAGGAAGAAGGCAAAGGCGAATGCCCACTGGTTCTGGCTGACAATGCCCTCAATCGCCGGGCGAATCGTGTCTAGATTGTTCGTGACAAACGTATCCGCCAGCCAGGCAATCCCGAAAATAGCCACCACAGCCGACATCCCCGCCTTGAACACAGGACCATTCACCATCAATTTAGACGGCACCCGACAGACGAGGACAATCACCGCCGCTGTGGCCAGCAGTGTGATCTGAATGATGGCGCCCATGCCAATCGGCCGCATTGACTCGAGATCGGCGACAGGTCGCAGTTCTGGGAACATCCCCAACACAATGATGCTGGCGAGCCCGGCAAAGAAGATGCCCACGGCGAGTTTTGCAGTTGTCGGCAGTTTTTGACCGAGTAGCGAAACGTCGGCAGACTCAATCTCGGCGCGGAGGACCGGATCTGCCATGCGCCGTTGGTATTCGGGATCATTGGCAAGTTCTTTACCGCGAAAACTGACGACAAACGCAGCCACAAGCACGCCCAGAAAAGTCGCCGGAATGGTGACACTCAGAACGTCGATCAAGGTGTAACCTAAGTCGCGTGCCTCAAACTCGGTGACAAGCCATGCCACCGCAGCCGACAGAGGACTGGCCGTAATCGCCATCTGTGACGCAACCGAAGCAACCGACAACGGGCGCTCCGGTCGTACGCCCGTTTTGCGAGCCACATCGGCGATGATCGGCTGGATCACATAAACGGTGTGTCCAGTACCTACGCTGAGCGTCATCATGTAGGTGACGATTGGCCCCAAAAAGGTGATCAGTTTGGGGTAACGACGGAGCAGCCGTTCTGAGAGCTGAACCAGCCATTCCAGGCCACGCGCCGATTCCAGCGCAGATGCTGCCGTCACCGCCGCCAGGATAATCAGCATGACGTCGATGGGTGGATCACCAGGCGTTAGCCCAAAGCCGAAACAGAGTATCACCAAACCCAGCCCACCAGTGATGCCCATCCCCAAACCACCGATTCGGGCACCGATGTAAAGCGCAAGCAACGTAATCAACAACTGAATCCAGATCATGCTGTCAAAATCCTCCATGTTGTCATACACAATTCGGTGTTGTGATATTTTTCACAATAAATGGATTTTACCAGCCTTTTCTTTTGTAAGAATACGCATGAGGGGAGCGACGGACCTAGACTTTTGTCTAGGAAATGAACTGGTTCAGTTGTCTTGAGGAAGGTAAGAGGGATCAACTCAATGTCATTACGTTTAGGATGGACGATGGACGACGGACGATGGACGATAGCAGAAGTGACTCCGCGTGTCACTTGCAACCTGCAACCTGCAACAGTCGGCCACGCTGCTTAACTTAAGACAATGAATACGCCCCCTCCACAAGGACAGGCACACAATCGCTCGCATCCAGCGCGGCGACGATTTCCACGTTCTGGGGGAAGCCACGTTCGATGTGCTCTTTGGCCGAACCACATTGGGCGAGGAGGGCGGGGAGATCGTCTTTTGCATCGAGGAAGGCGGCGCGGGCGGCGCGTGCCTCGGGCGAGAAGTGTCCGCCGAGGTGGCTGAGGATGGCGCCTGCGCCCAGCCAGTCTTCGTACGCGGGGCGCAGAGACCAGTCCTCGCGCCAGCGTTCGCCGGCGGGGATCACGGTGATGCGCCGTCCATAGCGTTGAGCGGCGGTGGCCACGGCGCGGGCATTGCGCAGGCAACCGGCCAGTGTAGGCGTCTCGGCTGTAGAAAGACTCAATGTCGATCCGTTGGGCGAGGGCAACACCAACCGTAGATTGGCGGGCAAGTTTACCAAAGAGTGGGGAGAGAGCGAGTAGCGGCCCTCTCCCCATTTTGCGGCCAACTCAGCTTGAACCGACGCGGCGAAACCAGCGGCATCGTCCCCGCGGTAGGGGAAGACAGTGGCCCCTTGCGCCGCAGCCATCTCCACACAACTGGTGAAAGACAGCACATCCACGATGATTACCACATCGCTGGTGGCAGCGAATTGGGCGGCACCCTGCAATCCCCACTCACAGCGCACATCGAACTCAGATTGGTGAAAGATCATCGTGGGTTTTCTCTTGATAACTTAAATCCTGCTTTAGGAAATTCAGAGACAAACACAGATTTCACAGATTGTCACAGATTTCATAGGGGCGCTGACGGTAAACTGTTTCTGCGCCTCTACATAATCTGTGACAATCTGTGAAATCTGTGTTCAAAATATCTGCGACAGTTAATCGTTGCCGTGGTTCGGCGGATCGATGAAGAGGTGCGCAATCCTGGTGCCTGCCGGCGCTGTCAGGCCGAGTAGCGGGTTGTGGCCAATGTAGATCGTCGTCCTCGGTGTGTAGACGGAGACCCTTTCTTGTGGTGTGGGCACAATTTCAACGGCCGCATCGACATTGTAGCGCATGTCGCAGAGCGGATCACAGGCGTAGAATGCCCGGTACTGGTGCCAAACATTCAGCGGCGGCACACCTACTGCCGAGGACGGGATGACGCCATGTGGCCTTAGGCTGGCCGTGATCTGCATCGTCGATATCCCCGGTGTAATGCTGTAGGATGCGTCTGGATGGTAGAAGATCGGCGCTTCGCTACTGTTGGACATTAACACGGTGGCGTCCGCTCGGAAATTGTGATAGTGCTCCACTTCCTCAATCTGCATGTGGCAACCTGGCGACAGCGCATCGCACTCGTGAAACGTCTGCTTTAGTGCCGACTGAATGTCGATGTCGCAGTACAAGTAGCCGCCATTGAGGTTGAGCATGCCGCCTGAGACGCTGGCGTTGCCGTTGCGCTGACAGGGCACCTCGGTCTTCGATTCGTGCAGATAGGGCTGCTTGGGCGATCCATTGTCGTCGTAGCCCACGGCGATGTAGAGAATGCCGGTGGCGTTGTTGTCGAAATCAAATGTGAGCGACCAGTAATAGGCATAGGCGTTCGCTCTGGCTGGGGCAGCTGACTGCACCATACCGGTTAGCACCAGGCCGACCAAGATGAGCGCCATACACAGTCGTCGGATGTTCTGGTTCAAGGGATGGTTCATGTTCGTCTTCTCCCGTGGGGCATGTTTTGTTAGCCGCAATCATACAGTGTATTGCTCTAGAATCAACTTGCTCAACGCACTTGCGCCAAGTGACTTACAGCATAGCAGGGGGGCGGGGCGGATGATGCATCACAAATGGGCTGTTATGCATCATCCATTTGGGCCAGAGAGGCGAGTTCGGCGGCTTTGTCTGTAATTTTGAGGGTTTTGAAGAGGTCGGCCGCCTCTGCAAAGGACGCGCTTGCGGCGCGATGCTCTTGGGCGGCGCGTTGCAGTTTGCCCAGCTCCTCCCAACAGTAGGCGACGAGGTAGCGATCTTCGTTCATTTCGGCCAGTGTACGCGCCTGTTCGAGCGCGTAGCGGGCGTCATCGTGTTTGTCCTGTGTGGCGCGTACACGCCCCAGTGTGAAGAGTGCATAGGGATGGCTGTGTCGCTCTTCTTCGGCCAGCACCATCTGCGCATAGCTTTCGGCTTCGGCGAGATTGCCTGCTTCGAACTGTGCTTCGGCCAGGTTCGACGCGTTGAGCGCCACCCAGAACGAGTCGCCCATAGCCTTAAAGAAGCTGAGCGCCCGCCGTGCTTCTACAATTGCTTCGTCGTAGCGGGTCGCCTGCATGTACGGGGCAACAATGCCGCTGCGCGCCACTTCCAGCCCAACCCGGTTGCCCATCTGTTCGTGGACCTGCATAGATTGCGCATAGTAGTTGATAGCCTGGTCGAGTTGACGTTGCCGCGAGTAGACGTTGCCCAGGTTGTGGAAGCTACGCGCCACGCCGGCGAGATAGCCAATCTCCTGTGCAATCGCCAGTGCAGATTCGTAGTGAGTGCGCGCTTCATCAAAGCGGCCCGACTGCTCGTGCAGGGTGCCGCTCATGTTTTCCACCAGATAGCGTGCTCGCTGTACATCTTGCCACGCTTCTTGCATATCGCGATCGTGCAGGTAGGTGAGGCTGCGCTGGACGTGCAATTCAACCATGCGCCCCACAAGTTTGTCCGCCGCGGCGAGACCCTGGGCATAGCTGTGTTGTGCCTGTTCGTTACGCCCCTGACGGTTGTAGGCGCGACCCAGTAGCAGTGATGCGTCGACCTGGCCGTTGTCGTCCTCGTCCCAATCGGCGGCGGCCAGTGTTTCGATGATCTGATCAGGCGCGCCGGTGAGCTGGTACAACTCACTCCGCAGCAGACGCAGCTCCTTCTGGCGCGGGCGGCTGAGACGGCGCAATGAGATTTGTTCGAAGATCGCCAGCGCCGAACCTGTCTGCCCGCGGTGGATCTCTGCTTCTCGGTTGCTATACCAGAGTTCAACGGCCTCATCCAATTGTCCTGCTTTCAGCAGGTGATGGGCGGCGGAGGTGTATTCGCCCCGTTCCTGGCGCACCTGGGCGGCGTAGAGGTGGAGATCTTCCTGTGCTTCGGCGGGTAGTTCGGCGAAGACAATTTCGCTCAGCGCCGGCAACAACGAGACGCCGCCTTGCCCGTCCTCTTGGACGAGGCGACGCTCGATTAACCGCGCCAGCGCGGTGGCTTCGTCCGCTTCACCGTCGCGCCAGACGTCGGCGGGGGCCGACGCCCGAAAGACAGAGAGGATCTGCAACAGACGGCGTTCCGGCGCGGGAAGCCGTCTTTCCAGGCGCAGCCAGAGCGGCAAAAGCGCGTGGAACTGTGGCAGTTGCGCCAGCACGTCGCCAAACGACTCACCGGATCCGGCCTGAAAGAGTGCGATGCAAAGATCCACCATACGCGGGTTGCCGGCGGTGAGCTCGTGCAGCCTTGTGACGTCTTCCTCAGTGTGCGGCACCGACATGGTGCTGAGTAAGGTGGTAAGCTGCGCCATGTCGAGGCCGTCTAACGTAAAGTCGGCGTCACTTTCCCAGAAGGCGCGCTGCCCAATGAGGATCAGCGCGCTATGACCACGCAGGCTGTCGACAAATTCGAGCAGTTGGATGTGGTTGGGGCGCTCGGCGCCCTGGGTGCGTGGGCGCAGGAAATCGAGCTCGTCGAAGCAGAGCAGGGGATGGTCAAGCGTCGCCAGGTCGCTGCGCGCCAGCCCCACGGCCAGGGACGGATCTTTGATGCGCCCACCGTCGGCCACAAGTTGGTGCCAGAGCGTAGACGCGCCCTGGCGGTGCAAGAAGTGTCCTAGCGCGAAAAGTAGACTGTCCAACTGATCGTTAAAAGACGGGCGAAAGGTGTGCCAGAAGACGGCGGGCGACGCCCAAGCGTCGAAGAGGACGGCAGCCAGCGAGCTTTTGCCCACGCCGCCGGGACCGGTTAGGCTGATGTTTTTGCCTTTGTTGAGGTGGGCGAACGCCTGTGTTTGTACTTCCTCGCGGCCGATTAAGTGGACGGGCAGTGCTGGTTGTTCGGGGCGCACGGCGGGGCGTAGCCGCCGCAACAGGTGACCGCCCAACCGCTCCACTGCTGCCCGTAGATGGCGATCATGGGTTGGCCGTGAGATGTGGAGGATGTCGTTGTAAATGTCGGACTGGCTGCGTGGGGCTGGGCGAAAGCGCTGCTTGAGGTAATTCAACTCCAGGATCAGGCAGTCGTAGCGGCCACCCTGGCTTTCGACGTCGGCGGCGGTGAGCATGGTGGCGCCGTCTTCAGGCAGGGGGCCGCCCCAGAGCGTTTGTAGTACACGTTCGATTTCGCCGCGCAGGATGTGTCCACGTGCGGCAGAGGTGGTATCGGCCTGTCGGAGCGCTTCCCCTAAAAAGTAGGGCGCAGCAAGGGGGGAATGAGTCCCCAGCCATTCTGGGTTGTCAAAGGCTTCGAGTGCCTGTTTGAGGTGATCGAAAAAAGTAGCGCGAGTTGCCGCAGGCTTGCTTGCTGCCATGACTCTCCTCACCAAAGTGCTTACACATCACCTCACAGGATCTTCGCCGATCCCGGCCTGCTCTGCTGCTGGCACGGCAGGAAATGTCTTGTGGATCAAAGTCGTGGCATTATGCAGTTTTGGCGTGTGGCTGTCAACCTAAATGGGATGGTGAGATGATGATGGTTGACAATCTGCTCTTTCGCTTGTAGGATATTTTTGCAAGCGCTTGCATATTTTAAAAGCCGAAAATGAAATTGGTTTTTTAGTTTTGGGGTGTATATTTTGTCTGTGTCATGACATATATGCAAGCGGTTGCAGGAAGTAAGTGTTGAAGGCGGTTGTTGTTTCACTTGTGGAGATGCAAATTGAGTCACTTAACTCTGGCGGATATTGCCAAAGCCGCCGGTGTTTCCCCGTCCACCGTGTCGCGCGTGCTGAACAACCAGATCGGGGAACGCTCAAAGGTGCGGGCGCGCATTCTGAAGGTGATCGAAGAAACCGGCTTCCGTCCTCATGCGGCGGCGCAATCTCTGGCGTCACGGCGCGCCAACAACCTGGGCCTGTTGGTGCCTGCGCCGGTGTGGCAGGTCTTCAACCAGCTCTATTTCTTGCAGTTGGCCCAACACATTACCCAGGCCGGCCAGGAGCAGGGCTATCTGCTTAGTTTGTTTTTGATAGGCAGCGGTGCCGATCAGCAAAAACTGCTGCCGCAGATTACGCGCCAGGGCTTCGTAGACGGTCTCATTGTGCGCGTGATGGAGGGGATCGGCGAGGATCCACTCCTGGCGCAACTGGCCCAACTTGGTGTGCCACTGGTGGCTTCAGGTCGACCGGCCGGCCCCGAGCAGACCAGCTACGTGGCGGCGGACAATTACGGCGGCGCACACACGGCCCTAACCCACCTGCTTTCACTTGGCCGCAGGCGAATTGGTCTGATCGTCGGCTCGATGGAAGCACCCGGCGGCCATGCCCGTGTCACCGGTTACCGCAAAGTACTCGCCGAACGAGGGATCGCCGTCGACGAGCAACTCATCGTTGTCCACGAGAACGGCTACCTGGCGACGCAATCGCTTTTGCAGTTCAAACCCGATGCCCTCTTCTTTGCCACCAGTATGGCGCTTGACGTGTTGCAGGCCCTGCGAGAAGGCGGCGCCCGTGCCCCAGAGGACATTGCACTGGTCGGCTTTGATGATCTGCCTCTGGCACGGCAGACGGACCCACCCCTGACCACCATGCGCCAGCCCCTTGCCGCTATGGGGCAGCGCCTTGTCCACATCCTGCTCGACATTATCGAAAACGGCCCCACACCTGTGCGTCACGTCACCTTTGAAGAGGAATTGGTGATCCGTCGCTCGTGCGGCGCGCTAAGCTAAGCAGTCAACCCGTCAGGCCCTGCAGGTTGCAAGTCGCAGCTTTGCAGGTGACACGCGAAGTCATTTCTGCTGTCGTCTGTCGTCTAGTCTTAACTCAATGACATTGACTACGCACTACGCCGGTACAAATTCAACCAGCTTACCCCCTAACAGGAGATCCCCATGACAAGCCAGTTTAAACTCTGCATCCTCTTCGGCGACAAGCCCGACATTCGCCCGCCCGCCGAGATCGGCAGCGGCTGGGACGTCACCGAGGTGCCAGTGGCGATCCAGCTCATCCCGTTTGAAAGTGAGGCCAACTGGGCGGCCAAAAAAGCACAGATCGCCGATTGGGATCTGCCGCCGACCCGTGTCTCCAGCCACTTTCTACAATTTTGGGGGTTGAAGGCGGTAGGCTCTGATGTGGATTGGGAGCAATTGGAATTTTGGACAAAGCGCGCCTTTCGGCGATTGGCCGATCTGGGCGTCGAAGTGGTTGGCATCTACGGCGGCTTTTTCGCCGTGCCTGAGGGCTTTCCACGTGACGAGGCCATGCAACAGGCGCTGCGCTTCAGCCACTTACTGGCCGATCATGCCGAACAGTACAACATGACCGTGGCCCTGGAGCCTTTGTCTGATCTGACAACGCTCTGGCCGCGTTATCTTGAAGGCATCGAGTTCGCCAAAAAGGTGAACCGCCCGTCGGTGAAGGTGATGGCTGATCTCAACTATTTCATCAAACTGGATCAGCCTTTGGAACACATAACGATCGAGCCGGAATATTGCGCCCATGTTCATATTGCCGAGGGTGGCGGTCAGCCCGGCACAGGAGATCGTTCCGACATCTACAAGCGGCTCTTCCGCATTCTGCGCGACATCGGTTACCAGGGCGCGGTTTCGTGCGCCTGCGCCTGGGTTAGCACAGACGGCGGTCCTCTGCGCTTCGGTGTGGAGACGGACAAGACGTTGGCCTATCTCCAAAATCTACGCACCGAAGTCTACGCGGAATAGAAATTTACCCGACTAGAACTTACCCGAATGAGAGAATTAATAGATGACGGACCCAAGAAGACTCAAGATCGCGCTAGTGGGCTGCGGCGGCATTGCCAAGGCCCACTGGCGTGGCATACAGGCGCATGTACCCGAATTGTGGGTCACCGCCGTGGTGGACGCCGACGCCACACGCGCCGCCGACATGGCCGCGGAGACCGGTGGGCAGCCCTTCGCGTCCCTGGAACAGGCGCTGGCCGAAGGCGATTTCGATGCTGTGGACATCATGTTGCCCCACAATCTGCATGAAGACGCGGCGATCCTGGCTTTTCGGGCGGGCAAACATGTCGTCCTCGAAAAACCGATGGCGACTACGCTGGATGGTTGTGAACAGATCATGGCGGCGGCGATGAGAGCCGGCACCGTCTTCATGGTGGCCGAACAAGCGGCGTATTGGCCCGACGCGCAAAAGATCCGGCAACTGCTCAAAGAGGGTGTCATTGGGGAGGTCATCACCGCCCGCGCCTATTTCGGCGGTGCCGTAGGTAGCGGGTGGGGCTCGAAACCGTGGCGCTATGACAAGAACATCACCGGCGGCGGCATCTGTATTGACGGCGGCGCACACTGGATTCGTCCGCTGCGTATGTGGTTGGGCGAAATTGACGAGGTCGTGGCAGTGATCGGCCATCCTTTGGCCGAGATGGAAGGCGAATCGCTGGCCCATGCCCTCTTCCGCTTCCAATCAGGGATCGTGGCCACCTTCGACGCCCTACACGCCGGATCGTTCATCGGGCCGGGTGCGGAGTTTCGGGTCACCGGCACGCAGGGTGAGCTGGTGGTGGAAAAGGGAAGCGACGGGCGTCTACTCCTCTACAACAAAGAAAACCCCGACGGGCAACTGCTTCTCGCCAACAAGAAAGAAGGGCGCGACGCCGCCTTCGGCTACGAACTCAGCGACTTTGCCCACGCCGTCTTGGACGGGACCGCTTTGCAGGCGGGGCCGGAGGATTCCTTGGGCGAGCTACGCACGGCGCTGGCCATCTACCGTTCAGCCGAAACCGGCTGCTGGGAAAAGGTCTGGGCATGATGCCTTAGTCGGCACGCACCTCTTCGATAACGGACTGGCCTGCCGATCCATCACCCGAAAGCCACTGCCAGCGTTCCTCGTAGCGCAATCGCCCGTCGGGCAGGATCTGCGGTGTCGAACGGCACATGCCCACCATCATTTCGCTGGCCGTATTGACGTGATGATAGCGGAAGTCCAGTTCGCCGTCCGCCAGCATCCTGCCCAGCAGGTGACCTTTCAAGATGGCACCGCCCGCATATTCGGCCCAGATCAGGTCGCCGTCCTGGTGGTAGTGGAAGCGGGTGGATGCGTCTACTTCGCCGTTTTCGGTGTTGGCTATGGAGCGGAAGATTTTGTGATTGACGTTGAAAGTCTGCATGTTGTGTGCTCGCTGGTAAATGTAAATTGGGCATGAACAAATTACCACGAACCCAGAACGCTGCCAACCTGTCAATGCATCAATCAATTGCTCAGCATCGGCGCTTTCTGCACCCACTGTTCACTCTGAAGTTGATCGAGCATAAAACGGGCAAAGTCGGCGCGGGCCAGTTGTGTGCCTGGTCCTTGCCCGGCGTAGCCCACCTTGATCTGCCCTGTGCCGCGTTTGTCCTGTAGACGGGGGGCGCGGGCCAGTGTCCAGTTGAGGTTGCTGCTGCGGATGGCGTTGACCATGCCGGTGCTGTCGGCGAGGACGTGTTTGGCAAAGACACGCATCGCCAGCCCAAAGAGTTGACCCACCATCTGTGGCGTGTCGTTGGGATCGGCAACGCCTGCGCCGGTGGCCGCGATGAGTCTGTCTACGCCTTCGGCCTGCATGGCAGCCACAATGTGCTGCATCCCCTCGGTCAGTGGACGCTCCGGCGTGTTGCTCGTCGGCCCCAGCGCGCTGATCACCGCGTCCGCTCCGGCGATGGCTTGCCGGATCTTGGAGGGGTCGTTCATCTGGCCTTGTACCACCGTGAGCTTTTCATGCTGCGTCTCCACTTTGGACGGCGTGCGCACGTAGATGGTCACCTCGTGTCCACGTGCCAGCGCCTGCTTTACCACTTCCTTGCCGGTGCCGCCGGTTGCGCCAAAAATTGTAAGTTTCATGAGATCGTTCTCCTCTTAACACTACATTTGGAATCGTTGTTAGTTTGAAACGGTTCAAACCCCACTGCAAAAACTGTTTTCACTGCGGAGTGACGGAGCAAAAAGCCAGGCATTCTACAAATCCCCAATCCCGAATCACCAATCACCAATCACCAATCACCTCTGCCAAATCGCCGCGGACTCGTCGATGAACTGATGCAACGAAATTGGTTTGCGCTCTAAGACGTCGCCTGTGTCGGTGGTGATGGTGCTTGCAGCCCCGAAACGGGTGGTGGTGTAGATGGCACTGACTACCGCCGTGTAGGCAAGCGGTTGGCCATTTCGCCACATGCGCCAGGCAAATCTTGGCAAAGATGGATCTGCGTATCGGATTGGGCGCCCCAATACTTCTGTCATCATGGCGGCGACTTCGGCATAGTCATAGGCGACGTTGCCTGTCAACTCATACGACTTGACCCCACGTCCCGCCTCTGTGAGCGCCTTCACTGCAACGGCTGCAATATCGCGTACATCGATAAAGGCCGTCTTTCCCATCCCTGCGGGTACAAAGATGGCGTCTTCGTTGCGGATCTCCTTGCGATGGGTGGTACTTAAATTCTGCATAAAGAAACCGGCTCGTAGCAATGTCACCGCGACATGCGTTTCTTGTAACAGGGTCTCCACCTTGGCGTGGGGCACAACACGGTTTTTGTCTGCACCCAACAACGAAAGGAATACGATCCGCTCTACGCCCGACGCCACGGCGTACTCGATCAGCGGCTTCATGTCCCGTTCCACGTTGGCGATATGTGGTGGGCGCATCAGGAAAAGTGCGCCTACATCGGCAAAAGCTGCCGCATACGTATTCGGATTGGTGTAGTCGAGAATCGCCCAAGGCACAGGGACAGGCAATCGTTCCGCCGAGCGGGCCGAGGTGACGGCTGCGCGCACAGGAGCGCCGTTGTTATGTAGCAGGGTGACGACTTCACTACCCACGTTACCGGTCGCGCCGGTGACCAGAATTACTTTGTTCACGATTTTTTCCCAATTTTGTAGACCAGTCTGTATAATTGAATCCCAAAAAAAATGACGTTGACGTCATCTTTGCAGAAGTACTTCCAACTCAGTCGCCGCGTCTAAGAGCGGGCCGACATTGCGCTCGCTCCGGCTGAGGATAATCGAACCCTCGATCAGGCCAATCACCACCGCTGCCAGGCGCTTGGCGCGTACCGGCTCAAAGCCGTTGGCAAGTAGTTTTTTTTCAATCACAGCCTGCCATTCCTGGTAGGCTGCTCGGCAGGCGGCGGTGAGTCGTTCGTTGGTTGCGGCTGCTTCCATTGCCACTGCCGTAATCGGTCCGCCGGACTTGTATCCAGAGGCTTGCACGTAGTGGGCAAGATTGCGCAGAAAGGCTGGAATCGCCTGTGAAGCGTGGCTGTGGGCGTTCATTGCCTCTTCAATGCGCTGGGCGATCCCTGTGGTGGTGTGGTGAATGGCGGCCTCTACCAATTCGTCTTTGCCTTCGGGGAAGTAGTAGTAGAGCGATCCCTTGGGCGCGCCGCTTTCCTCGATAATCTGGTTCAGCCCCGTGGCATGGTAGCCCTGAAGCTCAATTAGTTGGCAAGTCGATTGAATGATCTCTTCGCGTCGCGTATTCACGGTAAGCCTTTCGTGGTGGATCAGGGCAGGATAGCAGCCTCGATCTAATACTGATTATAACGATTGGTCTATAAGATGTCAACTGGGTATGAGTAACGGCTGTAGTTCAATGTTGGGGCGAGATTTACCTTCCGGGAAGAGGTCAGCGAGATGAAGTAAACGGCGTAGCTGTCTTGACCCCTTCCCGGAAGGTTGTTACCCGCAACGTTGAACTATAACCCTTCTGCAACAACCCGATTTCTACCCTATTGGAATTCCTGCAATCTTCCGCTTCGATTATAATCGTGTGCACAGACGCAGCATCAATGCGGCTAACCACTTTCTTGATACCCCACCTCCACGGAAAGAACAACAGACGATGTACGTGCTCGAAAATGGCGAGTTGACGGTTTCTATTCTCGATCCTCAGGCTGATCTGGATCGTTGCGGTTCGCGCTACTGTGTCGGCGGTTATATCTACCAGGTTGAGGACGCGGTACATGGTCCACTGTTCACGGGCCCGCAGTGGCCCAAGCCTTACCCCGATGTCTTCGACGGGCAGGGCGCGCCGGATATGTTTGCCACCCCCCTCGGCGCAGAGGACGCAGCCGTAGGCGGCGAAGTGGGCATCATCGGCGTGGGTCGGGTGCGTCGCACCAGCCCTATCGAGCCGTTTTCTGTGCGCCACAACTCCGAAGTCATCGAATTCCTGCCCTGGACGGTCGAGGAGAAGCCCCACAGCATCACCATGCACACTGAAGCTACGTTCAGAGGTTGGTCCTATCGGTTGGCGAGGCATATCACCTTAACCGGTCGTAGCATCGATTCACGCACCGAAATCGAAAGCACCGGCGACGCGCCGTTGCCAGTGCGCTGGTTTCCCCATCCATTCTACCCACCCACAGTAGACGGTCTACTCTGCCGCTTCTCGATGCCGGTGATCTTGGGCGAGAACCCTGGCTACTTTATGAATGCTGAGGGCTGGATCTGTCAACGACCTGATTTTGACTGGGGCCGCGGCTGCTTCCTCGCCGTGGACTTTACCCGCGAGGGCAACGCGTTGACGGTCACCCAGCGCCATCCCCGCTTGGGCGATGTCACCGCGCAGACCGACTACGCGCCGGTCTACCTACCCATTTGGGGCAACAGCAACACGTTTTCCTTTGAGCCCTACTTTGAGAAGCAACTGAGCCGGGGAGATTCGGCCAGTTGGCGAATTGTGTATCACTTTTAGGTGAACAGGTGATTGGTGATTAGTGACTGGTGATTGGGATCGTTTCAAGCGTGTGTTGCTAACAATGCGACAGGATGCTCTGCAGGACCCAGTCACCAATCCCTAATCACCAATCACCCGCGCTCCCGCTGCTTTTGCAACTTCTGCCAGCGCGGTCATGTGCGTTTTTGAGGGGGCGTTGAGGTGGGTGGCCTGGTAGTCGAGGGCGAGGCTTTCGTATTTGCTCTGTGCCATTGGGTGGAAGGGCAGCAATTCGTAGTGGACAACATTGGGCAGCGTTGCCACGAATGCGGCAATGGCGCGGATCACATCCTCGCTGTCGTTGACGCCGGGGATCACAGGCGTACGTACGATGAGCGGCTGTGGCTGCTCGCCCAATCGCCGTGCGTTGTCTAAAATACGTTCGTTCGGCGCGCCGGTGACCTCACAATGGCGCGCCGAATCGATGTGTTTGATGTCCATCATCACCAGATCGACGAAGGGCAGAATCGCTTCGATGCGCCTCCAGGGGAAGTGGGCCGCCGTCTCAATGGCGGTGTGGATACCTTCGGTGCGACAGGCCCCCAGGATCGCCTGTGCAAAGTCGATCTGTAGCAACGGTTCCCCACCTGAAAGCGTGACCCCCCCGCCCGAAGACGCGTAGAACGCCGCATCCTGTCGGATCTCGGCCATCACCTCGTCGACATCCATCACCTTGCCCACGCGCACCACGCCGCCTGCGTAACAAGTCTCTGTGCAGTGTCCACACGCTGTGCAGCGATCGCGCATGTAAACGTGAATACCGTTGAGCATGGCGTGTGCGCCGTTTTCGCAGCATTCAGCGCACATACCACAGCCGATGCAGCGTTCAGAGAAGAACTGAATCTCGGGCTGAGGGCGGATGTCCTCGGGGTTGTGGCACCAGAAGCAGCGCAGGTTGCAACCCTTCAGAAACACCGTCGTGCGGATGCCCGGCCCGTCGTGGATCGAGAATCGTTGGATGTTGGTAATGATTCCTGACATCTCTTAGCCTTCGGCAATGATACGGTCGACGACCAATTTGCGGAATTCGGGCGACAGGCTGGCAAAGTAGGCACTGAACCCGGTGACACGCACGATCAAGTCGGGATATTTTGATGGGTCTTTGTGCGCTTCGAGTACCTTCTGCTTGTCGAGTACGTTGAGATTGATCTGTGTGCCGCCCAGGTCGAAATGGGTGCGGATCAAGCTGGCCACCTTCTCAACTGAGTCCTCTTCATGGGCCAAGCCTGGATCGAGTTCCAGTTGCATGGGTGCTGCGTTGCCCAGGCCTGGCTGTACCGATGCAATTGCCACAGCCAGCGCTGTGGTTGCGCCGTCTTGACGAAAGCCGGGAGACGGGTTCGCGCCGTGGGCAATGGCTTCACCGGCATGTCGCCCATCGGGGGTGGCGCAGAGTTTGCGTCCCATAGCAATCGTCGAGGCCCAGGAAAAGAGTCCAGGTGTTAGCTGGAAACCGTCGGTGGGCTGGTTTTGCACTAGTTCGGTAAAGCTCTTGACAACGCGTTTCGCCCATCTGTCCGCCGCTGTGTTGCCTGCCCCGTAACGTGCGACGGCGCGCATCATCAGGCGGGCGTGTTTGCCGTCAGGGCCCGCCCAATCGGTGTCGAGATAGTGCATCAGCTTTTCCCACGTCAACAGGTGTTCTTGTTCGATGCGCTGTTCGATGGCGGCGAAAGCGTCGGCCACGTTGGCGAGCCCGGCGCCGTCGATGCCGAGATTGTAGAATTCTACGCCGCCATGGGTTGCGTCCTTGCCTTGCTCAATCGTCCCGTAGCAGAGCAGATCCAGCACCAATTCGGGGAACACATCGTGCATGTGCGCTAGGTGAAAGGCCATGCCTTCGGCTGTTACCTCAATGGCGCGGGCCAGGTGATTGCGGAAACGCAGCCACAGTTCTTCGATACTGTAAGGCGCATGGCGTTGGGCCATCATGTCGCGTAGCGCCACGTCGAAGAGCGTGAGGAAATTGATCTTCACAATGTCGTTCATCGTGTACTCGCGACCGGGGAAGGCGCTCCAGTGGCAGCCGGCATAGGCGCGGGTGCGGGCGGTCTCCAGGTCGAAACCGTGAGCCACGAGCCCTTCGATGGTACGGTCAATGCCGAGGAACTTGGGGAAGCCCATTTTGTGTTTGAATTGTAGTTCCACCCCGCGGCGCAGCAGGCCCGGATCCACGATGTCGCCGACACAGACGCCGATATTGGCAGGAATTTGTAGCGCATCGATGGCATCAAGCACCAGATACGAGACGCGATTGGTGACGTCGTGGCCGTCACTGTCGGGGCCGCCAAGTTGGGCGTAGCCGGTGTCTTTGAGGAGCAGACAGGCAATGTGGAAGGTCGCCTCTTCGTCGCTTAGTTTGCCGGCGGCGACATCGCGGGCATAAAACGGTGTAAGCAGTAGATCGAGCCGTCCTAGCGCGCCGCTGCCGTTGTACATACGCGCTGCCATGAGATACCATGCCATCCATTGGCATGCCTCGCGGAGGGTTTGCGGTGGCTGCGTGATCAGCCAGGTGTTGATCTCGGCCATCTCTTCCAGGTTGGCGCGCAATTGTGGGTGGCGTTCCTGGGCTGCCAGGCGGCGTGCTTCTTGTGCGTGGCGGCGGATCCAAGATTGGATGCCGTTCACCACCGCTTCCAGCCCCCGGTAGAATGGCTCCGCCTCCACCCCGTTCAGTGGGCGATAACGCCGGATCTGTTCCAGAATGCCACCCCATCCCAAAGAGAGACCGATGTTCAGATCGGGGCAGAAGTGCTGGGCGCCGCCGATGCCGTGGGCAAGCTGGTACTGCTCCTGTTCGGCATGGAGGAATGAATAGTCGAAGTCGGGGTTCCATCCTTGGCTGCGGTAGGATGTAAAGTTCGCCATCACAGCGCCGGCCAGCGAGCAATGAGCATCGATATAGGTAGGGTGAGCGTCGAGTAAACGACGAAAATTTTCCCCACAAGCTTCTGGACCGTAGAAACCGCCGTTCGCATGGTTTGTGATCAGATTGACGCCCTCGATCAAGCAGTCGTTGATCTGGACGCCTGATCCACTAATTGCCTGGACGATCTTGCGTTTCGACGGCGGTGGTAACACCAGCGCCCAGTCGTCGTGGTCCATCGAGCCGATGACGCGCTGCTTTTCCTGGGTTTGCTGCAACTTGGTGGCACGCAAGGCATTCAACCGCTCTTTGTAAGTCAGTTCGTTCACAGGAACGTCATAGAACATAGTGGCCTCGCTTGTTCGGAGGATCGGGTAACGCTCGGTTGCAGATTGGGCAAACATCGTTTTTCAGAGTACGCAGAAGTTGTACAACGCGAAGTCAATTGCGGGAGCACCAAACACCAACACACTGTCTAAATTCTAAGTCCAGCTTTTCAATGCGTACATGACCAAGTGGACAGGTCGCGGCTGCCCTGGCGTCCTGATTTGCATAGGAATGGGGTATCGCGGGGTGTGCTAAGTTGGCGGCCGCTTCCTTTTTGGTCGTGTTCCATATGCCGTTTCTATCTATTTTTCCTCATGGGCAGTTTGTTTTTGGCTCCGTCTCTTCTCTTTTTCGGCTATTATGTAAACTGGAGGTTTTCTGATGCCATCTCAACCAAACATTGTGTTTATCATCGCCGATCAATTACGCGCTGACTTTTTGGGGTGTTATGGCGCCGATTTTGTGCAGACACCACACATTGACGCCCTTGCCGCAAGGGGAATGCGCTACGATCGCGCCTACTCGATCTCGCCCATCTGTGTGCCGGCACGTGCCTCGCTGCTAACCGGCATGAACCCAATCAAGACCGGCGTCACCAGCAATGGGCAGTGGTTGCGCGCTGATCTGGCCGACTGTGGCGTGCGCACCTGGCCCGAATTGTTGTCGGCGCGTGGCTACTACACCGCCGCCGTGGGCAAGATGCACTTCTACCCATGGGATGCCGCTTTGGGCTTCCGCATGCGCATCATCGCCGAGGACAAGCGCTGGATCAACGTGCGCGACGACTACTATCGCTTTTTGCGCAGCCACGGTGAACGCAAGTACCACGGCAACGAACACGAAGGCTACCAAGAGAACCGTGGCGCCATTGTCAACCGCCTGCCCTGGCAACTTTCGGTCGATCACTTTGTGGGTAACGAAGCGGCCCACTTCATCCGCACCTACGGCAACGAGACACCTTTTGCGGCAATGGTGAGCTTCCCTGGGCCACACTGCCCCTACGATCCTAATCAGGAATATCTCGATCAGGTGGATCCCGCCGCCATGCCTGAGGCCGTCCTTGCTGTGGACGAGAATGTGGGCCGCATCCGCGAGCAGGGCATCGCCGGCAACCGCCGCGCCTGGAACGGCGTCGACTACACCGAGTTCACCGCCGATCACAAACGCAAGATTCGTGCTCACTACGCCGCCTCGGTACAGCAGATCGACGACGAAGTGGGGCAAATTGTAGATGCGCTGCGGGAAAAGGGGTTACTGGAAAGCACATGGATTATCTTCACCAGTGATCATGGCGATTATCTGGGCGATCACGATCTCATCGGCAAAGGGACCTTCTACGAAGCAAGTATCCACGTGCCAATGATTGTCTGCCCACCGGGAGGCGTAGAACCGTCCACATGGCCCAACCTAGTGGAATTGGGCGACATCACCGCCACCATCCTTGCTATCGCGGGAGAGGATCTACCCGCGTACTACGATTCCATCCCTTTGCCTGGGCTGAATTTGCCGGGAGCCCGCAAACGCGCAGAGATCGTGGGTGTCACCAGTGGTGGGTGGATGATCTACGACGGTGTGTGGAAGTTGGTGAAATATGCCAACGGTGACGTTCATTTCTTTAATCGGGCTGAAGACCCGCATGAGCAGCGCAATCTAGCCCAAGACCCGGCCTACGCAGCACGCTATTTTGAAATGGACATCCGCCTTACCCAGGAGATCATGCGATCCCTCGTCGAAGCCAACCTCGAAAAGTCGGTGGATACGGGGAATGGGCTGTGGAGTGACGTCGAATACGGCAAAGAGGGGTATCGGCGGCCATATCCGTTCAAGTTTGGTGAGCAATGAATTTTGGAGAGCAGTTAATTTGGGAGAGCGATGAATAAAGCATAAAGAATGGGTAGAGGATCGAACGCCTCTACCCATTCTTTATGCTTTATTCATCGTTTGTCACCCTGCGTAGATAATTGCTTCGTTATACGGGATGATCAACGGCTGTGGGCCGTCTGCCCCAAAATGGGAGGCCCATTCCTGTGGGTTGTAGTTTCGTTTAACAAAACATTGGTAGTGAGCAGGGACGGCGTGGGTGAGGCCGATACGCGCCGCCATCTTGGCCGAGCCTGCAAAGAACGGGAACTCGCCCTCGCTGGGATGGGTGGTGAGAAAGCCGATGTTGGGGCGAAGTTCGGCGATTGGGCTCAGTAGCTCCTCGTGTTCGGCGAAGCTATTGATGGGATCGCCGGACACGTAAATGCGTTGATCGCCCGCTTCAATAACATAGCCTAAGTGTGTCACATCGGGCGGCTGGATGCCGTCTTCCGGTGCGCCTTGTGGTGGTTTTGCCCATACTGCATGCGCGTGGAAAGATCCCAGCGCCACCATTTCCCCTGCGGCGACGGTGCTGAGCCGCTCGCTGGGGATGCCGTTGTCTGCCATGCGCTTCACACTTTCCACTGGGCCAGCAAAGCGGGTGTTGGGGTAGGCTTCGAGGGTGCGTAACAGCGATTCGATACAGGTGTGATCGCCATGATCATGGGTGAGGAGCACATAGTCGGTGCGTAGCGTCGCCTCGTCTAGTGGTGGCTCGGCATGGATAAATCGGTCGCTCGGGCGTTGGCGTGGGAAATATGGATCAATGAGTAGGATGGCGCCGGTATCGTCTTTCAGTGCGTAAGAGCTCTGGCCGAACCAGTGGATGCCTACAGCGCCTTTTGGAATGGGAAGTACTTCGAAGGGATGCATTGTCCTCTCCTGGCTGCGTGTTAATGAACCTGTCGATCGTTCAATGGTGTGTTCATTGTAGCACGAAACAGGGTGCAGCGAGGAGTTGTCATTTCTTTTTCCCAGCGGCGCCTGTCTTGTGGTAACCCAGGCGACGACGATGCTTTCTCGCAACAGAGCGGCTTTCTACGAGTGGTTCGGTTCGTGGCAATTCTCTTTTGAGCGGCGCGGGTCGGTAACGTCCATGGATGGGCAGGCCGATCAAGTTAAGTGCGGAGACCTGCGAAAGGGTCTTCCCTTCGGTGAAGAGTGTCTCCGCTTGTTGCCGTATTACTTCCTCGTGTGCCACAGCGAGGAGCATTTCTACACTTTCTTTGTCCCAAGGAAGGAGCATGCTGCCAGACGTTGCCAGGCATTTTGCGCCGTATCCAATGATCTGTGCGCCGGTTTCCGTTCGTCCACTACGACAGTAGTTGAGACCCATGCCGATGAACCCGGCACTCAGATTGCCGCCAAACTGTACGGTTCGGCTGAACTCTATACAATCGACAAAATGGGCCGTGGCTGCTGTATGATCCCCTTGCTGTTCGGCCGTCATACCCAAACGAAACAAGACGTCTGCAAGCCCTGTGTAGTGGGCACACTGACGGAAGATGAGATCACTGCGCCGTCCATACGCGGCGGCGGCATCGAATTCTCCCAGATGCCAGGCAATATCGGCGGCGAGTTTGTGCAACCAGGCCACCATCTCTTCGCTAATGGTTGCCTTGTCTGCCCAATTCAAGGCATTCTCCACAAACGCCCATGCTGTTGTAAATCGGCGTTGAAAGTAGGCTTGCGCTGCCCGTCTGTAGGAAAGCATGGCTCGATGCCGAGGTTGTGGATTGGCTCCTGCTCGCATTTCGGCTTCGCACAGGAGATCTTCTGCGCGTTCAGGGTGAGGTGTCCACAATTGCATATAAGCCTGATCCAACAGCGCATCAATGGCGTCATCGTTTTCTCCTAACAGGCGATGGAGTGAGACTGCCTGCTCCAAATACAGTCCGCTGCGCATACCGCGCTCTTGCCATGGGTTCGGCTGTCGGTTAAAGATATGCCAGCTTAGTAGATGGCACAGTTCTGCTAATTCTAGTGGGCAATCGAACTGGTTGAGCAACTCGAAAGATCTTTCGAACCAGGCTTGGAGTGGTAACAGGTTTGGTTGACGACGTAGCCATTGCATTGCCAAGGCCAGACAGCGCGTCATACGGTTGTCGGCTATGTCGTATTGATTGAGGCATTGATCCAACCAGGTTGCTGCTTCGTTGAGGATGCCGAAGTGCTCCCAGTAGGGCTGAAGCAAACAAACGAAATCCAGGGCATTGTCAGGTTGATACGCCAACTGCCACTTTAGCGCCGCACACATATCGCTGTGTACATCTCTGAGTTCGGTGAGTGCATTTGTGTGTTGCGAGGCGTTTTCATTGGTCAACCGCTCTTGCGCGTACGAAACAAAAAAGTCGGCGTGTCGCTGTGCTGTCTTTCGGTGTGTAGCCTCGTCTCTTGGCGCGCTCAACCATTCCTGTGCAAAGCGTTTGACCAAAGGGTGAAGAAAGTACATTCCCTCGCTGGTGGTTTGCACCCACTGCTTGTTGACAAGCTCCACCAGGGTAGACAATGTCGCGTCGCCGATGGCAAGTGCCGCTGAACGGGAGAATGTGCCGGTAAAGAGTGAAAGCGCTGAGAACAACTGGGCCTCGTCCTCTGTGAGCAGCGCAGCAGATTTTGCCAACAAACCGTCAAGCCGACGCTGACGCTCGGGCAGATCGGCTGCTGATGTTGTTAAGAACGAAATCGACTGGTCGATCTGCGCTGAAATTTCTTCAAGTGAAAAGTGTTCAACCCAGGATGCAGCCAACTCTAGCGCCAGCGGTAGGCCACCTACCTGCTGCGCAATGCGCTCCACCGTAGCTGAATTGGATTCCGTCAACCGAAAGTGTGGGCATGACCGCTGAGCGGCGTCAACAAAGAGGGCGATGGCGCCTCCGGTGGCAGCTTCTCCGACTCCACTTTGTCTGTTGTAGGGAAGCCCTTTCAGGGGTAGCAGGATCTCATTACTAAGTTTCAAACGCATGTGCGACCCTGTAATTACCGTAATCGTAGACTCACTCAGGATCCGTGCGATCAAAGGGGCCGCTGTAATGATCGTTTCGAAGTTGTCCAATACAAGGCAAAGCCGTTTCTGCGCGAGAAAATCGAGAAGTTGGGCTGTCTCGTCATCTTGTGTGGTGAAAAATAAATCCAGTCCTGCGGCCACTGCCATAACCAACTGATTCTGGGCATAGCGTTCGCCGTCGACAATGGATGTGTTCTGTACACCGCTAAGATCAATTGCGCCGCCAAGATCAATGTAGTAGACGCCGTCATCAAAAAAGTGGCGCAGATGACGAAATGCGGCTGTCAATAGGTGCGTTTTGCCAATGCCGCCCATCCCCACCACCGAAATCAACCGGCGCCCGTTGCGTATGTGGTCGATCAGCGTCTGTAGCTCAGCTTCACGTGCCAGCAGCGGCTTCATCAATTGTGGTACGGTTGCGCGATTGCGAACGCGGCCAACCGCCGTTGGCGTTGCCGGTTCGTTCCACTCACGACACGCTGGACGAATTTCGCCGTTACGGATGCGTTGCGCCAATGTGGCCAATGCTTCGCCTGAGCTCAGTTCCCCAAAATCCTGTTCGAGCATCATACAGTATCGATCGTAGACGTTGAGTGCATGACCTGGTTGGCCTGCCAGCGTCAACGCAAACAGCAATTGGCCATACGCCTCTTCGTCGTAGGGAGACAACTGAGTGAGACGTGTAAAGAAGTGGGCTGCATGTGCAAACTTTTCTTGCGCATAGTAATGTTTCCCCAACTGCATAAACGCCGAAATAATTCGTCTTTCAAGTAAACGGCGCTGTTCATCGAGCCACTCTTCCCAATGCAGGCTTTCTACATGTGGAAAACCATCCAGTAGTGTCCCTGTGTAGAGCGAAAGGGCCGACTCCATCTGAGAAAGGTGGGGCAATGCCAGGCAAACTTCGTCTCGGTTTAGGGGGACAGCGTCAAGTGTCTGGCGCACGATGGCCGCGTCGAACCACAGATTTTCGCCCATGTCCAACGCGACACCAGTATGTGTCGTGCGCAGATTGGGGCCCAACACTTTGCGAAGCTGTGAGAGAACGGTGCGTAGGTTCGACAGCGAACGGGCTGCGGACCGCTCCGGCCACAGCAATTCGGCCAGATGACTCCGTTCCTGTATACAGCCCGTCCATCCCAAATAGGTAATGAGTGCCTTCTGGGTAGCGCTTAGCTGTGCTGTTAATGAGACACCGTCGTCTGTCACTTCAAACATGCCGAGAGCACGAATACGAAGCATTGCACTGCCTCATTCAGGGTTTATTGATTTACTTGCTGATTAGTCTTGCTTAATGAATTGCTTACTTATTTTCTAGGATAAATTCATTACAACAGCTATTAAGAACGTCTGGAAAATGCTGTTTTGCTAAGCGGCCTGCCGCTTAACCTTTGTGGGTTACTTTTTCACAGGTTTATTTCTGTCGAATTCCCTAAGGGATAATCGGGCAATAAGTAATGAAAATAGGAGGGGGAATAAGCGATCTATAGGCGCTTTATAGGCGCTTTCCTGCTACAATAACTCGTGAATCAGGTAATGCTTAGCCTATTTTGGCCTATACTGGTTCTGTGCCGTCCGACCTTCGATCGTGGCACATGCACACAGGTCTACTCATTTTTCTGAACCAGGAGGTCGGCGTTATGTTGCGTCAGACGCGTGTGAAACTTTTAATTGTTGAGACCAATGACTTCATCAAACTAGGCATTGAGACGTTCCTATCTTCTCATGATGACTGGGAGCTTGTTGCCGTTGTGCGCAACTTTGCTGCCGCCGTGGAAGCTTGCCATGTCCAGTCGCCTGATGTCATTCTTTTGGATGCAAACATCCTGGGTGAAGACACACTGTCGCCCACAGCCGTGAGCAAGGTCTTCAAGTCTTATGCGCCGCATGTGCGCATTGCGTATTGGACGGAGCGAGAAGCACCCGAGCTGCTGGCCGAAATCCTCATGTCCAACCCCGAAGGCTACTTCCGCAAAGACACGAATCTCCAGGATCTCTTGATCTCGCTCTCGCAAATCGCACGTGGGCGTAAACTATTGAGCAGCCAACTTTACCTGTCTTCGCTGATCTCCTACTTCAAGGCAGACAATGGCAAAAACGAGACCCCCATCATGCTGACGCCACGCGAACTGCAGGTGTTGCGTCTCCTAAGCCAGGGACATTCGAACAGCGAAATCTCGGATCAATTGGGCATTCGTGTCAGCACAGCCAGTGTGCACGTATCTAACATAATGAACAAACTCGAAGCCGAGAACCGTACCCATGCCGTGTTGCGCGCCGCTGAGCTTGGGCTCGCCAACTTGCAGACCAAACAACTGGCAAGCTGATTGCGTTGCGTTCGATGAAACCTGCCGGTTGCGTGAGCGACTGGCAGGTTTTTTGTTGTGTAGCCTTCACGTTTCTCACAAAATTGTATGCACCCTCGCCATCCGTCGCTCGCCACAACGCGTATAATCGTCTTTTCGATCCATCCCCCCATTGTGATACCTGTTGATCCATCCCATCTGTTCGTCTCTTGTGCCAAGGAGATTCTCGATGCAGATTCATGTACGCGTCAATGGGCCGTTAAGTCGATCTCTTGGTCGAGCGCGGTTGACGGTTGAGATTGCCCCCAATGCCACCATCGGCGATTTGGTAAACCATCTTCGTGTGCAGTATCCCGAGATCACTAATGCACTGAACTATGCTGTCCCCGTCCTCGCGGGTAGCCATTGCACAGCGGCCACTCACCTTGTCGAAGGACAGGAAGTGGCGCTGTTGATGCCTGTTGCCGGAGGATAGGATCCTTACAACTCAGTAGACCATCATACCCAAGAGGAGCATCACCGATGACACTGCAAACACAGCAGACCCACAACGGCGTACAGGCGGCTACGTCCGGCGTCGCCCATGAGACTGTCTTCGTCGATCAATTCACCGATGGCATGCTTGACCCCAATCAGCCAATGCTGGGGCCGGTACGCGACGGCGGCCACATCGTCGCCAACACTGCGCCCGGTTGCTGGGGGCCGATGATCACACCCGATCTGCGCGGTGGCCACGAAGTGACACGTCCTGTGGCTGTGGCCGGCGCAGAGGTGGGCGACGCCATTGCCATCCGCATCAAGAGTGTGCGCATCACCAGCATGGCCACTGCGTCTGGCAATGATCGCCACATTGCGGGGCGCTTCCTGGGCGATCCCTACATTGCAGGCTTCTGTGAAGAGACAGGCACATTGAACCCCGAAACCTACGTCGAAGGGATCGGTGAGGATGCCGTCCGCTACAAGGCCACGGGCAAACCGGCCTCGCCCTTCGCCTTCACCAACGGCTACACCATCGCCTTCGACGCCAATCGCCAGGTCGGGGTGACATTGCCACAGGGGGCCGCCGAATGCATCGCACACGATGCCAACCGCTACGCCGCCATGCCCGAAAACTCGGTGCAGCACTCGATCCTAACCTTCGCCCCCCATGATCTCGTGGGGCTGGTGGGCCGGTTGCGTCCCTTCATGGGCCAACTGGGCACCACACCGTCGCGTCCGCTGCCCGATTCGCACAACGCCGGGGACTTTGGCTCCTTCCTCATCGGCGCACCCCACCCTTACGCTGTCACCGCCGATGAACTCGCCATCCACAAGACAGACGGCCACATGGACATCGATTCGGTGCGTGAGGGCGCGATCCTCATCTGCCCGGTGAAGACACCCGGCGGTGGCATCTACCTCGGCGACATGCACGCCCTGCAAGGGGACGGCGAAATTGCCGGTCATACCGCAGATGTGGCCGGCGTGGTGACGTTGCAGGTACATGTGATCAAGGGACTGGCCCTCGATGGTCCTCTCCTTTTGCCCGTGCGCGAAGACTTGCCCTTCCTGGCACAGCCGTTAAGCGCAGCGGAGAAGGCGCAAGCCGAAGCCGTTGCCAAAGAATGGGGCGTCGACGCTATCGAAGAGTCGTTGCCTGTCTCCGTCGTCGGCACCGGGCCTGATCTGAATTCGGCCACGGAAAATGGCCTCGCCCGCGCCGCCGCACTCTTTGACATGAGCGTACCCGAGGTCATGAACCGCGCCACCATCACCGGCGGCATCGAAATCGGGCGCGCCCCGGGCGTCATCCAGGTGACCTTCCGTGTGCCTGTTTCAAAGTTGGAAGAAAAGGGGCTGCTCAGCTTTGCCGTGGACCAATACAGCAACTGATCCACCATTCACCAACAAGTTCTTTTCGCAAGATCGCTAAATACAACAACCCGGTGTCCATTCGGACACCGGGTTGTTTGTGCTGTGTTTGCTTGTCGGTTTTCAAACTTGCACAAAGTAGGTAGCGGGTGTGAATTTACAGGTGGCGCTCACTCAACCGTGTTCGGCGCTTAGCTTGCTAAGTGCTTTCCAGCGTTTGGCCGCACCCCGTCGCATCAACGCCGGATCAAAGTCGGCCAGGAATTCCCATCCCTCAAGCGCCAGTCCTTCCTGAAGTTCATCGGTGAGGGTGAAAGAGAGTGAACGTCCGTCGGTCAAGAGCACAAATTCCAGTGTGTCTTCGTCTTCTTCGTCTGTGATAGAAACGATACAGGGGCGATCGGTGCCGAGCGGCTTGCGGAAGAAGGCCGCCGAGCAACGAGCGCAGAAGGACAGATCCGCATCACAGAAGCCACGGTTCATAACGATTTTCATCTCAATACCTCCTCTATGGGTGGTCCTCCTCGCAGCGGAAAGATCGTTTATCCAGTGACGAAAGGGGGAGCGATAGAATATCACCTGCTTCCAGTCTAGTCCTCCCGATCCACACACTTGCCCATCGTTCGGTTGGGCATGCGGCTGGTCAGGTGACTAGTTTGGACGACGACGGATGACATCATCCTTCTCCCAACCGAGGATGACGAATGATCTCCTGTACGCTGCGCCAGGCTTCGGCAATCTCGGGGCGTTCCAACTCCGCCGGATCGGGCATGAAGCCGAAGTCGAGGTAGACTTTGAGTGCCCACATCCGCGCTGTGGACGTGCCCAGCATCGCCCGCGGGTAGTGCGCTGCCAACCGTTCCATCGCCCACGTCATCATGGGTTTGCTCAGGCCACGCCGCTGGTGATCGGGACGCACTGCCACCCAATGGATCTGTCCCCACGGGCCGCGGCCCTGCCACTCCTCTTTCCACCACGCTGTGATCGTGGCTACGTCTGTGCCGTTGGGCGCTACGACGAAGGCCATGCGTTGCGCCAGCACGTCTTCATCGTAGCCGTACTCGCGGCGGAAAAGAGTGTCTTCGATCTCGAAAAGGCGTTCGGCGGCCCGTTGGATCGCCGTCCACGTAGCCTCGTCGCCAGGACGATAGGCGCGAAAGCTGTAACCTGTCGGCAGTGCCACCACCGGGGAATCCCCAATCGGCTCGTGGATCATATGGACTGACACATTGATGGCCATTGCTTATTCCTCCGCGAAACCAGCGTCAGAAACGGTGTCGAAAATGGCATCGACGTAGCGTCCTTGTGCCATGATGGGGATCTGCCGTCCGTCGGCGCAGACGCCGGTGAGGTGCAGCGTGGGTGAACCGAACATAATGTCCTGGTGCAGCGGTGAATCGTTGACGCCGGCGGCCAGTAATTCGTCATCGTTCAGCGTCGTACCGCCCTGCAATCCGTTGGGGTATGCTCGACCGAACGCAATGTGACAGGCTGCATTCTCGTCGAAAAGTGTATCGTAAAAGAGGATCCCACTGCGGTAGATGGGCGAATTGACGTCGACCAGGGCGATCTCGCCCAAGTAGCGTGTACCTGGCACATCGAAGAATTGGGTCAGCACCGCTTCGTTGGTGGCGGCGTGGAATGCCACCAGCTTGCCCTCTTCAAAACGGAAGTAGGCGTCTTCCACCTTCTGCTCCAGTGTGAAGAAGGGCATAGAGGTGCGTACCCAACCCTCGGTGCGCAGGCGATGCGGTGTGGAAAAGGTCTCTTCGGTAGGGATATTGGGCGAAAAGTCGATGCCGGTTGCCGTCTTCGAACCGCCGGCCAGCCAGAGTGGCTTGTCGGTGAGGCCGATGGTCAAGTTGGTGCGGGGCTTGCCCTCCTCGTCTAGGACATCATCTACAAAGTGGAGGGTGCGCACGTCGTTGTGGTTCAGGTATGCGGCAACCGCGCCCATCTTCTGCTGGTGCGCCTGCCATGCCGCGATGGGATCGTCCTGATCGGCGCGGGCGGCGGCGAGGATGGTGGCCCACAGCATCGTTTCTGCCTCGGCAGGGTCCGCGTCTGGGAAGACCTGCTGCGCCCAGGCGGGCGTCGGCGCAGCGCAGACGCACCAGGCGATCTGGTTGGCCATGACACCTTTGTAGTAGCCGCGTAACTTGGCCCGGAACGATGCATACATCTGCTGCATCGCCGCGGCGTCCACCCCTTCGAAGACATCTGGATCTTCGCGCCCGGTGATGCTGATCGAAGCCCAGCCGCTGTGAAGCCGATCCTCGCCGCGGTGGACGAGATAGTCAGGCGCGTAGGACAGATGCTCGGGCGCGCTTGTCTTGGCGCGGATACGGTCTAACACAGGATCTTGCCAGTCGATCTCCACGTAGCGAGCGCCCATGCTGTAGGCGGTGTGGCTGAGCAGGCGAACAAAGTCGCGATGAACCAATTCCGCTCGGATCGATAGCGCCTGACCGGGCTGTAGGTTGACGCCCTGGCTGAGGATGAGCCGGGCGTAGCCTTCAATTTGTGTTTCCAAGGATGGCATAATCTCTCTCTATCGGTGTCTTGGCTGGTCGAGTTGTGTGAGGACGGACACGCTGCAAACAATGGCATCCATGGTACAGTAGCGCTTATCAATTGACAATACCTTTACCCCAAAACCGGAGCTCCTTTATGTCGAAACCCACAATTACCGTCTACGGTGCCTATTGGTGCCCCGATTGTCGGCGCAGCAAGCAGTTTCTCGGTGAGCACCAGATCCCCTACAACTGGATCGACATTGAAGAGGACGAAGACGCCGAACAGTTTGTAATCGCCAAGAACGAGGGCAAACGCATCATCCCGTTGATCCTCTTTGAGGACGATTCATTTCTGGTGGAACCCTCTAACGCCGCTCTGGCCGCCAAATTGGGCCTGAAGACCACGGCCACCCGCACCCACTACCCCTTCGTTGTTGTCGGCGGTGGGCCGGCAGGGCTGACGGCTGCCCTTTACGCGGCGCGTGAAGGCATTGATACGCTGGTTATTGAGCGTGCGGCGCTGGGTGGGCAGGCCGCAGGCACCGAGAAACTCGACAATATGCCCGGCTTTCCCGACGGCGTGCCCGGCATTGAGTTTGCCGAACGGCTACGTCGTCAGGCCGAACGCTTCGGTGTCGAATTCCTCCAGGCTCAGGACGTGATCGGGCTGCACTGCAAAGACAACTATCACGTTGTGCGCACGGCCACCGGCGACGACTACAGCACGAGTTCACTGCTCATCGCTACAGGCAGCAGCTACCGTCGCCTCAACGTGCCGGGCGAGAACAACTACATCGGCGCAGGCGTCCATTTCTGCGCCACCTGTGATGGTCCATTTTACAAAGGGAAGCATGTGGCTGTGGTGGGTGGCGGCAACAGTGCGGCGGAAGAGAGCCTGCTGCTCACCAAATTCGCCGACCGGGTGACGATCCTGGTGCGGGGCGATCACTTTAAGGCCAGCAAAGTCATTCAAGAGAATGTGTTGGCTGATCCCAAGATTGAAGTCATGTGGAACACCGAAGTACAGGGGTTCGACGGGGCGAAGTCAAAGCTTAACCGGATCAAGACGCTCAACAGCCTCAGCGGCAAAGAGAGCGAACTGGCCGTGGACGGCGCGTTCATTTTCATCGGCCTGAACCCCAACACCCGTTTCCTTGACGGCAGCGATATTCGCACCGACAAGTGGGGCTTTATCATCACCGGCCATGACCTTGTCCACGACGGCGACCGACCAGACGGTTTTGGGGAGCGCGATCCAGGCCTGCTTGAAACCAGCATCCCCGGCGTCTTCGCCGCAGGGGACGTGCGCCGCGGCAGCACGAAACAGGTGGCCAGCGCTACCGGTGAAGGTGCAACCGCGGCGTTGCTTGTGCGAGAGCACTTGCGCGAAGTCTAAAATCGATGAATGATGAATGGGGCGAACATGGATCGGCCAATCACACAGCCGTTCACGTCGCCCCATTCATCATTCAATATTCATTCCGCTTCCCCACATCCTGGAATCACCAGCACCGCACCGCTAGGCATAAGGTTGGGGTTTTCCACATTGTTGGCCGTTGCCAACGCATCGGTGAGGATGCCAAAGCGGCGGGCGATCACCTGGAGCGTTTCACCGGGTTGGACCGTGTAGGTGCAACCGGAACGGTCCTCACGGTAGGGGACAGCGTCGGCTGACCAGAGACCACGCCCCGCAACTTCGGCCTCTGCTTGGGCGCGGCGTAGTTGATCCACATAGCGATCCGCAGGCCGAAAGACAGCCACCTGCGCCAACCCCTCGCGCAAAAGCTCCTCATTGATCATCGTTCCATCGTCGGTCAGGTAGACGTAGCGAAGCAGGCGCCCGTAGGCGTCACTTTCAATGAGATCCGATTCTAGTAGCACTGACTGCCCCGTGAGCCGGTCGCGTGTCCACTCGTAGGCTTCCACACCGAAGGCCTGCTCCACTTGTGGTGCTACACTCAAGAGCAAACGTATCTCGTACGCACGCGCATTGAAATTGACCACGAACGTGTCGCCGTCCAACACCTCGGTCACTTGCGCCACCACCCGCCCTGTGATCTCGCTGACCACGCCCAACTCAGGCCTTCCACGTACGGCAAGGGCGTTGATCCACGTGCCGTCGTCAATGCGATACCAATCGCCTGCGGCGTCCTGACCGGTCAGGCGCAGTGCTTTGCCGGGGAAGACGGTGCCAACTTCCTCGTAAAATCGTGCCGGCCCAGAATATAGGTAAGTGGAAAGATCGGCGACGGTCTCAAATACCCGGTCTTCAATCCTGCTGTCGGTCACAATGGCGTCTTCAGTTGCGGCGGTATCTTCAGTTGCGGCGGTATCTTCAGTTGCAACGGTATCATCAGTGGCAATGGCATCATCAGTGGCAACAAGAGGTGTCGGCAGAGCCAGTGGCGACTGTAGCGGAGAAGGCAAAACCAGCGTGCCTTCGGTGCATGCCGCCAGCAACCATAGCAGCGGCACGATCCAGAGAAGTTTCCGGGTCATTGTGGGCGGTCTTTCTATTCTAAGAACCAAGAGAGAAGCACGTGGAATGTACGGGGACGTACGCAAATTCCGAACGAAGCAGGAGACCAATAGGTTCCCAATCAGAGGAATATCTGAGGTAAGCAATCTATTATGAAGCCGCAGCAGACGGAGCAAGTCCGCTGCGGCTTAAGAGGCACAAAATTGGGGCCGAATTGACTAGCCGAAGCGTTACCCTGGCTCGATCAGTGGGTAATCCGGTTGCTTGTATTCTGCTGGCCCTTCGTCTTTTCCCACTTGAGTTGCGCCAGTTGTACCGCCACTTTGCCGCGGATCCTTGCCAATCCGGCTTCAGGGTCATCGGCAATGGCCAGTGCCAATAGCGGACGTGGTACAGAAACCAGCTTTGTCCTGGCAAATGCCTTCCACTCTTCACCGAGCCGGTCGCGTAGCACGTTAAGCAGAGACACGGCAATGGCTTCATCCGAGACGCCTGCCTGATTCAACGGTGGAAAGAAAAAGAGCCGCCGTACAGGTTTTGTATAGATCGGCCCTGCGCGATTCAACCGATCGGCGGTGGGCAGCACCGTGTGGCAGACAAGCAGGGGTGCATCCACGCGCCCTACATGCCCACAATGAGGACAGAGCACATCATGGATTGAATCATCGGCTAGCGCAGCGTAGAGGTCTCCACGCTCGTCTGTATCAATGATAATCCAGAGTTCGGTGACAAAATCAACAGAACATGATGGGCAGGTTAGCTGGGTAACCTGCGCAAGTGAGCAAGCCACGGACTTTCTCCCTGGTCTCCAGTAGCAATCACAGGCGTCCGCGATGTGGCATGGTGTAGGGTATCGATGAAACGCGGCGGTGCAAAGGAATTGCACAAGAACAGGATACACGACATAGTGTGTTCGTGCAAGTAATGTACAAGAGGGTCCATTGCGTATCGAACAGTGCCAGGCACGGGCCAAGTACACAAGCGATAATGCTTGATTTACTGTCCTGTGCCTGGCACTGTTCGATACGCACCAAAAGCACAACCCAAAAAGGCCCGTATGAAACCAAAATGGCAGGTAGCAACAGTGTCTATCCGTTGCTACCTGCCACCCAATATCATTAAGTTAAGCGCGACGTGAGCACGTCCTCATGCGGGTCCGGTGTTAGACCCGCACGAGGACGTGCTCACGTCGCGGATATTCGAGGACTGGTCGCATAACTTAATGACATTGACCTGCCACCTGCCAACTACCATTCTGCTATTCGCCGCCTGCCAAAATCGCTGCCTGCTCACGCAATTGATCGCGTACCACTCGTTCAGGTGGCCAGCCCACAATCTCTGCAATCTGATCGGCTGTCATCGTTGCCAACTGGCTGTAAGTGATAACCCCCGCTTCGACCAAACGTCGACTAAAGGCCGGGCCGATGCCTCGGATCTTGGTGAAATCATCGGGGACGTTGCCACTTTGGGGCGGTCCCACCGGGGGCAGTTCGGGGGACGCCGTCTCTGTCGTCGTTGTTTCCGACTCTGATGACGTTTCGATGCCGGCGCCTTCACGTAGTTGATGACGTTCCTCGTCGCTTAAGCCCAATTCATCGCCGGTGACTAACTGGGTAGGCGCTTCCGCTGCGATGGGTTCCGCTGTGGTCTCTTGGTCTTGGGCAGGCGCCTCAGTTGCGAAGCGTTCTTCAGCGTAAGGCTGCTGCTTTGGGGCATCAGCCGCTGCCGGGGTATCTGTTGCCACTGGTCCTGTTGCCACTGGTTGGCTCGAATCACGGACCACAACCCCGGAAGGTCCACTGTTGGGGGAGGGGGCTGTGCTTGTACCGCCGCCGGTCAGGTTGCTGCGCCGCGCCAAATGCACAAGGACAGCACCGTTGCCGGTCGAACCAAGCAAAACCGCCACGATCCAACCTAGGCAAGGCAATACACTCCAGGCAAAGAATGTCGCGCCTGTCAACATCAGTGCACCCAATGTAATCAAGATAAGCGGGTGTGTCTCTCTGCCCAAGCGGGTACCCAATGAAGACTGAATCTGCTCACCCAACCATGCCGACAATACCGCCCAGCCTACCAACGTCACCAGAGCCAACAGCGCCCACAGCAAGACCGAGAAGGGTAGGAGACAAACAGTGATGGCGAGGATTGCACCAACCAGCAACACCGCCAGCGCCGTTACCAAACCCACGGCAAAGCTCAGCGCCGGTTGCTCTTCGCCCGTCTTGCGGACATCGGCTAGTTGACGGGGGAAGAGCCAGCTCAAGAGCACAACCAAGCCTGTAATCAGCAGAGTCCACAAAATCGACTGCAACAGGCGAAAGAAGAAGCTCAAAATGTAGGGGCGTTCACGCTCAACACGCACTTCGGGGGAGCGCACCTGTACTTCGGGGCGTACTTCGATGTTAGGGCTGCCTTCAAAATTCCCAAAATCTCCACGAGGACCGCCCACAAAGTTGCCGCCGATGAAGGCGCCATCGGCGCGATCCAGGTTGCCGCCCACCACACTCACGTCGCCGGTGATGCGCGCCGTGTCGTCGAGTTCCACATCGCCGCCGATCACGGCGAGATCACCGTTCAATGTCCCCGCAATCTGTACGTCTCCGCTAAAGACAGAAAGATCGCCGTTGACAGTGCCATCTTCTTCGATCTCTACATCACCACGAAAGACGGTGACACTTTCATCAACCACTTCGCCTGATTCCACAGTGAAATCTTCGTTGAAGATCTGCTGATCGAACAATGCAACGGCAATCCGGTCAGTGATTATCGGGTCGGCAAGGTCATTTGCCATTTCAGCCGCCGCGGCCCGTTCGGCGCTGCCGCTGAAGAGAACTGCCAGTGTCAGGAGGGTGACGATACCCACACTGGCCAGCCAAACTTTATTATTTGATAAATGCTTCATCATACGTGCCTTTCGTGCGGAGATGCGAGTCCATCAACGAAAATTATACCAGTGATTGTGAATCAAAGGGTCGTGTGGTACGGCGTAAAAATTGTGTCCAACCGGCAAGGGCTGCCACTGCCAGCGTCACGTAACCAAACATTACACCCAGCGCAGATGGATTGTCGATCAACCCCATCGTTGCTCGGCCAATCGACTGGAAGATCACCACGAGCGTGGTCCACATAAAGGCCAGCGAGTGAAAGATCTCGCTAAGAGAACCAATCTGGTTAAAGAGCAAAAAGCCCACCACCACGCCAACACCGGCAAAGCCCACAATCCAAAGAAATACGGTGAGAAATGCCAAAAGCACCCCCACACGAAACTCGCGGCGCTGTTCTGTGGTATTGATGCGTGCTTCAACCTGCGCTGCCAGATCCACCGGCGGCATGAGGATGGGCGGCATTGTGAATTGTTGATCGACGCGCTGCCAGCGTTGCCACTGTTGGCTACATGGTTCACAACTAGCCAGGTGGACGTGGAGATCCCGCTCTTCGTCGTCGTCGAGCAAGTGGTCAAGCGCCAACGACATCAACCAGCCGTACTCTTCGTGGGCTTCTTCTCGATTGGGCGACGTCTGCTTCATAATGGGGTTCAAGGTAATTCCGCTCATCCTAACCTCACTTCTCGATCTTGCATCATCGGATCTTGCATCATCGGATCTTGCTTCATCGGATCTTGCTTCATAAGATCTTACTACAATCTAAATTTTATCATCATGATTGCTCAAGAAGGCATCTCAAGCAGGGTATTCTAGGAATTGAGCAGCGCAGAAAGTTGGAACATCATCGATGGGCTGCGCTCGCCCGATCTCACTCTTGCGGGTACGCTCTTTTCCGCCAGGAGGGCCGTTGCCTGCGATTGCTCATAGCAGTCGGCCAATTTCTGGCGCGCCCGAAAGAGTCGGCTCTTTACCGCCGCCAGGCTGATCTGCATGGTGTCGGCGATCTCCTGGTAGCTATATTCATGCCAGTAGCGCAAGATCAACGGTGTGCGATAGTCGGGCTCTAACTCCTCCAGCAATGCCTGCAACTCTTTCGAACGCTCCTTGGCCAGCAACTGCTCATCTGGCCGTGGCGTCTCACTTTCCAGGGTGAAGACCAGGGGCGTGTCGTCAATAGGCACCACCGTGGCGCGACGTTTGCGCAGCCGATCAATACAATGGTGATTGGCAATCGAGAAAAGCCATGTGCTGAACTTGTGCTCAGGGTCATACTGATGCAGCCGGGTGTAGGCGCGCAAGAAGGCTTCTTGCGTGGCGTCGGCAGCCTCTTCGGCGTCGCCCAACATACGATAGGTGAGATTGAAGACAGGTCGTTGATACGCTTCAACCAGTTGCCCAAATGCTTTTCGATCGCCGGCCCTGGCTGCTTCAAGCCAAAGCTGTTCGTGGTCTGTCATGGAATCGTACCTTCTGTGACTGCGGCTCCGCTGTGATGCACTACGCAGCAAAGACCGGAAAGTTTCGCGACTAAAGACAAATTCTCGAACTCAACCCAAATATGTGTACGATCCGGTGGGTGATCATACACCGATGCGCCCCAATGGGCCAAAGGTTTGTCCTGGTATTGGGTGTCGTTTATAATTGTTTAATCAATACTCTATCGGTTTTGTTGCAAACTACCTCTTGTCCATCTGACGAACTTCTGACATTCTGCACATTTCCCGGCCAGTAGAGTGTCCAGCCCGTATTACACCCGGTTTGCACCTTGCCCAACGGTTCGCCATTAGATCAAAGGAAGCCAGTGAATGCGAGTCACTTATCCATTTTCAGCCATCGTAGGCCAGGAACGCATGAAGCGCGCGCTCCTCTTGAACGCGGTTCACCCGTTGATCGGCGGCGTTTTGATTCGCGGGGAACGTGGCACGGCCAAGTCCACCGCCGCCCGTGGATTGGCGGCGCAGTTGCCCGCCATCGAAGCAGTGGACGGCTGCCCCTTTGCCTGCCGCCCCGAATCGCCTGCCGGCCTGTGCAGCACCTGTCAGCTTGCGCGCCAGACTGGTGAACTGCCCACCAGCATGCGCCCCACCCCTTTTGTTGACCTGCCTGTCAGCGCCACCGAGGACCGCGTCGTCGGGACATTGGACATTGAAAAGGCCATCCAGCGCGGTGAACGTCACTTTGAGCCGGGCGTCCTGGCTGCCGCCAACCGTGGCGTCCTCTATGTCGACGAAGTCAACCTGCTCGATGATCACGTTGTTGATCTGTTGTTGGACAGCGCGGCGATGGGCGTCAACGTGGTGGAACGTGAAGGCATCAGCGTGCAGCATCCGGCCCGCTTTGTCCTCGTCGGTTCGATGAACCCCGAAGAAGGCGACCTGCGCCCGCAGTTGCTCGATCGATTCGCCCACGCCGTCGACGTGGTCGGCATTGACTTGCCCAAGGATCGTGTCGAGATTCTGCGCCGTCGCACCCGTTTCGAGCAGGATCCCGAACGCTTCACCGCCGACTTTGCCGAAGCCGAATACCAGATGGGCGAGCGCATCCAGGCGGCGCGTCGGCTCTACGACGAGGTCACCTACAACGACAAAGATCTCTACACCATTGCCGCCCTCACCGCCAGCTTCAAGGTGGACGGTCACCGCGCCGATATTGTGATCCTCAAGACGGCGCGCGCCCAGGCCGCCTTTGAAGGCCGTACCTACATCACCGATCGCGACATCCTGATGGCGGCGGAATTGGCGCTGCCTCACCGCATGAAGAAGCAGCCCTTCCAAGATGCCGCCTTGCAGCCCGAACAATTGGCCTCAAATATGCGTCAGGCACGGGCCGAGGCCGAGCAGAACGCCGAAGAGAGCGATGCTCAGGAAGAGGCTGAAGGCAGCGCTACTTCCGCGGAAAAAAAAGTGACGAGGGCGATGACTCAGAGATGAGTTCATCGCCCGAAAGTGGCGAGGGTGGCATGGCCGAGCCAGACGCCGCCCCACAATCGAGTAAGTCTTCGGGCGACGACAAAGGCGGGCGCAAGCCGGTGCAGGTCGGCGAAATCTTCGAGACCAAGCGCATCGACACCCCGCTGGACAAGGTGACCCGCGAGCAGACGGGCAAACGCTCGTACAGTCGCACCGATCGCAAGCGTGGCCGCTACATCAAGGCGCGCCCCGCCGGCAACAAGACCGACGACATCGCCTTCGATGCTACGTTGCGCGCCGCCGCGCCCTTCCAACGTCAACGCGCGGAGACGGAAGAGAACGACATGGCGCTCAAACTGCGCATGACAGACTTGCAGCGCAAGGTCCGTGTGCGCCGTACCGGCAACCTTATCCTCTTTGTGGTGGACGCAAGCTGGTCGATGGCGGCCAGTGAGCGCATGGAAGCCACCAAGGGCGCCATCTTCAGCCTCCTTATCGACGCCTATCAACGCCGCGATCAGGTGGGGTTGGTTGTCTTCCAGCGCGACAAGGCCCGTGTCGTCTTGCCACCCACCAACAGCGTGGATCTGGCCGAGAAGGCGCTCAAGAATCTGCCCGTCGGTGGCAAAACGCCATTGAGCAGTGGTCTCTTCGCCGCCTGGCAATTGGTGGAAGCGGCCCAACGCCGTGACCCTGAGATCCGCCCGTTGGTGATTATACTCACCGACGGCGCCGGCAATGTCAGCATGACCGGCATGCCCGCCCAAGAAGAGGCCACACGCATGGCCGATCTCTTCGCCCAGGACAAAGATGTGCGCTCCATCGTCATCAACATGGAGCACGCCGCTTTCGACCGTGGCCTGGCCCACGCCCTCGCCGACTCTATGGGCGGCGTCTGCTACAACCTCCCCGATCTACGCGCCGACACGCTCCTGCGCACGGTGAAGCAGCAAATCGGCGGATAAAGAGAATTTACGATTTTTGATTGACGATTTACGATTGTCTCGTAGCGTTTATGATTGGTCTGTGGGTTGGTTATGCGGTTAACGATACCCGTAGCCAATTACGGTTTTGCTTCCTTAACCAGACAATCGTCAATCGTCAATCGTCAATCAAAAATCCCCACCCCCTCCTGGAGACATCCCCATCAACACACAACCTTCTTCCTCCGCAAATGACACGCGCCCTCTACGGCTGGTGGTGCAGGTGTCGACGGTGGTGGCTTTTTCGATTATGGGAGACTCGCTGCTCTATGGGATTTTGCCCCTGGCCGCGGGCGCGCTGGCTTTTTCACCACAGCAGGTGGGGCTGTTGCTGAGCGCAAACCGCCTGGTGCGCCTGATCTCGAACACGTGGATCAGTTCACTCTTCGCTCGCTTCGGCCCGCGCGGACCCTTCCTGGCGGCCACGCTGCTGGGGACGCTGACCACGTTGGTCTACGGGCTGAACTGGGGCTTTGCCGTCTTTGTGCTGGCGCGATTGGGTTGGGGCATTGCCTGGTCGAGTCTGCGCCAGGGCGGTTACCAGGCCGTGTGGACGGGTGGACCGACACGCACAGGGCGCTTGATGGGGCTACTGTGGGGCATTATCCGCCTGGGCAGTGCCATCAGTGTGCTCCTGGGCGGATTCCTCTTTGATCGCTATGGTTACCAATCTACCGCGCTGGTAATCACCGGGCTGACACTGCTTGCCATCCCCATCGCGTTAACCATCCGCTGGCCGACAGCGGCGCACGTACAGTCGAAATCGGCGGCCGGCTGGCATGGCTTTGCAGAAGGCTGGCGCGCTGCCATGACCGACGGTGTGCAGCGCGAAATGGTGCTCATCGGCGCCATTAAGCCATTTTTCGACGCCATCCTCGTGGCGACAGCGTCGATCTTCCTCGCTGCGCAACTACAAGGGGACAATCCACTGGGCCTGGGTGTGGGGATGGTGGCGGGTGCAGTGCTGGCCACCCGCTGGCTCTCGGATCTGGCTGTAGGGCCGCTGGTGGGGGCCATTGCCGACCGCTATGGTCAACTCCTTGTGGCAGGAACGCTGCTCACGATCTTGGTGGCGGCGTTGACCCTGGCGTTGGTGCTCGACGGCTGGCTGGCGCCGCTGGCCTTTCTACTTGTCCTCGTGCTCAGTACCGGCGTCAACGTCACCCTGGACGCTGCCGCCAATCAGGTGGCGCTACGTGCGCCTTCGCCGCCCCACTTCATCGGCGTCTACGCCACCCTCTCTGACGGCGGATCGGCGCTCGGCCCGCTCCTGGCGCTGCCCCTGGTGGCGCTGTGGGGATTCGCCCCCATCTACCTCGCGCCAGGACTCGTCTTCCTCGTCGCTGTGTGGCATTTCGGCTGGCGAATGAGGAATTTACGATTGACGATTGACGATTTACGGTTATGACCGCGCCCCAAAGAAGCAGAAGCGCAGCGGGAGTTGGGTGTTGTGGCGTGAGTTGGAAGAGGGCGACGAGGGGGAATTTACGATTTACGATTGACAATCGTAAATCGTCAATCGGTTGGTAGTAAGTATAGATTCTCCGCGATCAATTCTAGGTAAATCTCAGCCCCCACCGTGTAAAGATCCTCAATGCCGGGATCGTATTGAACGGCGGCGAGGCGCCGGCCGTTGACGTCTACATCGTATTCGGCCAGCGAACCGAGATAGGACGTCCGTTCCACCGTCCCTTGCAGCGTAGGACGGTCGTGGTGGCGCTCGCGACTGAGGCGGATCGATTCGGGGCGCACTAGGAGTAGCCCGGCGTCACCCGGTTTGGGCGAAAAGTTGGGGCTGATCGGCGCCGTGGTCGTCACATCGCCCAGCCGCACCACCCAGCGGCCGGCATCGCGGCCTTCTACGGTCACCGGCAAAAAGTTGGCGCGCCCGATGAAATCGGCCACAAAGCGGGTGGCTGGGCGGCGGTAGATGTTGGGGGCGCTGTCGGCCTGCTGAATGCGCCCCTGGCTCATCACCACAATCTTGTCTGAGAGGACCATCGCTTCGTCCTGGTCGTGGGTGACGTAGACGCTGGTAATGCCCAGACTCTGCTGAATGCGCCGGATCTCGCTGCGCATTTGTACACGCAACTTGGCGTCGAGGTTACTCAACGGCTCGTCGAAGAGGAGCACCTTCGGCTGCATCACCAGGGCACGCGCCAGGGCGACACGTTGCTGCTGTCCGCCGCTGAGTTGGTTCGGCTGGCGATTTTCCAGGCCGGTAAGCTCAGTTAAATCAAGGGCGGTGCCCACCTGTTTGCGCAACGCTGCGCCGCCGATTTTTTTGATGCGCAAGCCGTAGGCAATGTTCTCAAAGACGCTCAAATGGGGGAAGATGGCATAGCTCTGAAAGACCATCGCCATGTCGCGCTGGTTTGGCGGCTGCTCGTTGATCTCCTGCCCGTCGAGGACAATCCGTCCTTCGCTGGGAAACTCAAAGCCCGCAATCAGGCGCAGCGTCGTCGTCTTGCCACAGCCCGAAGGCCCCAGCAAGGTGACAAATTCCCCCTTCTCAATCACCAAATTCACATCGTCCACCGCGCGTACCGCCGCGCCACCCTCGCGCGACACAAAGAGTTTGCTCAAATTTTCGAGTCGTAGGAACACGGGAAACTCCGGGTAGTGCGTAGATGGTTGATGAAGGAATGAATGATGCGTAACTCGTAATTCGTAATGCGTAATGCGTAGAGTAAGATGTCGCACCTGCGGGGCGATCTCGTTCTGGGTTACGTATCACGTATCACGTATCACGTGAGGAGTTAGACACCCCTTTGGGGTGGAAATGAAAGCACGTTAACAAGAGAAGACATGAAGGGGACTGTACAGTGGTTAAGCGACAAAACAAAACCATGAACAGGAGGCCCTTCATGTCCACAACAACCATAGCATC
>WGMT01000093.1 GCA_016124945.1 bacterium | reverse complement strand
CTGCCACTCTGAGTAGTAGTCATAGGCGAAGCCTTCACGCTCCAGCCACCCCAGCAGGCGCCACTCAGCGGGCGCCATGCCACAGGGCAGGCGTCCTTCAATCGGATCGGTGACTTCCTCGTCCTCGCGCACGACGTTGCCCGGTTCAGGCCGTTCGAAGGAGAGGGGCAAGTACGTATCATCTTGAAATCCCCACACATTGAAAGAACCGGCCATGGTGTAACGAATCAGATCCTGACGGGCATTCACAACGGGTTCATCGGGCAATTGATGGGCGTTAATGTAATTGCTACGACCGCCGAAGTTGTTGTAGGCCAGCCAGGTATTTGTAGAAGCCAGCACGGCAATGGGCGCGCTGGGTTGCGCAGGGGAGACAATCCACGGGAAAGAAAAGAACTCGCCCGATTTTTCGCCCTTGGCATGGAGATAGTAGAGACCCGACCGCTCAGGGCCGGTGACAAACTGTGTGTGGTGGGGGCTGGCGTAGCCGGTCTTGTTCCACTGCACACCGGTTTGGGTGTAGTCGCCGTCCGGGGTAATCTGCATCACAGCCCGAGGACCATGCTCATCAAACCAACCGAGTAACTTCACAAACTCACGCTGCCATCCATAACGCCAGAGGCTAAGCCGATAGGGTTCCGGCGAATGGACACGAAACTCAGAACGCTCACCGGAACGCACCGCCCGCGGCCAGACATAGCCCAACAGCGTGTCCGACAGTAACCGAAAGTGATAGGGAGGTTGATCGTCACCAACCGTCATCTCAACACTCTTTGAGCCAAAGCCGTCTTTGACCAGGGTCACCCGGTATTCTCCGGGGGGAAGTTCCGCATCAACAGCGCCACGCGGCGTCGAACGTACCACGGCCTCCGTTTTGTCCCCGCGCTGAAACTCCAACAAGGCATCTGCAACTGCCACATACCGCTCGTCACTTACATAGCCGATTCGCATTGTGTGCTCCTATGGGGTGGGCCAGGAGAGAAAACTCAGGAGAGAAAACGTTGTAAGACGTTTTTGGTGATACGGCTGACGCCGTCGTCTACGATGATGGAAAGCGTCCAACAGAGCGATCCGGCGGCAAAGACAGCGCCGCCACCGTCTGTCTCGAAGTAGGCCAGATCGGCGCCTGTATCATCTGGATTGATGCCTTTGGCCAGGTGACAGATGTTGCCCGGCGAATGGGGCAGGATCTTGTCCAGCTCATGGCCGGACGCCCCACCTGGGCAGCGTTCATGCAAGCTGTTGTGTCCAAAGAGGTCACCCTGCTGGAGACCAGTGCCGTCAAAGACCCAGTGGCTGTCGTCGATAACACGGTAGGGCGCGCCCGATTGATAACCAGAGTGGGTGTACTCCACGCCAAGCAGCGTGGCAGCCGGATCCTGGCGCAGTTCCCATTTCTCCTCTTGACGGCAGATCATGGTGTATTCGTCGGCCATCTCAAATTCGGCCAACAGGCCGCAGCCACCCAGATAGAGAAGTTTGCCACCACGCTCGTAGACCCATGCCTTCACTTGGCGGTACATTTCGGGCGACCAATACTCAGGATGGGTATTCAGAATGAGTACTTTGTAGTCGTCCAGAGGAATACGGCCAAAATGTAATTCCGTCTCTGAATAGAGATCGTAGGTGAATTTCTCACGTTCGAGCCAGCCCAAAAGCCGCCATTCGGCTGGGGCCATCGCCGATTCCAGACGACCTGCCACCGGGTCTGTGATCTGTGCATCTTCAGGCACACAGTTGAAGCGTTCAGGGCGGTCAAAAGAGAGGGGTGGCGCTGTCACATCGAAGGGCCAGACGCCCGGCTGGGTGAAGCGTTTCAACTCCTGTCGGGCGTTGACTACCGGCTGTTGTGTAAGACCGTCCTGGTTGACGTAGTTGCTGCGTCCGCCGAAATCGTTGTAGGCGTTCCACGTGCAGTTTGAGGTCAGGACAGCAATCTCGGCCTGTGGCGTGGTGGGCATCACAATCCAGGGGAAAGAAAAAAAGAGGCCGCTCTGTGTTTGCACATGAAAATAGTAGAGACCGGAACGCGCCGGTGCCATCACTCGCTGTTGGTGCCAGCGCGATCCGTAGCCGATCCGATTCCACTGGACGCCTGTCTGTGTGAAGTCACCATCGGGGAGGATCTGTAGGGTAACGCGAGGGCCATGATCGTCGTACCATCCAAGATTGCGGATTAACTCTTTCTCGTACCCATAGCGCCACAGATCAAGCCGATATGGCTCTGTGGCGTGGATGCGGAACTCAGACGCATCCCCCGAGCGAACCCACTTGGGCCAGGCATACCCCAGGAGCCCGTCGCTCATCAGGCGAAAGCGATAGGGACCATCACCTGGAACATCGACTTCGACTCGTTTTCCACCATACCCATCCCGGGCCAGGGTCACACGATATTGACCAGGGGGCAGTTCGGCATAGAGGCCACCAGTTGCATCCGAGCGTGTTGTCACCGTGCCGCCGGGGCCCTCGAAGGTTACTACTGCGTCGTGGATGGCAATATCCTGCTCGTCGCTTACGTAGCCGATCAACATATCAGTCACTCCTACCACATGGAGAGTTCAGTGGCTATTTTTCCTGAACAAAATTATGCAGAATGCGTTGAATCTATGTAGACGTGTACTGGTAGGTGCATTTTCGGTGATGAAGCTCGAAACCGACGGATTGATACAGTGGCAGAGAGCGGGCATTGGCAGCACTTGTACCCACAATAACGCGTTCTGCCTCTAACTCGTGGAGACGCTGAAGCACTTCAACTAGGGCTTCGCGAGCGAGGCCGATACGTTGATACGTCGGACAGGTTCCCATCGGTTCAATCTGGCCAATTTTGCCCTGTGGATTCAGCCAACCTAGACAAAAGGATGCCAATTCCCCTTTAGGAGATTCCACTACGATATCCAATTCGGGGCGGTACTCTCGCCTGGTCAGTATCTGATACCGCCATGTCGGTGTCATGGTGGAGATGTTAAAGGCAGCACATAGGAGTTCACTTGCAGCAATGGTTTCATCCGCACCAGCTAGTTGACGTATGCTGAAACCCGTAGGCAATTGATTCCGCACCGGCGGCTGTTTGCCTTCACGAACCAGAAAGACGCGATCCGGCCCCTGCTGTACGAATCCATGCGACTTCACCCATTCAGTAAGATGGGGATCTCTTTCATCCACAAAAACCGAAAATGTGTATGGTGTACCGGATATGTCGGCCAGTGAATTAGCCCGCTGAATACCCCATTCCAGGATTTTGTCCGTCAACCCGTATTGTTCCACTTGGGGATGCACACAATAGAGAAGACTATGAAAAGGCACCTGCATCAAGGCCGCGGCAACCAAGCTACCTTTTTCATCTGCCCATAGGCCAACGTTGCCGGGATCATCTAAGGCCCACGAACTCAATTGATAGGGTAAGGCAGTAGCACTTAGCTGTTCAATCGGGGCAAGGATCGCAAGCGACATAATTTCGGCGAAGTCGCTAACCCCTTGAAAAGTACGTATTTGCATCAATTGACTCGTACCACCTGTCCCCGCTCATCTTGCAGGCGCGCCGACACCGACTCCACGGTGAGTGGATTGGTGGGCCAATCGGTGGGCGCTACATGGGAAAGCCGCAACAGCAGGCGCGCCAACTGGCCGATGTATTCCTTTAGTTCGCGTGGGCGCACTTTGTCAGCCGTATCCCCTGGTTCGTGGTGAAAATCGCTGTCTGCATGTCGGCCTGAAAACCGCCATCGCCACAAAAAAGCCGCGTCGATACCGGCGCGGATAAACGGATAGTGATCAGATGAATAATCCAACTGCGCCATGACGTGGCATTTGAGACCGTCGCCCATGGCGTCGAATGTACGTTGGACCAGTGGGCGCAGATGCGGAAAGGCCAGCACGAGTCCTTTGATCGGCCCGGTGGAGAGTTCATCGAGATTGATGGCAAGGCGAGGAGCAGGTTCCGGCCCATGGTGACGGGAGACATAGGCGTAAGCGCCTTGAAGCGTCTGCTCCTCGGCGCTGAAGGTGACGAAGCGCAGCGAACGCCCAGGGGATACACCCAACGTCTGCTGCAAGCGCGCCAGCAAGCGCGCCGTCTCCAGGACTACGATGGTTCCCGATGCATTGTCATTTCCACCCGGCGTGCCAATGACCGTGTCATGATGTGCACCCACGAGTATATGCTCCTGCGACCAGTGGATGCCAGGCAGTTCGGCAACCACATTGTGCGCCGGCGCGGTGAAGAATTCGGCGTCTACGCGCAGGTGAAGCGATTGTCCTTGCCGCGCTCGTTTGCGCAGTTGTGCCCCCACCTCGCGAGAGACGGCCACTGTCGGCAACGGGTGGCTATCCGGTTCAGGGATGCTCCAATCGCCGGCGCTATGATACTCCACACGGCCGCCGTCCTTGCGATCCACGACCACGGCGGCGGCGGCACCCTTCTGCGCCAGGACGGCCAACCGTGCAGAGAGTGGAGACGGCGGAGTGAACGGTTCATACCCCAACGCGACCACGGCAATTTTGCCGGGCAGACGAGCAGCCAGATCGTCAAGTTCGTGTGGTGTGCCATACCCAACGTCGACCAGTGGAGCCGTCACCGAAAAAGAAGGGCAGCGGTTGAAAGGAAGCAGGTGGATCTCCTGCCCATCTTCCACGATGTGTGCAGCCGCAGCATCGTAGCGCCAGCTCTGCAGTGGATATTCTTCTAGCACGACATCGACCAGCCCAGCACCGGTAAATTGATCGCGTATATAGTTGACCGCTTGCCATTCGCCTGAGGAGGAAGCCCAGCGCGGGCCGATTTCGTCACAGAGCGTGGAGAGATGCGCCTCAATGTTCGAGCCGATCCACGCTTCGCCCATGATCCAACGTTCGACTTCGTGCCAGTCAATCGGCATCGCTTATTCCTTGCAGTGAGTGTCAACAGGATCTAACGTAGAAAACGATCCAGCACATTTGCCGTGATACGTGAAATATCCTCATCGACTGCGATTGAACTGGTGTAGCTGATAGACCCAACAGAGAAGACCTGACCACCGCCGGCTGTCTCGTAATGTACGATTTCGGCGCCGCCGTCATCTGGGTTTAATCCCTTGGCCAGCAAACGAACATCAGGTGGAGAACTGGCCGAGATCTTGTCCGTTTCATGGCCGGAAGCGCCGCCAGGACAGCGCACATGCAGGCTCTGCCGCCCAAAGATATCACCGTTGCGCAACCCGGTGCCGCTAAAAACCCAATGGCTGTCGTCGAGGACTCGATAGGGCGCGCCCGTCATGATGCCGGTATCCGTGCAGACGACCCCAAGCAGGTTGGCTTCGGATTCATGGCGCAGATGGAAGCGGCTTTCGAGGCCCTTTTCCTGTAGATGGCGACCGCCGCCGCCATTGCCGTTATGGACGATCATGGTGGCTTCGTCGACGAATTCAACCTCACAGTTAAGACCATTGCCCCCGAGATACATGAGTCGCCCACCCTTGTTGTAGACCCAATCCTTGAGCCGGTCGTACATGGTGCGCGACCAGTACTCAGGATGTGTGCTCAGAATGAGTACTTTATAGTCGTCCAGGTTCAGCTCGCCGGAATGGAACTGCGTCTCGCCATAGTAATCGTAGGCAAACCCCTCACGTTCCAACCAGCCGAGCAGACGCCATTCCGCCGGTGCAACATGCGACGCTGCACGCCCCTCAATCGGATCTGTAATGTGCGTGTCTTCGGGAATATGGTTGATCGGTTCCGGTCGATCAAACGACAGGGGCAGATATTCGTCGGCATCGAAATTGAAGTGGCTAGGATCGGTGTAGCGCTTCAGGTCCACACGGGCGTTGACGGTGGGCTTGAGCGGCATCCGCTCCGGATGAATGTAGTTGCTGCGGCCACCGAAGTTGTTGTACGCATTCCAGGTGATATTCGAAGCCAGCACGGCAACCTCTGCCTGAGGCTGTGAAGGGGCCACGATCCAGGGGAAGGAAAAAAAGTTGCCCGATTCGGTCTTGGCGTAGAGGTAGTATAGTCCTGATTTTTCAGGCGCAGTAACGTATTGCAGATGGTGTGGATTCGTGTACCCAACCTTGTTCCACTGCACACCGTTCTGCGTATAATCGCCGTCTGGGGTGACCTGCATTGTTGCCAGTGGACCATGTTCGTCAAACCAGCCGACCGTACGGACAAATTCACGCTCCCAGCCGTGACGCCATAGTTCAAGCCGGTAGGCCTCGACGGCGTGGACACGAAATTCTGCCCGTTCACCAGTTTTCACCCATTTGGGCCACATATAGCCCAGCAGGCTGTCTGCCAGTAAGCGGAACTGGTGGATCTTGCCCTCTTTGATCTCCACCTCAACGCTCTTGCGGCCAAATCCTTGCTTATAGAGTGTAACTTTGTAGGGTCCGGGCGCCAGATCTGCATAGACAGCGCCTGTGGCCCGTGCCTGGGTCTCGTACGACCCGGACTCATTTTCAAACTCAAGTAAAGTACCCGGTTGTGCAATATACCGTTCATCGCTTACGTATCCAATTAGCATTCGCTCACCTCAGTTTTTCTCAAAGATGATTGCATGTCTCATCAATTTACGAGCGCAATCGTGGATCGAGCGCATCACGCAGTGCATCGCCCAATAAATTCCACCCCAGTACGGCAAATGCAATTGCCAACCCAGGATAGATAGCCACCCACGGAGCCAATTCCAGGTAACGACGACCTGCGCCCAACATGGTGCCCCAAGATGGTTCAGGCGGTTGTGTCCCTAACCCAAGAAAAGACAGTGTTGCCTCAGCCAAAATTGCCGTAGAGAACGAGAGTGTAGCCTGCACAATCACAGGGGCAGCAATGTTGGGCAAAACATAGCGCAGCATAATGCGCAACTGTCCTGCCCCAATCGCCCTGGCCCCTTCAACATAAGGCAACTGCATTACGGCCAGGGTTGGGCCGCGCACCACCCTGGCAAAGATCGGCGCATACGCGATGCCAATGGCCAGCATCGCTGTCGTCGTACTCGGTCCAAGAACGCCTGAAATCGCAATGATGAGAATGATGCTGGGGAAAGCAAACATCACGTCTACCACACGCATGACAAGTGCGTCGACAACCCCTAGATAGTAGCCGGAGAGGAGACCCAGGCTACCGCCCAAAAGCAGAGCCACGCCCACTGAAATCACCCCAACCTGTAGCGACACTCGCGAACCATAGATGATTCGGCTATAAAGGTCACGGCCAACCTCATCGGTGCCAAGCCAGTGACTACCACCCGGTTCGAGGAAAGGTCGCGAAGGTTGAGCTATCGGTGTGTAAGGTGTAATCAGCGGCGCCAATAGCGCAGCAACCACAAAGAAGAGCACCATGCTCAGGCCAAGGGCGCCGATAGGATGCCGAACCAAATGATGAGCTGTTTCGCGCAGCCACCCACGATCTGCTCGCTTTGTCCTTGTGCTGCCCGTCGTTTCAGTTTGTGCAACCGCCATAGCATGCTTGCTTTCAGAGTCAAGGGATTGTTGTGATTGAATCCAAAATCAGTCATACCGGATACGAGGATCGGCATATGCGTAGAGCATATCGACCAGCAGGTTAATCAACACAAATACCAGTGCCAGGAAAAGAACCCCACCCTGTACCACAGGATAGTCGCGCTGATAGATGCCATTCAAAATCATCCATCCGACGCCGGGCAGGCCGAAAATTTGCTCAATCACCACGGCACCGCCCAGCAGATAGCCAACCTGAATCCCCATCACGGTTACAACTGGAATAAAGGCATTCTTGAGCGCATGCCGGTTGAGCAACATGACGTAGCTTAGCCCTTTTGCCCGAGCAGTACGAATGTAATCGTGGCCAAGTACCTCAAGCATAGAAGATCGCATCATACGCATGACCACGGCGACCAGGGCAACACTGAGTGAGAAAACAGGCAGTATCATCTGCTGGAAGTTGACAAATGGATCCTCAAAGGGGCTCACCCAAATCGGTGAAGGCTGCCAGCGTAGGTAGAGGGATGTAACCAATAGCAGCATTGTGGCCAGCCAGAAGTTGGGCACAGAGAGACCGATCAGGCCAAAAATGTGGGATATGAAGTCAAAAATGCTGTTTCGTCGTACCGCCGACACAATCCCCAATGGAATAGCAATCAACCACGAAACCAGCACAGAGAGGATGGTCAGTTCTGCCGTGATCAAAAGCCGCTGGCCCAGGAGTTCACTCACGGGCTGTCCTGTGCGCAGAGACACGCCCAGATCACCCTGTACAACGCTGGAAATCCAGCGGAAAAACTGGATATGCAGCGGCGCATCCAGGCCGAAAAGACGATAGAGGGCGGCGCGCTGTTCTTCGCTTACCGAGATTTCCGGCCCGATCATCACCTGCACCACATCGCCCGGCAACATTCGCATCAGCAGAAAGACTGCGACAGAAATGCCGAAAACAGTCGGAATCAACAAAACCAGCCGTTGCAGCAAGTATCTACTCATAGACGATTGTGCTTTCTAAAAAAAGTCGCGCACGCAAAACCACACCCCACAAGGGAAGGATGACCTGCGGCTTTGCGTGCGCAATTCACCGATTGCAATCAACGGCCTATGTGTCGAGCCAGGTATGTTTTAGACCCCAATCTCGCCGAGTAAACGGGCTCTGGGTATAGTCTTTTACATAATTCTGCGTGGCCTCAATGATATTGTCGGATCCAACCCAAAGCATGGGCGCTTCGTCCAGCAGGATACGTTGGGCTTCATCGTACAGTGCTTTGCGCTGCGCTTGATCAATGGTCGTGCGCGCTTCAAGCAGCAGCTCGTCTACACGTTCATTGCTGTATCCCACCGCAAAGGTGTTCTCTGAATAGAAACGAGCCCAGAGGAAGCCATCGGGATCATGGCGGGGGCTAAAGGCGTTGATGTTCATATCGTAATTCCAGTTGCCGTCGGGGCTAGCGTCCTGGACGAAAACGCCGACTTCCACTTGGCGGATATTCACAACGATCCCTATTTGGGCCAACTGATCCTTCAGCACGACCGCAGCATTGGTGTAAAAGTCACTGCCGCCGAAGGGGGCGACAAGCAGATCCATTTCCTGCCCATCAGGTACGCCTGCTTCACTAAGTAGCTGCCGTGCCCGCTCCAAATCAGGGGTGTACCACTTCTCGCGCAGTTCGTCGGTAGGCACATACCAATCACCGAAGCCGGTCGGCATAGGACCCGCAATCGAGCCGGTGCCAAATAGCGTCTTTTCGATGAGTTCGTCGCGGTTTACCGCTAGACTAATCGCCTGGCGTACGCGGACATCACTCCACGGCTCACGTAGCATATTGAAAATAAAGACGTAGAGAAAGACACGTGGGCCGGACATGACTGTCAAATTCTCTTCGTTGCGCAGGCGCTGTTCACCCAGGGGTGTAAGCAGCGCATAATCAATCGACCCGGCACGCAAACCTGCCACTCGGGCATCTTCTTCTGTGAGGATCTTGAAGGAAACACTATCAAGATAAGGCAGCGGTGCGCCCCAATAATCGGGGTTGCGCTCCAGTTCGATGACATCTTGAGGCACATAGCGTATCAGCTTGTATGGCCCTGTGCCGTTGATCTCATTGTCCAGATTCGTCTCTTCCATTGCACCTTTTTTGATGATGGCAGAGCTACGCAAAATGGCAAAAGCGCCCAGGAGCGGCGGGAAGGGTGCACTCGTTGTAAACTTGACTGTATGGTCATCGATAATCTCGACCGATGTGACGGCGTCGAAATTGTTGCGCCAAATAGCAGGCCCTTCTGGATCCAAGACAATGTCGAAGGTGTATTTCACATCTTCCGCAGTGAAGTCGCTGCCATCGTGCCACTTAACGCCTCGACGCAGATTGAAGATATAGGTTGTCTCATCCGGTGTTTCCCAGCTTTCGGCCAACGCCGGCACCAGATTCAGATCTGAATCGTAGGCAACGAGACTCTCGTAACAGTGCTCAAAACCCTGTGTAGAGCTGAAGTTGGAGTTGGTAATCGGGTTCAAAGAAACGGGATCTGACTCTGCCGCCCAAACCGATGACCCGCCGGCTCGCGGCCCAGAAGGTGCGCTGTCAACAGCCGGTTCTTCTCCCGATGCAGGTGCCTCTGTTGTTGGGACGGCACAAGCAGCCAGAAAGCTGGCAACTGCCGGGCTCATACCCAGCATCAACGCCCGCTTCAGCAGATCGCGCCGACTCAACTTACCACTGCGTGCCTCCTCAAACAGTCTTTCTTCCGAATCACGTTCGCTCATCATGCATTCTCCTTTATGTGGGTCGATGCGACACAAGAACAAAATAGATGGCCGGTGACTTCTGCACAGATGTGCCAATAGTCAGGGATTCGTGCGGAAGTTGTTTAGGGGGAAGGATTCAATTGCTGAAGAAGTCGTTGCTCACCCTTCGGATGTGCGCAGCCATCTCAGCATCTGCCATGTCAGGATTTCGACTGAGGATAGCTTCGTAAATGCGCCGGTGGTCGTCGAGGAAATGCTGCGCCAACGCCTTGTCGACCGTTACATGCTGATTGAGAGAAGACCAAAGCCGGCTTTGCATTGTAGAGACAAGCAGTTGTATCTGGCGAACCAACATACTGTTGCCGCTTGCTTCTGCAACAGCAATGTGGAAGCCCTTGTCTGCCTCCAGGTGAGATGCACCTTCTGTAAACCCTCTTTGCATCTCCAGTAGGTGATGTTCGATCTGAGAGAGTCCATCTCGGGTTGCGCGTTCCGCCGCCAGCCGTGCGATCTGAGGCTCAAGCAAGAGGCGTGTTTCAAGGACCTCTAGCGGACTTTCCTCGCGCTCAGCGAACTCATCAAAGATCGTACCTACATAGGTCCACTCAGTCGGCGTGCGTCTTACGTAAGTGCCGTCACCGGTGCGTCCTTCAACGATGCCAAGTATTTCCAGTGCGCACAGTGCCTCACGAACCGAAGGTCTGCTCACACCGAGTTGCTCGGCCAAGAGTCGCTCTGCGGGTAATTTTTCACCTGGGGGCAATTGGCCTTGCTGTACTGCATCGGCGATCTGCCGAGCAATCTGTATGTAGAGCCGGGTGGAGATCACCGGTTTCAAGGGAGTAATCATAAGCAAACTTTCGCAAATTGGTCAGGCAGCCTGATGGACTGACCATACGCATTATGACGTAGATAAATAGACACGTCAATTGTGCAATTTGAACAAAAAGCGACTTGTTTGCTTGTTTATATCGTTACAGAAAGAGAGCAACACAGTGAGAGCGCAACACAGTGAGAGCGCAAGACGGTGCGAGAGCTACAAAGTGTAAAAACTACGCCAACCCGAGCAAACCGAGCGAATCACGTGCCAACATGGCTTCAATTCGATCTTCGGGCACGCGGGGGAGGTGTGTGCCTTCGACAATGGCGTTGACATTACGCAGTTTGTCTACTGTTTCGGCAACAGTGGAGACGGGGTAATCGGTGCCGAAAAGGAGTTTGCCCATCACATTCCACTCATTCGCCTTGACCAACTGCTCCCAAAACGAAAAGGGACGATAAAAGGTGGCCGAAATGTCGGCATAGACGTTGGGGTGCTTACGGATCACCACACATGTCTCCACCTGCCACGGGTGACCCATGTGCGCCATGATGATCTTGAGATCGGGATAGCGCATGGCAATTTCGTCCATTAGCAGCGGGTAGGCCAGCCGGATCGGCGCGTTGCGTACCGGCGATGTACCCTGGTGGAACATAATCGGCAGCCCGTGCTTCTGCGCCTGCTCGTAGATCGCCAAGGCCCGCGTCTCCATCGGGTCAAAGTTCTGGTAGTTTGCGCCCAGTTTGATGCCGCGTAGCCCAAGATCGACGCGCCCGCGCTCGATTTCGTCCATACAGTCGGCGTCGTAGGGGTGGACGGACATAAAGCCGAGCAGCCGATCCGGGTGGGCGCGCACAAAGGTGGCCGTGGCGTCGTTGACATTGCCGCTGTACCAGCTCGTGTCCCCTGCGCCCTGGCCGCTGATGTTGTCGGTCATTTGGCCCGGGTGCCAGGCGATGCCGAAGACAATCGACTTCTGCGCCGGTTGTTGCGCCTGGAAGTAATCATCCCAACTGAACGTCGCCGCCACGGGCCGGTCCGGTCGCCAGAGATCCTGGATCACCATCTCGTCGGCAGGGACAGGATCCTTGTATTGCGGTGTGTGGGTGTGTACATCTATCAGCATGGTTCCCTCACTTGTCTGTTCTGTAGTGTGCAACCTGTTCATCATCCAACGTCACGCCCAGGCCAGGGCCGTTGGGGGCGTAGGCCTTGCCGGCGTAGATGGGCAGTGGTTCGGCAAGCAAATCCGTCTCGTAGAAGAAGGGGCTGAGGATGTCGCAAGGGAAGGTCTCGGCATCGATGACGGCCGTCGCCATTGCCAAGTGGATCATGGCGGCGTTGCCAATGCCCAATTCCAGGTTGCTGCCCACGGTGCAGACGAGACCGGCCGCCTCGGCCACAGCCGCAATCTTACGCGCCGGGCCAATGCCGCCCTTGCCCACATAGAGCGATAGGACGTCGGCAGCGTTGGCTCGCACGATGGACATGGCATCTTGCGGCGTATAGACGCTCTCATCCGCCATCACGGGCAGGCGAATCTGATTGCGCACGTCGGCCAGCCATGCCACATCCTGGTCCGACGTGGGCTGTTCCACAAAGTAGATGTCGAATTCGTAGAGGCGCTGCACTGTCTGAATCGCCACCCGCGGCGACCAACCGCCGTTGGCGTCCACACCCAGGCGAATGTCGGGGCCGACAGCCTCGCGCACCGCCCGCACCCGCGCCACATCCTCGTCGGGATCG
>WGMT01000102.1 GCA_016124945.1 bacterium | reverse complement strand
TACGCACTCTTGCCTTGTTCGTACTCCGACACCACGTGTCGTTTGAATGCAACACTGTACTTCTTCAACACCTGTTTTGTCATCTCTTCAGAGTCTCCTTTGCTCGGCTGACTCTGTCAATCTATATCAGGATCGTACAAAAGACGAACGTCGAGTTTCAGGCCGTGGATCCTGGAACTCGACGTTCGGTTTGTTATTGCGGTTCTTGTTGCCATTCAACGTTGTCTACAGCGGCTGACCCGTTTTATCGACATCATCGGCTTTCCCGATAGCCGTCGTCGGTCGTCCGTCGTCCGTCGTCTTCCGCAACACGATCTCCCCAAAGATCTCCTCCTGCTCCACCACGATTTCCCGCTGTTTGATCAATTCCAAAATCGCCAGGAAGGTGACGACGATCTCCATGCGGCTGCGCTGTTCGCTGAGAAGCATGTTGAAGGATATTGCGCGGACCTGGTCGACGGCCATGCGCTCGCGCACGACTTCTATTTGATCGGCGATGGTGATGGGATAGGTGTGGACGCGCGGGCGCGGCGGATCGCTGGGGATACGGCGCAGGGCGCGCTGGAGGGCGCTGCTCAGTTTGTCCAGGCTGACGTTGCCAAGATCGAGTTTGCGCTCCATCTGCGGCGGCGGGGCCAGACGCACAAAGGCGCGCAGACCCGCTTCCTGACGTCCATGTAACCCCTGCGCCACCGACTTGTAGCGACGATATTCGAGCAACTGTTGGATGAGCGAATCGCCGCTCTCTTCGTCCTCTTCTTCCGGAGGGCGGGGTTTGGGGAGGAGAGTGCGCGATTTGATGTAGAGCAACTTGGCCGCCACCACCAGAAAATCGGCCAGCGCGCCCGGTTCGATCTCCTCCATCGCCTCGATGGCCTTGACGTATTGATCCGTCACCGCCACCAGGCTGACCTCGTTGATGTCCATTTCCTCGCGCTCGATCAAATGCAGCAACAAATCCAGTGGCCCCTCGAAAAAGGGCAGCCGCACAGGGTAACCGGCGCCGAGGAGGTTTGCTTTGATGGGGAGGTTGGTGGACATTCGGAGAGCCTCTGAAGAGGGTGATTGGTGATTAGTGATTGGTGATTGGGCTCGTACTGACGACATGATGCTGCATTGGTTTCTTTCGGGTTAAGTTTGAGAAACAGAGGGTTGAGAGTACGGATCGCAGAGTAGAACGCGGATCGGGCGGATTGGGCAGATCTGGGCTGATTTTAGGACAACTTCTGGTAAATCTGTTCGATCCGCCCAATCCGCGTTCTATTCTGATCCTCTACAGGACAACAAAAATCGCCTAATTCTCCAATCGCCCAGTTGCTTCTGCCCAAATCACCAATCACCAATCCCTAATCACCCCTTTGAATACGTACAATCTCCGCGTACAACAAATCCCGCCACTTGCGCCCTTCGAGCCACTCGCTGCCGGGACAGGCGGTGCGGTTGTCTGGGTATTCGCGGTGACCCCAGACGTGTTGCAGCGGAACTTTGAGATCCTGGAGCAGCCAGGCGACAAGGCTGGCGCCCGCTGCAAGCTGTTCAGGCGTGGGGACGACGCCGTTCATGAAGCTGCCTGCGAAGACGACGCCCACGGTGTATTCGTTGTGGCCCGCGGTGTGGTAGGCAACCCGCTCCATCGGCTGGGTGCGCAGGATACGACCATCGGCGCGTACAAAGTAGTGGTAGCCGATGCCCGGCCACGGGCGTTTGCCGCGGCTGGGATCTTCGTTGACATGGAGTTCGGCGATGCGTTCGGGGCCAACGTGCGGCGGCACCGCGGTGTGGTGGACGGCGACGTGTGTGATCAAATTGCGGCGGCGTTCGTCGTAGCGCAAGGACGGGTGTTGCGGCAGTTGGTTGACAATATCCACAATGTCGGGGGTGTCGATGCGGCGCACGCGCTGCGGCTCGGCGCGCAGGGCGTCGACTTCACGGCGCAGGCGTTCGTTCTCGGCGCGCAGGCCGCTGATCTGTAACTGGATGACGTCGGCTTCTTGCTCAAACTTGTGTAGGCGGGCTTCGAGTTCAGGCGAAGGCGTGCCACTTGACGATGTAGCGTAGACCGGCGCTGGTGTGCGTTCGGGCGCGATCTGCACTTCTTGCAGGAGCAGATCTTTCCAGCGACGTCCTTGCAGCCATTGGTCGCCAGGTGAACGGTGGGGAATGAGTTCGCTGACGCCCTTGATCGTGCCGATGTTGAGCTGCGGGTATTCGCCGATGAGCCAGGCCAGAAGCGCGCCGCCTGCCTTCATCTGCGCCTGTGTCGGTATCGTGTCGTCAAATTCACCGGCGAAGGCGACGTTGAGGGCGTTGGCAATGTAGGGCTTTTCGCCGTCAACAACTTGCAGCGGCGGCTGTGTCTGGTAGATGACGCCGTCTTCGGTGATGAAATATTGGTAGAGGATACCGGGCAGGCCGCGATCACGAAAGCCGCGGGCGATGACGTCGATAGGCGTTTCGGCGGCGATGCCGGTGTGGTTGACCACAATGGTGTGGATGTCTTCGGCGCGACGGCTGTAGAACATGAGCGGATCGCGCGGCAATTGGGTGACGATGTCCTGGATGGCGGGGCGGGCGACGGCGCGCATGGGGGCGGCTGCGGGCGCTGTTGTCGGGTCCACCGTCGGGGTGCTTGCCGCGGCGGCAAGATCCGTCCTGACATTGGGGCGGGAGACCCCGAGACGTGCCCAGATGGCTTCACGTAGAAGACGCCGCCAATTGGGTCCTTCCAAAAAAGAAAGACCAGGACTGGTGGTGGGTATGAGTTCGCATAGCCCGATGACGTGCTCGACAGACAGGCGCGGTATCCGACCGATGAGCCAGGCGCAAAGGTGGGCGACGGCGTCGATCTGTTCACGGGGCGGTGTTTCGTCGTCGAAGGTGCCTTCGAGGCCGATGTTGACGCCTGCGACGGCCCATTCGGCGTTGCTGACGCTTTCATCGAGGCGGCATGCTTGTAGGATTTCGCCGTTGCGGGCGATGACGTAGTTGAAGGCGATGCCTGGGTAGCCGGCGCGGAGGTGGGCGTGGGCGATGGCAGGCAGGGAGACGATGGGCGGCGCGCCGGTGTGGCTGAGCACGATGTAGCCGATGCGGTCGAGGCTACGGCGCAGGTAAGGCGTATCGCCGCGGGGTAGGGCGGCGGAGACGTCGACAATTTCGGGTTCGGTGACGTTGTATTCGATGCGCGGCGGCGCTTCAGGCGCGGCGAAGTCGATGGGCAGATCTTCGATGGCGGCTTCGCTGCGGCGGGTGGGCGCAGGCGGCGCGCTGACTTGGGTGGGCTGCACGCCGGGGCGGGCCGGTTGTACCGTCATCCAGCGGATCAGGGTGTCGGATTGGAGATCCTGGAACCAGGTTTCACCGTTCTGGATCAGATCAAGGACGAGGGTGTAGTTGCCGGGGTCGGGCGGTAGCTGCACCTGGGCCTGGACTGTGGCGTCTTGACCGGCGGCGACGTTGTGGGGCAGGGGCGACCGCAAAGGTGTTTCGGACGCGACTTCTTTCTGGTTTTGGTAGAAGCGGTAGCTGAGTTCAACGGCGCTGCTGCCGCTTGGCGTCCATGTCTGCGCGCCGACGTTGCGTACGGTGACGGGAAAGGTGATGACGTCCCCTGCGTGGAGGGTTTGGGGCAGGCGTGCGCCCATCCACTGTGCCCGGTGGCGTGGACCGGAACCGGGCAGGTCGGCCAAGGGGGGCGCGGCGGCTGTGGTCACCTCGGCTGTTGTTGCGGGTTGCGGTGGGCGTTCGGTGGCTTCCCAGCGGTAGGGGTAGCGCAGCGCTTCGACAAAGTCGCGGATTACACCGGGTTTGCCGTCGATCTGCCAGCGGTCCACACCGTCCCAGCGGTAGAGGACGAGGGCGCGGATCTTCTGGTTGGCAGGGTCGAGGTTCCAGCGGTGGATTTCGGCGTAGGCTTCCTGGATCCAGCCGGTGGTGCTGTCTTGCCAGGGCTGATCCTGGTTGGTTTCGGTAATGTAGACGGGCAGTTGACGTAGGTTGGCCGGGATGGCGCCCATAAAATCGCGGTAGGCCTGAAAGTGGTAGGCGTACTGCGGGAAGGTGCTGACCTTGCTTTCGTCGAGGACGAGGGCCGGGTCGGCGCCGTGGCTGTAGGTGTGGAGGGCGATGCCGTCACACTCGCTGGGGCCGATCTGGGTGAGGATCTCTTTGAAATATTGGATCCAGTCGCCCTGTGGGTTGCCAGGATAGGTGGTGTGGGTGTTCCACGGGCAGACGGCGCCGACGAGAACGCGATCCTCTTTGTGTTCGGGAATCAGGTGGATAGCGTTGCGGCAGAGCCGGTAGCAGCGGGCGTAGCGTTCGGGTGTGATGGCTTCGCCGGCGTCGCTGTAGCGGACGGTTTCGGGGTGGTCGCGATTGGCCAGGGTGGGCGGGAGCGCGTTGAAGCGTTGGGCCAGGGAACGCAGATAGGGATCGCCGTCCGGTGGACTTTCTACGAGGCCGCGCACACTGGGGCGTTCCACGGCGTAGTTCATCTCGTTGCCCAGGATCCAGATGTGACAGCCCTTGCTGGCGGCGACGAAGTTGGCACAGCGGCGAGCGAAGTTGCCGTAATCGCCGCTCATGGGCAGCGTGCCCTGCGGGTAGTGACCGTGGTTCAGGCGCACGATCACGGTGAGTCCTTGCGCGGTGAAGGCGGAGTAGTCCTTGCCGGTGCGGTCGTTGGGATCGTGGCCCAGGGCTTCGCTGAACAGGATCCAGCCGGACCTGCCCGCTTCGATGATATGCGCTTCGCCGCCGGCGTCTTGGATGCCGAAGATCATCTCTGCATCCAATGGGTGCTGGGGCATAGATCCTCCACGCTAGAAAGTGATAGATGAATGAAGAATAAAGATTGTGTAGAGGGCGTGCTTCCCAATGCAGGAAGCACGCCCTCTACACAATCTTTATTCTTCATTCATTTCTTTTACCAGAATCCGTCGTCTTCGTTGAAGCCGGCATCTTCGACGATCTGGGTGACGACGTCGATGATGCGGCTGTGAAGGGTGCTGTTGCTGGCGACAACGCCGTTGTGGGCGCGCACGTCGCGCTTGTTGTAGACGAGTTCGTTGCCCCAGCAGTCGGTCATGGTGCCGCCGGCGGCGCGCAGGACGGCTTCGGGTGCGCAGATGTCCCATTCCTTGCAGCCGGGGCTGGGGTGAATGTAGATATCGGCAAGCCGACGGGCGATCTGGCCGACTTTGAGGCCGACGCTGCCGGTGCGCCGTTCGCTGGTGATGCGCAGCGTGCGGCGAATATCGTCGACGATCTGTTTGCGGTGACTGCGGCTGCTTACCAGCACCATCTGGCGTAGCTCCTTGCGGTCGCTCACCTGAAGGGGAATCTTTTCATCCTCTTCGTAGAGGAAGGCCCCCTGGCCCACAATGCCGGAGTAGAGCAATCCGCCATCGGGCTGGTGAAGCACACCCATCACGGGTTTGCCGCCGATGGCAAGGCCGATCATGATGGAAAATTCGCCGTTGCGGGCAATAAACTCTTTGGTACCGTCTAGGGGGTCGATGATCCAGACGCGCTCTTTCCCCAGGCGGCTTAAATCGTCTTGTGATTCTTCGGACAGGTAGCCATCGTCGGGGAAGACAGCCTGGAGCCGTGACAAAATGTGCTGGTTTGCAGAACGATCCGCTTCGGTGACGGGTTCGTCGGGTGATTTGTACTCCACTTCCGAAGAGCCGACGTAAAATGTGTTGACAATGGTGCCGGCCTCGCGGGCGACCTTCAAGGCCAGTGCCAGTTCCTCTTGTAGGTCGTAGTTTTGCATGGCTGTGTCCTGCGTAGATTGGGGGTGTGTCATCGTCTTTCCTTTTGTCTGCGATCGGGGGCAGTTCGCAGGAACCACCGCTTCGGAATCAAGCGCGTTGCATTCTAGCATAGTGAGGGGAAAAGGCAAAGAGGAGTGGGGATTGGGGACTGGGGACTGGGGATCTAGCCACACATCACTTTGGTCACTAGACTAGCGACGCCGCGGCCTTGCCGGTTGAGTAGCGCAGCGTATCGAAAACAAGGAGCGGGTCTATAAAGGGGCAGTTCTCGTTAACCCGCTTGGTTTCGATACGCTGCGCTACTCAACCGGCGCTAGTCAGCCCGAAAAACCAAAGTGATGTATGGCTAGTCCACAATTTCTGGATTTGGAGAGTTCAATTAAATTAACTGTGTACAGAAATGGCTATGCCATCATCCGCTGCCGTTCGGTGTTGGCGGATGCCGTGGCGCCGGTGCGGATCGGCTGGGATGCAGTGCTGCCACTCACCCGACGTTCCAGCCGATCGAGCAGGCCAACGATGCGATGGGACAACTGTTCGCTTTCGTAGATGCTGGCTTCGACTGAGGCTTTATCGCCTCGTTGTTGGGCTGCGATTGCCTGGTGCACAATCTGGTGGAACGTGATGTGCGGTTGTTCGAGTTCGGCAAACTCGGGCATGTGACCAAAGTCGGCCTGACCGATGCCGTAATACCACTCGCCGAGCCGGCAACTCTCGTGGTTGCCCGCGTCTTCACGGCGTAAGACGATCTTGCCCTGTTGCATATCTTTGAGTCGGCGTGTCCATTGTAAGTGGGCCTGTTTAAAAGACTCGATCTGCTGTTCCATGCTATCCCCGCCGGCGAGTCTAAAGGTATTGGTGACAGCTTGCAGATCTGTGGCCATGGTTGAGAGTGACTGTACGGTGGCGGTTAGTTCCTCGATCTGAGCGTTTACCGCCTTGGTCATAGCGCTGATCTCTTCCACCGAGGCGCTGTTCTCTTCCGCGGAGGCTGCCACTTCTTCGGCGGCTGCGCTGTTTTCTTCGGCCACACTGGCAATCTCTTCGATGGCGTACTGAAGTGGTTCCTGCCCGGCGGATAGGGCGGTGGTGGCTTCCATGTTGTCTTCGATGACCCGTGCAACCTGCTGCATGGTGTCCATCACGTCGTGGCTGCTGTTGCTAAGCTCGGTGACGGCGCCTTGTAGTTGACTCATCTGGCCGCCGACCTGGGTCATGGCCTTCTGGATGCCTGACAGTGCGTCTTCGGCGTCGGCGGCGGTCTCCAGGTTGCTCTGTACCTGACGTGCATTTTCCGACATGGCGGAGACGGCCTGGCTGGCTGCTTCTTGAACGGTGCGGACGAGTTCGGTGATCTCCTCGGCTGATTTGGCCGAGCGATCCGCCAGTTTGCGCACCTCGTCGGCAACGACGGCAAAGCCTTTGCCATGATCGCCGGCGCGGGCTGCTTCGATGGCGGCGTTGAGCGAAAGCAGGTTAGTACGCTCGGCGATCTCGTTGATCACCTGCACAATGGCGCCGATCTGGTTGGAGCGTTTGCCCATTTCGTTGATGCGCTGTGTTACATGATCGGCTGTCTTGGCGACGGAATTGATGCCTGAAATCGTCTTGGTGACGGCCTGCGATCCCGACTGTGCCGCGGTGACAGCGCTGGACACCGCCTGATCGCTGGCACTTGTGGCCGATTCCACCAACTGAATTGCTGCGGTCAAGCGACCTTGGAAGACCTTGTCTGCCGCTTCAATGGATTGGGCCTGTAACATCGAACCCTGCGCAATGCGCGCTACCACATGATCCTGTTCTTCGACGATCATGCGGCTTCTTTCCATGACCTGAGCCTGTTGCGCAGCGCCTAGCGCCACCTGTCCAATTGTTTGTGCGACCTGTTGCGTCGTGCCGGCCATCAATTCGATGGTTTCGGCAATCTGCTGGGTGGCGTCGCCTGCCTGTTCTGATACCTGGTTAAGCTGCTTGCTGGATGACAAGAGATGGCGGGCGTTGCTCTGTACACTGCTCAGCGTCTTGCGCAGACGATGGATCGTGGTCTGCATGGCTATGCCCAGGACATCTTGTTCAGAGTGGGGCGTAATTTCAATCGCCAGATTGCCGCGACCCAGTTGCTCAACAGCGGCGGCCATCTCTTGCTGGTAGCTGAGCATCTGTTGAAAGGCGATGCCCAGCACGTCTTTTTCGGATTTGGATGCGATCTGCACCGTCAGGTTGCCCTGGGCAAGCTGGGTTGCTGCCTTTGCCATCTCTTGCTGATAGGCGACCATATTCTTGAAGGCATTGCCGAGGACGTCGTCTTGTCCTCTCACATCAAAGTTTGCTGAGAGATCGCCTTGCGCCAACTCTGCCGCTATCGCGGCTTTGTCTTGCTGGTAGGCGATCATGCTGCGGAAGGCGTGGGCCAGTTCGCCGATTTCGTCCTGGCGGTTGATGGTGATCTGCTGCGTTACATTCCCTGTAGCGATGCCGTCGGCAACTTTCACCATCTGCCGCAGATCCTTGGACATCGAATTGGCTACATAGAAGGCGATACCAATGGCGATCAACACAGAAACGGCTGCAATGACAATGCCTAGGCTCTGGCTCAAGTTGTTTTGTGCAACAGCATTGCCCATTTCATTGGATGCGGCGAGACTCATTCCTTCGATCAAATTCGTTAGCCGATCTGTCATGTCGGATGAATATTGATCGAATTCGTCCATTGCCACGTTGCCCGCTGCAGGCCCGCCATCAATATACTGCTGGGCCATCTTGATCCCGTTTTCGTAGAAGATTTCGAAGGCTGCTTTGAGTTCGGTGACTTCTGCGCGGCTGGCTGGATAGATTGTGGCTAGCTCCGTGGTGTGCTCGCGGAAGCGAATTGCATACTGTTCCGCTTCGTCAAACCCGTCTGCATAGCCTTCTGCTGCTCGGGTTGCACTGATATCGTGTATCCATAGCATGACGTACATGACATCTGACTTGATCTCAGTCGCCAACGCTGCTGCCTGGTAGCCGGTGTCGCGGGCGCTTTCGATAGAACGAGTGCTCTGCGACAGCAGTATCCAGTTTGTCGCTGCTAAGACTGCCAACAAAGCGGCCACAACAGTAAAAGATGCCAGCATTTTGTTAAAGATCGTCCACTTCATTGATGTTTTCCTTTGGTGGTTCGAGACTAAATCAACTACATATTTTGTATACAAGGCTCAATCACCCTTGCGGTATGCTACTTCTTCTGCAAGAACAGGTGATGACTATAAGTCACCTATCGGCAGATCCAGTGGCCGTGATATGGTGCATTATGCGGATCTGATACAGATGTACTATCGTGCGTGGTGCGTAGTGCGTAGTGTGTGTACCGTTGTAGAACGCTGGTTCTTCAATGGCGCATCGGCGGCGGTATGCACACCGAAAGATTCCAATGTAGCGGCAACTCTCTCTACTGGTACACGCACTACGCACTACGCACCACGCACCACGCCTCAATCTTCCTCCTTCAAACGTACACTTCAAACTTCCCCTTTCCTGTGCTAAACTTGCCCCCACGGTGCAACAACGACAGCCTTTCACCGAACCAGCACCCCGCTTTTTGACAGTCACCCCACCTGCCAGCCGGAACGGAAACGAAGTGTCACAACTCGAACATATTGAAGCGATTGAAAAACGTCTGTGGGGCGCGGCGGACACGTTGCGCGCCAATTCCAACTACGCCGGCAACGAGTACTTTCTGCCGGTGATGGGGCTGATCTTCCTGCGCCACGCCTACAGCCGCTACCTGGCGGTGAAGGACGGCATCGTAGCCGGGCTGCCCACCCGCGGCGGCAAGACACGCCCGCTGACCAAGGAAGATTTTTCGCAGAAGGGCGCGATCTTCCTGCGCCCCGCCGCCCAGTTCGACGCGCTGGTGGCGCTGAGCGACGCCGACGACCGCGCCGAGGCCATCATCCAGGCCATGGAATCCATCGAGGCCGATTACACGGGTCTGCGCGAGGTGTTGCCCAAGAACGAGTACCGTGATCTAGACAATGCCGTGCTGGGTCAACTGCTGCGCACCCTCAACCCCGAAGAATTGAAGAAGGTGTCGGGCGATGTCTTCGGGCGCATCTACGAGTACTTCCTCACCCAGTTCGCCGACCAGAAGGCGCACGACGGCGGCGAGTTCTTTACGCCGGTGTCGCTGGTGTCGCTCATCGCCCAGGTGTTGGACCCCGACCGCGGCGTGGTGCTCGATCCGGCCTGTGGATCGGGCGGTATGTTTGTGCAGAGCGCGCGTGTGGTGGAGGCGCGCCGGCAAAGCGCCGCCGAACGGCTCACCTTCTTCGGCCTGGAAAAGAACCCCACCACCATCCGCCTGGCCAAGATGAACCTGGCCGTTCACGGGCTGGAAGGACAGATCGAGAAGGCCATCACCTACTACGAAGATCCGCACGAGCTGGTGGGCAAGGCCGATTTTGTGATGGCCAACCCACCCTTTAACGTAGACGAGATCGACGCCGACAAGGTGGGCCGCGACCCGCGGCTGCCCTTCGGCCTGCCCGGCGTCAACAAGAAAGGACGGGTGAGCAACGGCAACTATGTCTGGATCAGCTATTTCTACAGCTACCTCAACCCACGCGGACGCGCCGGCTTCGTGATGTCTTCGCAGGCGTCCAGCGCCGGGCGCGACGAGGCCAAGGTGCGCCAGGCGCTGGTGAAAGCAACGCTGTGGACCTGATGATCGCGGTGCGTTCCAACTTCTTCTACACGCGCACTGTGCCCTGTGAACTCTGGTTCCTCAACCGCGCCAAAGACGAGGTGCAGCGTGGCAATGTCCTTATGATCGACGCCCGCAACGTTTACCGCAAGGTGACGCGCAAGATCTACGACTTCAGCCCCGAACAGGAACAGAACCTGCTGGCCATTGTCTGGCTCTACCGCGGCCAACAGGAGAAGTTCCTGCGCCTGCTGGCCGACTACGGCGAGGGCACGCTGGCGGCCACCGTCGCCTGTTTCGACAGCACCGACGCTGACGACAAGCCCATCTTTCCGCTGCCCGACTACCTTGTGGCGTTGGCAGCGCTGCGCGCCGCCTTTGCAGATGTGCGTTTCTCCGGCGAAAGCGAAGTGGGGCGGCGGCGCGATGAGTTCGATGCCGAACTGACCCAATTTGCCCGCGACTGCCACAGCCTGCAAGCCGCGCCCGCGCACGAGTACGCCGACTTTGCGCTGCCGCCGGCGGATTTTGTCCCCGCCGTGGATGGGTTGGGGCGTTTGGCGGAACGCAGCCGCGATCTGATCCGGCAGGGCGATCTGCTCTACAAACTGGCTGGACGTTTAATCGACGCCGCCACCGAGGATGCCGCGTCTGCCGAAAATGCAGACGCCAAGAACAGCGTCGCCGCAAACGGCAACCGCGCCGCCCGCGAGTGGACACGCCTGCGCAAAGCTGCCGACGAAGCGCGCGCCGTGGCCGTGGATCACCTCAAGCAGGTGCGCTACTTCTGGCGACAGGCCCACTGGCTGGCCGAACGCTTCCCCCACGGCGAACTGTGCGACGTCCCCGGCCTGGTGAAGGTGGTGGATCACGCCGAACTGGCCGCCAACGACTGGAGCCTGACCCCGGGCCGCTATGTGGGCGTGGCCCCCGAAGAGGTGGATGAAGATTTCGACTTTGAAGAGACCCTGCGCGAGATCCACATCGAGTTGGCCGATCTCAACGCCGAAGCGGCAGCGTTGGCGGCGACGATCAAACGCAATTTTGAGGAGTTGGGGATATGAGTTGTGAAGGGAGAAGGTTGAAGGATGAAAGCGATTGAACAGGATGTTGTCATTTCAGCCAAAGGTCGATTGCCCGCTGCCTTTCAGGAAGCGTTTGGGCGCAAGGTGCGCGTCATCATTCTGATCGAGGAGGAAGCGGAATCGGTTGAATCGCCCGATACCTCTGCACAATTGATGGGTTTGGCCGGAAAAATCAGTGCCTTTCGCCACATGGACGATCCCGTCGCTGTGCAACGGGCATGGCGTGGTGTTGAGGAGTTGGAGAAATGAGCGAACTTGCGAGAGGCAGTTCGACTTGGCGAAGAGCTACTTTGCAGGATCTAGTTTTCTTTCAGCGCGGTTTCGACATTACGAAGTCTGAGCAACAATCAGGCGATATACCGGTCGTATCCTCGTCAGGAATAAACAGTTTTCATTCCGAAGCTATGGTTGGAGGCCCTGGTGTAATTATTGGTCGAAAAGGTTCTCTTGGGACTGTCCATTACGTTGAGAGTCCGTATTGGCCCCATGATACAACCTTATGGAGTAAAGATTTCAAGGGCAACCATCCGAGGTTCGTATATTACTATCTTCATATGATGCATTTCGAACGTTATGACGTGGGAAACTCGAACCCAACCTTAAACCGGAACCATATTCATAAACTTGATGTCCTCATCCCTGAATTACCGATTCAAGAGAAAATTGCCTCCATCCTCTCTGCGTACGACGACCTGATCGAAAACAACCGGCGGCGGATCGGGTTGCTGGAGCAGGCGGCGCGGTTGCTGTACAAGGAATGGTTCGTCCACTTGCGCTTCCCCGGCCATGAGCATGTGGGCGTGGTTGAGGGTGTCCCCGCGGGGTGGCGAACCGAACGATTGCGCAACATCACAACCAAAATCGGGAGTGGTGCTACCCCGCTAGGCGGCGAATCCTCATACAAAACCGAAGGCATAACGCTGATCCGAAGCCAGAATGTCTTTGACTACACGTTTGTTGAAGATGGGCTTGCCTTCATCGACGACGAACAGGCCGAAAAACTCTCGAACGTGACGGTGGAACCTGCTGATATCCTTCTGAATATTACTGGGGCATCGGTGGCAAGGTGTTGCATGGTTCCCGAAAGACACTTACCCGCTCGCGTGAACCAACATGTAATGATCATTCGGGCAAATCCTGAACACATTGGCCCTCACTACCTTCTTTACACAATCAACGCCAACCAGCGCAAGCAGTATCTACTGAATATTGCGCGTTCAGGCGGTGCAACACGCGAAGCCTTGACCAAAGAAGTGGTCAGCGAACTCGAAATTCCGATTCCTGAACCACGTATTCTTGATATGTTTGAGGAGACCTCGAAAACGATATTCGCCCAAATACAAGTGCTTGATCGTGAGAACAATCGCCTTGCTGCTGCGCGTGATTTGCTGCTGCCGCGGTTGATGAGTGGGGAGACTGTGGTGTGAGAACGGCTTTGGCACTGTAAGCGCAGAAGCAGTTCTACTGTGCCGCCAGTGCAGTGAGTTTGCGACATGTTTTTGTAAGCAACATTTATTGTGGTAGGATATCGAGAACATTAGTTCTCCGAGCTGATGCATTCGCAGAATTACATTTGGATTCTAGCGGTTCTTGGATCTGCCAGAGGTAGAGTTGACTCGAATTTGACACCTCTACCAAGAGGTAGAGGTGATTTTCGCTAGAATCCAGAACCATGTCTAATGAGAGATCCACGACTACATCAACTGCAACGCAGACAACGTTGTCTACTACACCGCCTACTCATTGGATAAGGCAGCGACGTTTGTTGAATAGTCATAAAGATTCCCATACGGGTAAGTTAAGGTGACCTGACTTAGGAGGCATACTTGCAAAATCAAACATTCAAAATCGCGATTCCGACAGATGCAGATGGATTTATTGGCCGGGCATGTGATGCCCCTGAATGCAAGCAGTACTTCAAGGTATATGTTCATGATCACCAGGATTACCTTTATTGTCCATATTGTGGTGTTCGCTATTCTCGCAATAGTCTGTTCACTTCTGACCAAATTGAGTATGTCAAAGACGCTGCAATTGAAGAGGCTCGCGTCTATGCGATAAACGAGATTCAGAAAATGTTTGCTGGGGCATTCCGCAACTCCAAATCTATAACATACAAGCCCGGTCGTCCGTTGAGCAAACGTCCTGTCCTTCCTAATTTCATCGAGCGTAACATTGATACTGAATTTGAGTGTGCAGATTGCAACACACGCTTTCAAGTCTATGGAATATTCGGTTATTGCCCTGGATGTAGTTGTGAAAATCTGCAGATTTATGATGCAAATTGGGCAAATATTAAACGCAAACTTGGCATTGAACCTGACAATAATCGCCAACTGCGGCATGCTTATAGCGATCTCGTTTCTACATTTGAAGTGTTTTGTAACCGCAAAGCCAAACAGATAAGCACCGAGATGGGTAATTTCCAAATCCTGTTTGATGCCCGCCGATACTTCAAAGAACATGCAGGTATTGATATGTTGGAGAACATCACTGGTGATGCCCTGTTGGCTCTTCGGCGTGTTTTCCAGAAACGACATGTTTGCATACATGCTGGTGGTGAGATAAATGATAAGTATGTGAAGATGATTCCGGAAGACTCAAAACTGCTCGGTACACAGGTGATTCTTTCCATTGAGGAACTCGATATAGCTGCAACTGCGATGCGCATTGCCCTTGGTAAACTTGTCAAGTCAATCGAGCGACCAGGGTAGACAGACAGCAAACCCTTGTGTTGGGATTTAATGTGAGTCAGCGATGCCAAGTGTTCGGCACTGCCAAACGTTGGAAATGCTTGATAAATGGGCGAATCCGAGTAAGACGTCCAGCTAAGTGACAACAAAGTTTAGAATTAGGGAGGGATAATGGATCTTACGATTCAGCAGCGCGTGATTATCGCCAATCAATTGAGAATTCTGGAAAAGCTTTATCCTGATGAAGCAGAATATTATGCCAATCATCGTGTGGCCCTAGAAAGGGGTTTCAAGCTCCATTACTCATGGTTGGCAGAGTTCCTTGACCAGGATGAGATGAGTGAAGAAGAAAGTCGCGAGGTTCTTAACATCCTTGAGATGTATCGTGCGATTACCTTCTCTTATCGAAAACTTCAAGGCCAGACATCTATATTAGAAGACTCAATTCGTTTCCCCGGATTTGATGGAAACACCGAAGGGCGCCAATTTTCGTATGTGAATTATTTTATTTTTGATCTCGGGCGTTATCCAGAGTTGCTAGCCGACACAGGTTACTCGGACTTTAACAGTCACTCGCCGAAGCTTGATGTCTATAGAGAGAAAATGAGTATTTGGAATACATTCACTGATAAGTATAACTTGTCTGAGGATCAAATCCGACGACTCTTGGATGCTTAGCATATGGACGCTGTGTCTCTAGTGGTAACAATCGTTGGAACAATTGCATCTTTTGCAGGTGCAGTATTCTCTTGGTTTCAGGCAAAGGCATCCCAAACTGCAGCCAAGGAGGCACAGAATGCTAAGCGGCAGCTAATCGAGCATAGAGTGTTAACTGACATAGCACAGATACAGTCGTCTTGCAGGAAAGCCCAGAAATCGATGGAGAAATATGGACCTGGCTCTACTCCAGAAAGCCTGAGCGGCGTTTCACCTGAAAATGATGCCAAGGATGTTCAGGAATTTGTTCTGCTAATTCGAGAGCATCGCACGTTCTTTGAAGAGGAATCGACAAATCAGGCTGACGCATTCAGTGACTCGATTTGGCCATTGATTGACTCGTTCGCAACCGCTGGTGATCCAACTTTGATGAGGAGGTATGGAAGTCAAATTGTTGTCGCCCTATCGAACATGGCGTCAATAATCAAAACGCAGGTTGATACTCGACGAGAGAGTTACGGCTAATTTTAGTGTTGCAGAAGTGAGTTGTAGAAAGACATTGCTTTAGTTATTTCTGTGAAGAACAGAAGGAAATCTGTCTGAGGTAAATAGGAGTGAAGCTCATCTTTGCTCGGGTATACCACATGACATCGTCGCGCCGTGTCAACGAGGACCGTTTTGCCGTGTGGCGAGATGGTCCTCGGTGGTGGGGTGGTGCGGGTGGTTGAAACTGTCCTTGGGGTTGGAGTGTGCCGGTGTCGTCGCCGTCAACGAGGACGTTTTGCCGTGTGGTGGGATAGTCCTCGGTGGTGGGGTGGTCCTTTGCGGGTGGTGCATAGTGTGAATGACGATAGATTCTCAAGCCTGAGATTGACAAGGTGACAAACCGATCATGAAGCTTTATCTAGACAATTGTTGCTTCAACCGACCATTCGACGAGCAAACCAATATTCGAGTTCGGCTTGAGACGGAAGCGAAATTGCGGATTCAGGAAGAGATTCGTTCCGGCAAGTATGATCTGGTATGGTCATATATTCTGGATTACGAGAACGGCAAGAACCCCTTCCGCGAAAGAAAAGAACAGACCGCTACATGGATCGCTTATTCGGTAATCGATGTCCCGGAAGATGCGGAAGTATTGCGAATCGCTCAATTACTGAACCAGCGAGGAATGAAAAAACTCGATTCTTTGCACATTGCCTGTGCTATTGTAGGGGAAGCCGACTATTTCTTGACGACGGATGATGGTATTCTCAAGAAGGCAACGCGTGTAGATGGGATCAAAGTCGTGGATCCCATCGATTTCGTCAAGGAGGCATTTGCGTGATTACAGACACAGAATTGAGAACGAAGGGCCTGCAAGTGCTTACGCAATACCTCGGCAACGTCGAGGCTGAACGATTTATAGCGCTTATTCAGCGGGAGCCTTTTGACTATACAAAGTGGCGTCAGGACATGGATGAAGATCTTGACCTGAAGGAGATCAGCCGTAGAGCGATGACTTTGCGCGCCAAGCGCAGCGAGTAGGTCCGGTGTCGCCGTCAACGAGGACGTTTTGCCGTGTGGTGGGATGGTCCTCGGCGGTGGGGTGGTTGCGGGTGGTTGAAACTGTCCTTGGGGTTGGGGCATAATAGAGTCAGGCACATCGGCTTCAACCCATGCCTTTTCCCCTAGATGGTCTTTTTCGGAGTGTAACCTATGACAGTTGAACGAGTAGTCAGAAAATATCGGGTTGGTGAGCAACCCAGCGAGTACAGTTATTGGCAAACTCAGAGTCCTGAGGCCCGTATCGCTGCGCTCGAACAGATTCGCAAACAATATAACAACTGGAAACACGATGCTCGACCAGGATTTCAGAGAGTTTATCGCATCGTTAAACGCTAACGATGTCCGCTATCTGGTTGTGGGTGGCTATGCTGTCGCATTCCACGGACATCCAAGATACACAAAAGACATCGATATTTGGATTGAACTTGAACCGACGAACGCACAGCGGGTGATTACTGCGCTCGTAGAGTTTGGTTTCAGTTCCCTTGACCTCAAGCCCGAGGACTTTTTGGTCGCAGATCAAATCATCCAGTTAGGGTATCCGCCAAATCGCATTGATCTGATCACAACGCTGGAAGCAGTAGATTTCGATGCATGCTATGCGGCGCGTGAAGACGCCGTGTTTGAAGGCGTGGTTGTCCATTTTATAGATGTTGAGAATCTGAAGAAAAATAAGACTGCTTCAGGACGCCCCCAAGATCTGGCTGATGTTGCCAATCTTGATTAAACCAATAAGAGCTTGAATCCAACATGGATCCTCTGCTACGTCAGAAATGCCCTTCCCCAACTTCTACATGCACATCGCCGTCAACGAGGACGTTTTGCCGTGTGGCGGGATGGTCCTCGGCGGTGGGTGGTGGTCCTATGGTAAAATGGTGACCATGAATACACAATCGTCTTCTCTGAGAATTGATCGCAGCGCGTTCTCGGTGGTCTCCCTGGATACAGCGTCAGACGAGTTGTCCTATTGGCTGACGCAGTCACCGCGAGCGCGACTCCGTCATATGCAGCGACTCCGGCAGATTAACTATGGATCTAGCGCTTCCGAACGACTTCAAAGAGTTCTTGAGGTTGCTGAACTCGTATCAGGTTGAGTATTTGCTGATTGGCGGCTATGCCGTGGGCTATCATGGCTATCCGCGCGCAACTAATGATATGGATGTATGGGTGGCCATTCACCCCGACAATGCCGAACGCCTGGTCAACGTGATGCAGGCGTTCGGTTTTTCTACGCCGGAATTGACAGCCGAGCTATTCTTGCAAGAACAGAAGATCATTCGTATGGGGAACCCGCCCATGCGGATCGAGCTCTTGACCAGCATCTCCGGTGTCTCGTTCGCGGAATGTTATGATGGTCGGATCGTCGATGAACTGGACGGTGTACCGGTCAATATCATCGCATTGGACGATCTGAAGCAGAACAAACAAGCCAGTGGGCGCTATAAAGACCTAAGTGATCTGGAGCATCTCCCATAGTCAAAGGACGTTTTGCCGTGTGGCGGGATGGTCCTCGTCGGTGGGGTGCGGGTGGTTGAAACTGTCCTTGGTGTTGGGGCATAATAGTGATAACGCATCGTATTGAACTTGTCTTGCGAGGGAATCGCCATGATCGCCCAAACCAAAACCAGTGTAGTGTCGATCATCCGTGAGCATCAGGGACAGATCAAGCAGTTGGGAGTGAAACGGCTGGGCTTGTTCGGTTCCTTTGTGCGCGAGCAACAGGATAGCGACAGCGATGTCGACATCTTGGTGGAGTTCGAAGAAGGTTGTAAGAGCTTCGATAACTTCATGCAGATTGCCTTTCTCCTGGAAGATCTCCTCGGCAGGCCGGTGGAATTGATTACCCCCGAATCCCTTAGCCCCTACATCGGCCCCCATATTTTGCATGAGGTCGAGTATGTCCCGCTCAGCGCTTGAGTATGTGCGTCATATGCTCGATGAAGCCGAGTACCTGTTGGCACAATCGAAAGGATTGACGCACAGACGCTTTGCGCGCAATGATACACTCAAGCGCGCCTTCGTACGTAGCATCGAGGTCATCGGCGAAGCGTCGAAACAGATCCCTGACGATCTCAAACGAAAGTACAGCCACCTGGAATGGCGCGCCATGGCCGGTATGCGTGATCGACTGATCCATGACTACATGGGCGTCGATTACGACCTTGTATGGGACGTTGTGATCAACAAGATACCGGATCTACACCGCGAGCTTCAGTCGCTCTTTGAAGCCGAAAGTGCTGAACAGTAGATTATCTCCGTCAACGAGGACGTGTTGCCGTGTGGCGGGATGGTCCTCGGCGGTGGGTGGTTGCGGTGGTTGAAAGTGTCCTTGGGGTTGGGACATAATAATATCTGTGTTGTAGAACTAAATTTGGCATTACAGCAGCCATGAAACAATTTGAGTTTGACGAAAGTAAAAGTCAGGCCAATCTGCAGAAGCACGGTATCGACTTTGTCGATGCGCAAGAATTGTGGGCAGATCCAGACTTGATCGAAGTGCAGTAAAGACCGTTGATGAGTCACGCTGGCTGGTTATTGGTTTACGCAATGGCAAAATGTGGTCTGCCGTGATTACCTATCGCGGGGACGTCATCAGGCTGATTTCGGTTCGACGTTCGCGTAAAGCGGAGATAGATCTCTATGAAAGCTAAAGAGTTTGAAGAAAAGTTTGATGACGACATGTCCGATGTCATTGACGATCTGGATCTGTCTACAGTGAAGCGAACAAACCAGGCACAGACAACGATCAACATCGATTTTCCTGGATGGATGCTTGAATCATTAGACAAAGAAGCCAATCGACTGGGTGTATCGCGTCAGTCCATTATCAAAGTGTGGCTTGCCGAGCGACTAGAAGCCAACGCCGCAAGCAAGGCACTGCAGCGCGCAGATCGATAGTCGCCTGCCCCTCTCGAATCGCTCCTCCAACTTCTCCGCAAAACACACAGCCCCCAACGAGGACTGTGGTGGGATGGTCCTCGGTGTGGGTGGTCCTCTGCGGTGCGGGTGGTTGGGGTGGTTGGGGCATAATGTTGCCAAGTCAGTTGCTGAAAGCGTTTGGTGTATTGGTACACGCAAATGGAAAGCGCAAGGTGCAAAATGATCGAAAATCGAGTTTCAATCTCTCCTGATGTCTGCAATGGCCGTCCTGTCATCACTGGCACCCGGATCACGGTGCAAACCATATTAGAATTCTTAGGGGCAGGAGACTCCATTGAGGAAGTGTTGGAGGAATATCCTACCCTGACCACAGAAGACATCTATGCCTGTATCCAATATGCGTCAAAACTCATGGCAAATCGGTATGAGGTCCAAGCAGTGGTATGAAGGGCTTCCTATTCGATGAAAACTTGCCGATTCACATTCAGTTTTCCCCTGCATGGCCTGTTGAGCATGTCACAGATCTAGGCGCGAGCCTCTCCGATACAGAGATCTGGGAATATCCAAAGACAAATGACCTGGTCATCGTTACCAAAGATGCTGATTTTTCGGATCGCATCATCACCGCAAGTCCACCACCCCGAGTCATTCACCTGCGTTTTGGCAACGTGCGGAAACGAGATTTTCATGCGTTTCTGAGTCGAGCTTGGCCCACGATCGAAGCACTGATTGAAACTCACAAATTGGTGAACGTCTATCTCCATAGCCTTGAGAGCGTTGAATAGAACGAGGACGTTTCGCCGTGTGGCGGGATGGTCCTCGGTGTGGATGGTCCTCGGTGTGGATGGTCCTCTGCGGTGCTTTTTTTGTGGTTGAAATCGCCGCCGACATCCATCATAATGAACCCATCGTAGGCATTGATCACAACAACCTGGTCACCGCATGAACCTGAGCTTCTCCGAAGACACCCTCGTCCAGCAGACCACCGCCGCCTACCTCGAAGACCAACTGGGCTGGGATTCCATCTACGCTTATAACCAAGAAGACTTCGGCCCCCACAGCCTGTTGGGGCGCCAGGACGACCGCGAGGTGGTGCTCACCCGCGATCTACGTGCGGCGCTGGTGCGCCTGAACCCCGGCCTGCCCACCGACGCCTACGACGACGCCGTGCGCCAGATCGTGGGCGCGTCCTTTTCGCAGAATCTGGCCGCGATCAACCGCGACAAATACGCGCTGATCGTCGACGGCGTGCCCGTCACCTACCGCAACGCCGCCGGGGAACGCATCCGCCAACGGCTGCGCGTCATCGACTTCACCGACATCGACGCCAACCGTTTCCTTTGTGTACGCGAATTTTGGGTGCGCGGCGATCTCTACCGTCGCCGCGCCGACATTGTGGGCTTTGTCAACGGGCTGCCGCTGCTCTTCATGGAGTTGAAGAACGTCACCAAAGACATCCGCGCCGCCTACGATCAGAACTTCAAAGATTATCTCGATACCGTCCCCCACCTCTTCCACCACAACGCCTTCGTGGTGCTGGCCAACGGCATCGACGCCAAACTCGGCTCGGTGACCAGCCGCTTTGAGCACTTCCACGAGTGGAAACGCCTGGCCGAAGACGAAGCCGGCGCGGTGGCGATGGAGACGTTGCTGCGCGGCGTGTGCAGCAAACGCAACTTCCTCGACCTGCTCGAAAACTTCATCCTCTTCGACGATGCCAGCGGGTCCACGCGCAAGATTGTGGCGCGCAACCACCAATTCCTGGGCGTCAACCGTGCCGTGGAAGCCGTGCGCAGCCGCAAGGAACGCCAGGGCAAGCTGGGCGTCTTCTGGCACACACAGGGCGCGGGCAAGAGCTATTCCATCGTCTACTTTACGCGCAAAGTACACCGTCGCCTGGGCGGCAACTTCACCTTCCTCGTCCTCACCGACCGCGAGGACCTGGACAGCCAGATCTACAAGACTTTCGCCGGTTGCGGCGTGGTGGACAACGATCGCGATCCCTGCCGCGCCGCCAATGGTCGTCACCTCAACGCGCTGCTCGGCCAGCACAAGGCCTACATCTTCTCGCTGATCCAGAAGTTCAACCAGCAGGTGGAACCCGAACAGCCCTACACCGAGCGCGACGACGTCATCGTGATCACCGACGAGGCGCACCGCACCCAATATGGCACGCTGGCGCTCAACATGCGCAACGCGCTGCCCAACGCGTCCTATATCGGCTTTACCGGCACGCCCCTCTTCAAAGATGACGAGATCACGCGCCGCGTCTTCGGCGACTACGTCTCCACCTACGATTTCCAGCGCGCCGTGGAAGACAACGCCACCGTGCCGCTCTACTACGACGCCCGCGGCGACAAGTTGGGCCTGGCCGTGGACGATCTCAACGAGCGCATCGCCGAAAAGCTGGAAGAACTGGAGAGCGAAGACATCGACGTGGCGCAGCGGTTAGAGGCAGAACTCAAGCGCGACTACCACATCATCACCGCCGAAAAGCGGCTGGAGCAGGTGGCCCGCGACTTCGTCGCCCACTATGCCACCTCTTGGGAATCGGGCAAGGCCATGCTGGTCTGCATCGACAAGGTCACCTGTGTGCGCATGTACAACCTGATCCAACGCCACTGGCAGGCCCACATCGAAGCGCTGGAACGGGCGCGCATCCACGCCGCCGACGAAGAGGACGAACGCCTGCGCGCCCACCAGATCGCGTGGATGCGTGAGACACGCATGGCTGTGGTGGTGAGCGAGGAACAGGGCGAAGTAGAAAAGTTCCGCAACTGGGATCTCGACATCAAACCCCACCGCGCCCTGATCAAAGAGGGCATCGACCTGCCCGAGTCCATGCGCAGCCTGCCCCAGTTTCACAACATGCAACGCCTGCCCCTCGACGAGGCATTCAAAGAGGAAGCACACCCGCTGCGCGTCGCCATCGTCTGCGCCATGTGGCTCACCGGCTTCGACGTACCCAGCCTGTCTACGCTCTACCTGGATAAGCCGCTCAAGGCGCATACCCTCATGCAGGCCATTGCCCGCGCCAACCGGGTGCACAGCGGCAAGAACAACGGCCTCATCGTCGACTACTGCGGCATCCTCAAGCATTTGCGGCAGGCGTTGGCCGTCTTCGCGGGTGCGGCGGATAGCGGCCACCCGCCCGGCGTCGAAGTCGATCCCACCCGCCCCAACGAGGACCTGCTGGCCGATCTGGCCGAGTCCATCGCCTTCGTGCGCGCCTTTCTGGCCGAGCGCAACGCCGCACTCGACAACGTCCTCGCCAAAGAGGGCTTTGCGCGCAATGCCGCCATCCTCGCCGCCAAAGAGGCCGCCAACCACAACGACGAGACGCGCAAACGCTTCGAGGTGATGTGCCGCGCCGTCTTCCAGAAGTTCAAAGCCTGCCTCACCCTCGACGGCGTCAACGCCTACCGTCACGACTACGCCGCCGTAAACGTGATCTACAAGAGCCTGCAAGCCGACCGTTACCATGCTGACATCAGCGCCATCGTGCGTCAACTGCACGCCGTGGTCGACGCCGCCATCGACACGCGGCCCACCGCCGTCGGTGAAGACAGCCCACCCTATGATATCAGCCGCATCGACTTTGAGCGCCTGCGCCAGGAATTCGAGCGTAGCCCGGCCAAGAACACCACCGTGCAGAATCTCAAACAGTTGATCGAAGATCGCCTCCAACGCATGTTGGCGCAGAACCCGCTGCGCGCCGACTTCCAACTGCACTACGAGCAGATCGTGGCCGCCTACAACCGCGAAAAAGACCGTGTCGCCATCCAGCAGACCTTCGAGGACCTGCTGCGCTTCTACCAATCGTTAGACGAAGAGGCGGAACGGTCCTTGCGCGAGGGGTTGCACGAAGAAGCGCTGGCCATCTTCGATCTGCTCAAAAAGCCAAACCTCAGCCCCGCCGAGATCCGCCGCATCAAGCAAGTCGCCGTTGATCTGTTGGAAACCCTCAAGACGGAAAAGCTGCGCATCGACCACTGGCAAGAGAAAGAATCCACCCGCGACGCCGTCTTCACCAGCATCCAAGACTTCTTGTGGAGCGAACAGACCGGCCTCCCCGTCGACGTATACAGCGAAGAAGACGTCCACGAGCGAGCGGCGCAGGTCTATCGCCATGTTTTTCGTGTCTACCCGCGGGTGCCGTCACCGGTTTACAGCGTGGCGGCGTGATGGGATTTGTCACACCACCAATCCCCGCTGATACAACAACCACATCCCAAATCCATAAGTCACGGCGATGATCAGCCCGTCGATCTCGATGAAGAAGAGGCGTTTTTCGATGCGCGCCACGTTGCCCACCAGCCCCATCGCCGTCAAGGTGACGCCGAAGATGGCGGCCAGGGTCATGGCGGCGTCGATGTCGCCCAGAAAGAGGCCCTGTGTGTAGAAGAGATCGGTGAAGCCCAGAGCGAAGATGTTGAAGAGGTTGCTGCCGAAGAGGTTGCCGATGGCCAAATCGTAGGCGCGCATCCGCGCCGCCGTGATCGTGGTCACCATTTCAGGCAGTGAGGTGATGAAGGCCACCAGCGCCGCGCCGATAAAGCCGGTGCTCACGCCCAGTGACACGGCGATACCGGTGGAACTGCGCACCAGCAGCGGCATGATCACCAACAGCGCGCCGGTGGCAATGGCGAAACCAATAAACGCCACGCGCAAAGACGGCATCGACGCTTCCTGCTCCGGCGTCAACTCTGGTTCAACGGCCACGGCGGGGTTGTCGTTGAGCAGGCGCACACCGCCGATGTAGATGGCCATGAGGATCAGGCTGTCCACGCCCAGCCAGCCGATACGAAAGGGGACGTCGGCCATAATGAAGACGATGGCCAGGCTGCCCAGCAGCACAGCCAACCCGGCGCTAAGGGCGTGGTTGAGCGTCACCCGGCGTAGGATACGGTTTTGGCGTGTGAGGATGTCGAGGATGGCGAGCATGAACATATTGAACATGCAACTGCCGAAGATGTTGCCCGCCGCCAGGTCGGGCACTTCTTGATTGATGGAGTTGATGGTGGTGAGCAGTTCGGGGAGAGAAGTTGCGCCGGCCAGCAGTAAGGTCCCTACGAACATGCCGCCCAGGCCAGTGCGGGCGGCGATGACGTCGCCATACTCAGACAGCTTGATCGCCGCCGCCACTGTCACCAGCGCGCTGAAGCCAAAGAGCAACCAGACTTGCATTACACATCCTCCCTGTCTCTGTCGCCCTCCTCGTTGTCCTCGCCGAAGGAAGGACCAAACTGTCGGCGTGCCCCCCACACCTGATCCACTCGCCACGACGCCATGACGCCGGTGTTCGGTTCATCCAGATCGCCGAGGACATTGACGGCGGCTTCGTGATAGCGCGACACCATCTCGGCGTCGGCCACAATGGCGAAGATCGTGTGGTGTCCGTTTTCGGCCATACTGCCCACCGGTGGGAAGCCGAAGGCATAGCGCGCACCCATCAACTGCGGACGGCGCCGATAGATCCCGGTGCTGTCGATCACCGTGGCCCCGCGCATCCCGAGATCATGCCAGGCATCGAGCAGATCGTCGAGCTTTTCTGGATCGTTGAGGACGAGCATCATCATGTGCATTTGGGGGACTCCTTGAATGGGTGATGAGTGATGCGTGATGCGTGATGCGTGATGGGTGATGGGTGATGCGTGATGAGTGATGGGTGATGGGTGATGCGTGATGCGTGATGCGTAACCCAGAGGCGATCTCCACTTCGAAGACGAAACGTACTCTACGCATCACGCATTACTTGGACAATCGTCTTTACATCCCGCGGACCCGTCCTACAACATCCCCCGATGAGTCGGGCGCCGGCGTCGAACCAGAGCTGGGTGGGCGGGCCGAAGTCGGTGACGCCGGTGCCCTCGGTCCAGCATCGTTGGTTGGCGTCCCAGCTTTCGCCGCTGTTGGGGTAGCAGAGTAGCGGTTTGTCGGTGACGCCTGCGGCAGATTGTAGGAGCGGCGCCACAAAGCGGGGTGGTGTGCAGTTGAGGCCCACGGCGACGATCTGCGGCGAGCGGTTGGCCAGGGCTACACAGTCGGCGAAGTGTTCACCGTGGCAGACGTGCGCCTCATCGCAACAACTGAAGCTGAGCCAGGCGGGCATGTGTGGGAATTCGGCAAGCAGTTCGAGCAGCGCTTCGCCTTCCTGCAGACTGGGGATCGTTTCGCAAGCCAGTAGATCTGGTCCGGCGTCGATCAGCGCTTGCATGCGCGGGCGGTGCCAGTCGATCAACTGCGTCGTCGAGAGGCCGTAGTCGCCGCGGTATTCGGATCCGTCCGCCAGGAAGGCGCCATAGCAACCAATCGAGGCTGCCACCAGCGGGCGCACGCGTCCGCGGCGATTCACTTCTTCTGCCCAAAAAGCATTACGCGCGTCCTGCGCTAAACGGACGCTAAGGTGCATCAGATCGGCGGCCTGCTCTGCGCTGAGTCCGCGTTTTTGGAACCCGGCGAAGCTGGCTTGGTAACTGGCTGTAATCGCCACGTCGGCCCCGGCGGCGAAGTAGTCATAGTGCAGTTGACGGATCAGATCCGGGGCTTCGACCAGCAGTTTGGCTGACCAGAGTGCATCGAACAGGTCGGCGCCGCGGTTTTCCAGTTCGGTGGCCAGCCCGCCGTCGAGGACGATGGTGCCCTGTGTTTTGAGGATGGGTGCAATCGGGTTTGTAAACATTGTAGGTAACCTGCGGGTAAATTGTGAAGCGCGTCACGTCTCAGTATAACAAAGCGCAAGGGGATGTCGCTATGGGGGGATTACAGCAGGGTGTAATTCACTTTGGGGCGCGCTACCCACAGTGCCTGGCACGGGCCAAGACCACAAACGCAGATCGGTGATTGGTCGGCCTGTGCCAGGCACTGTTTGCCTCAAAGTTGAATCATACCGGTTTCAGAATGGCTATGCCTCACACACCGGCACCCACCCCGGCGTGGAGAGGATCTTCTCGTAGAGCGGTGTGGGCAAGGCTGCCGACGCTGCACCATCCTCGCGGGGGACACAGGTACGCACAGGGCGTTCTTGGCGGATGCAGTTGGGCCATTCCGGTTCGGTGAGGGCCGCACGGCCTACGGCCACCAGTTCTGCGCCGCTTTCCATCACACCTTCAGCGTCGTCGGCGGTCCACACACCGCCCACACCCATGAGGGGAACGCGCCCGGCAATGCGCTCTGCTATCAACTTCAGGATCGGGCGGGTGTCGCTTTCGTTGCGCATGGATCCCATGCGAAAGTCGCGCAAGGAGAGATGCAGGTAGTCGAGATTGAGTTCGCATAGCGCATCGACAAGGGCGAAGGTATCTTCGATGGTGATGCCTGGGTTTTCCATTTCTTCTGGTGAGAAGCGATAGCCCACCACCACATTGTCGCCCACAGCGCGGCGGACGGCCTGGGCCACGGCCAGTGGAAAGCGCATACGCCGCTGCAAGTCGCCACCCCAATCATCTTCGCGGCGGTTGGAGTGGGGCGAGAAGAACTGTTGCAGCAGGTAGGTGTTGGCGCCGTGGATCTCGACGCCGTCGAAGCCGGCTTGCACAGCTCGCCGCGCCGCTCCTGCGAAGGCCGCCACCGAGCCGAGGATCTCGTCCTGGCTCATGGGGCGAGGTTGCAGTGCGTTGGGGCGGATGGCGGGCACGTCGGAGGCGGAGCGGGGCGTCCAATCAATCACGCGCGGATCGGACATACGCCCGGCATCGTGGATCTGGAGCAGCGCCACCGCGCCTTCGCCTTTGATCGCCTGTGCCGCCTGTTCCAACGAGGGCAGATGGCGGTCGTCATCGCAGGCCCACTGGCCCACAAAGCCCTGGCCCACCCTTTCTACATAGCAGGCTGCCGTGATGATTGTGCCGAATCCACCCGCCGCGCGGCGACGCAGATACTCTACTTCTTCGTCGGTGATGGTGCCGTCTTCGTAGCTCGAATAGGTGGTCATCGGCGCCAGCGCCAGGCGGTTGGGGAGGGTGACGCCGGAGATGGGAAGGGTAAACGGATTGAAAAGGGGCATGCGGGTGTCCTTTCAGGGGGAATGAAAAATGAATGAAGAATAAAGATTGGGTAGAGCGGCACTCTTTACGATTGGCGACGCTCGCTGCAAAGGTGCCAGCCTCTACCCAATCTTTATTCTTCATTCATCGCCTTACGCGTCAGATCGAATGTACATCAATTCCTTCTGCGGCGGCGAGATCCACTCGTAGCCATCTTCCGTCACCAGGATCTCTTCTTCGAGGCTGATGTAACCAAAGGGAGATTGGACGCCAAATTCCAGGGTGAAGACGTTGCCGGCGTGGATCGTACCGTAGGGTTTGGTGCCGTAACGTTCCCAGCGCGGGTAGAAGCCGGTGCCGCCATCGTGGGCATAGCGGCCCACCGAGTGGCCCAGCGCGTGGGGATATTCTTCGTAGCCCGCGTCGGTGATGAACTTGCGCGCCACTGCGTCGACTTCCCAGCCCACCACGCCAGGGCGGACGAAGTCTGCGGCGGCCTGAATGCCGTCGCGTACGGCGTTGAAGATTGTCTTCACTTCTTCGGGGGCTTCGGCTTCGCCTGGCTTGAGTACATACCAGACGCGTTGATTGTCTGAGCAGAAGCCATTGATCTTCACGCCGAAGTCCATGTTCAGCGTGTTGCCAGGCTGCAACCTCTCATCTGATGCGCCGACGTGTCCCCAGGGTGAGTTGGGGCCGGCGTTGAGGCCGGGGCAGTGGCCGGGATCCCAGGACGTCTCCGCGCCGCGGGCCGCCACTTTCTCGTGGACCCAGGCATGGATCTCCTTTTCAGAGACGCCGGGTTGCAGCCAGGCCGAGAGTTCGTCGAAGATCTCCATCGCCATCTCGCTGGCGGCGCGCATCAACGCCAGTTCTTGGGGCGTCTTGCGTCCGCGCAACGCCTCAATAAAGTCCTCGGCAGAGACCAGCCGTTGGGCGTAGGCTGTGCCTTCTAGGTAGCTCTGCAAATTGAGGAACATGCCATAGGTTAGCCCATCGGCGCTGACGTCGCTGCGGCTGAAGTTGACGCCGATCCGTTGCGGATCCAGGCGCTGGATGTGGGGCAGCAGCACATCTTTGATGCTCTGGGTGTAGGGGATGACCTCGTCGAAGATCTCCTCGTGGCGGATGGCTTCGTCGTCGCCTTTGCCGGAGATGGCAATCTTCTCACCGTTGCGGGCAAAGAGGAAGGCTGTGGGCCATGTCACCGAGAATGGCCCCAACAACTTGAGCACTGGATCCGTGTGCTCTGCCGTCTCGCGCACAAAAGTGATCCACAGATCCAGATCAAACTCGGCCAGCAGGTCAACGGCCTGTGCTGCTTTTTCCTGGTAGACGTTCATGGTGGCTCCTAGGTGGTGATTGGTGATTCGTGATTGGGATTGTGTAAAGGATCGGGTGCCTACGTCGGGTTCAAATGGTCGACGAAGCCCAATCACCAATCACGAATCACCAATCAGCTTATCCTTCAGTTTATCCTATCCTCACCATTCCTGAGAATCTTGACATTGTGTATGCTTTGCTATCGACAAATGACAGATCGTGGTATGATGATAATCAAGGCTGCACAAGGTCAACGTGAACGAGCCTGGCCTCTTCCTCCCCACCTTTGTGCCCATACTTTCGTTTCTCAACCGCCTGAGTGATTTGCATTGGTTATCCGGGATCTGAACCAACATGAGTGAGCATCGTTCGCTCATTGCACATATTGCAGCACGCTCAGTGACATTAAGTGAACGTCTATCCGCAGCATGGCAGCCTAGCACTGCTGTTGCCGATCAGAGCACTGCTGCCCAATATTTGGAGATCTGGCGTCGCAACATGGCCGACGATGATCCGGATCTCTTCATGCGCCGCCTGGCTCAGGACGGCCACGACCTCGATTCTATTTCGTCGCGCCTGGGTGAAGGACACTGGCAGGGGGATCGACAGCCGTCGTGGACCGACATGCTGGTGAAGACGCTGCGTCCTTCGCCTGCCGCCGAGGAGCGCCTGCCTGCTGCGCCCACCCTGCTCAGTGCTGCGTTGCGTCCGTTGATTGTGGCGGCGGACGGCTGGCTGCGTTGGCCCGCCGAGGTGATGGATCCCTTTGTGGCACAGCGCGCGTATACCGATCTGCTCCTTGACCTGTGGCGTAGGCTGGCTGAGATTGCCGGGCCGACGCTGGCCTACGAGTTTCAGCGCTTCCGTTACGATCAACGTGGGATGTTGGCCCGATTGCTGGCCGAAGAACTGGCGGAATATGCGGCCTTTGCCGAGTTCCTCTCTGGATCAGGCTGGGAGGATTTTCTGCGCGAATATGCCGTCCTCTCGCGGTTGTTGGCAACGGTTACCGCCGATTGGGTAACGGCCACCACCGCCTTTTTCACCCGCCTGATCCAGGATCTGCCCGTCCTCGCCGGGTGGCACAGCGTACCGACGCTGGGTGTTGTCACCTCGGCGCGCTCCTACCTTTCTGATCCCCATCACAGTGGGCAGACCGCCACCGCCGTCACCTTTGCCGGGGGGGTGCGCATTATTTACAAGCCTCGTTCTCTCTCTGCCGATGCGCTCTGGTACAACGTACTCAACTGGTGTAACCAGCGCAATATGCCGTTACCTTTCCAGATCGTACCGCTATTGGATCGGGGGGAGTACGGGTGGATGGCCTGGATCGAACCGGCGCCGGTAGACGATATCGCTGCCGCCCAACGCTTTTACCAACGCGCCGGGATGTTGCTCTGCCTATTCTACCTGCTCGACGGCGGCGACGGTCACGCCGAAAATTGGATCGCCGTGGGCGAACAGCCTGTGCTCGTCGACGCTGAAATGTTGCTCACGCCACGGCTCCATGGCAACGTCGAAGCCGATGTGGCCACCGTCCTACGCACAGGGATATTGCCGCGCTGGGAACGCCAGCCTGAAGGTGGCATCCTTGATCTTAGCTTCCTCAGTGTCAGCAATCGCCACTTCGACAGCCGTCCTCTGCTCGATGGGCGCACGCTCAACGCCGCCGACTACGTAGACGAGATCATCGACGGTTTCCGCCAGATGGCTGCCTTCCTCGCCGAGCATGCCGTGGATCTGCTCTCCGCGCGTGGACCGCTCGCCGTGCTGGAACCACTGCTGGTGCGCTTCAATGTACGGCCCACCGCCATCTATACCCACCTGCTCGATCAACTGCGCCATCCCTCGTTGCTGCGCGATGGCGTCGTCTTTGGCGTACACCTGGATCAACTTAGCCGCACCTATCTCACCTCGTCATACGCCCAATCACTCTGGCCACTGTTGCGTCAGGAAGTCGCCGCGCTTTCTCGGCTTGATATTCCTCGCTTCACCGCATCGGCTTCCGACACCAGCCTGGTGCTGGCCGCCGTGGGCAGTGTGGCCGATTCGGTGGCACGCACGCCGCTCGCACAGTGTATGGACAACTTCGCCAACTTCAGCGTAGAAGACGTCGACGTACAGTGCGGCTTGATCCGTTCCGTTCTCAGCGAACTCCCCGCGCCTACCGTGCGCCGGAGTGGACACCCTGCCTCGTTTTCTGCTATGGCCGTCCTCATCGGTGAACGATTGGCGACGTCGGCAATTCCGCTGCCCGACGAATCGCTCACCTGGGCTGTGCCTGTCTACAACAGTGCACTCTCGCTCTACCAGCACGATCTACTTGGCGATGATCTCTTTGGTGGGCGTAGCGGTGTGTCCCTCTTTTTTGCCGCACTGGCAAGCGTCACGGCTCAGAATCGTTGGCGTGCGCTCTCACTTGCCACGTTGCCAACACGTCCTCACTGCAATGATTTGGGGGCGGCCACCGGAGTCGGTTCTCTACTCTACACCTATACACTCATTAGCCGGCTGCTCAATGAACCGGCGTTGATCGACACCGCAGCCCAAATTGCCCTTTCGGTGTCGACACAGCGAATAGACGCTGAACAAAATCAGAGCCTGGGCAGCGGTGTGGCGGGCGCAATATTGGGCTTGCTCTCTTTGCATGCGGTGCACCCAAACGGGGATCTGTTGGCGAAAGCCGTTCATTGCGGCGAACATCTGTTGAAACATCGAGTGGCAGCGGGCGAAGGCTACACCTGGCGCACATCGGCAGGCTTTCTGCCCGGCGGCATGTCCACCGGTACGTCGGGAATTGCTTTTGCATTGCTCAAACTCTACGCCGTTGTCGGCGACAAACGTTGGCTCGCTGCGGCGCAAGGGGCCTTGGCCTATGAACGCTCGCTCTCTGCATCGTTTGCACGCCGGTGGCCCGATGCGCAGGATAGCAATCCTGCATTTAATCGAGGATGGAGCCACGGCGCCGCAGGTGTCGGCCTGGCTCGCCTGGCCACGTTGCCGATCCTCGGCGGGCAAGACGTGCGCGACGAGATCCTTGCCGCCGTGGATGCTGTCACCCACGAAGACATGAGCAGCCTGCACGACTACGCTGTCGGCACACTGGGCGAAGTGGAACTACTCTTCGAAGCCGGGTTGCGCCTCAACCGTCGCGACTTCCTCGATGCCGCCTACCACTGTAGCAGTCACGTCCTCGCCCATGTGGAAAAAGTCGGATCGTTCTACCTCTCGCCCGAACTCCCACGTGAACTTTTCCATCCCTCCTTCTTCCTCGGCGAAGCGGGCATCGGCTACGCCCTGCTGCGGCTGGCTCAATACCGTACCGAAGGGAAGACGAGCCTGCCGAGTGTGTTGAGTTGGGAAATCTAGAAGAATGAATAAAGAATAAAGATTGGGTAGAGTTTGTGTGCTCCGCGGCGAGGTCGGCCCCACCGCGGAAACTATGAATTCACCCAATCTTTATTCTTTATTCATATCCTTTTTATTTCTTCATCCGAATCACGTGCCAAGACGCAGGCGCCAGTGTGGCGTGCAGTTCGTTGTCGACGATCTGCGCGTCGCCGTTGCTGCGTGGGGAGACGTTGTCGGGGTTGTCTTGGGTGTTGACGGCCTTGAGATCCGGGTGGGTAAGGGTGATGTGCTCCACCACGCGATAGCCGGCAAAGCCACGGGCGTCGCCGGTGATGGGCAGGGCGTCGCTCAGGTTGCGATTGACGGCGAAGACGGTCAACTCGCCGTCTGCTTCGTTCCACGTGGCCACGCCATCGACGTAGGGCACAGCGTCGAACTCGGCGTCGTGGTAGGTGGGCGAAGAGAGGTTCAGGTTGAGGGCGACGCCATTGCCGTAGCGGGCGGTGTGGTAGTAGGGATGGTAGATGGTCTGTCGCCAGCTAGGACCACCATTTGCCGTCATAATCGGTGCGATAACGTTAACAAGCTGCGCCTGGCACGCCATCTTCACCCGATCTGAGTGTTTTAGCATTGTGATCAGCATCAAGCCGACCAGAAGCGCGTCTTCGAAGTTGTAGATGTCTTCAAGTTGGGGGGGCGCCACCTGCCACGGATCCATGGCACGGTCCGCTGCGCGCGAATGATACCAGACGTTCCACTCGTCGAACGAGAGGTACATTGTCTTCTTGCTGCGCTTCTTGGCCTGGATGTAATCGCAGATGCCCACCACACTGCTGATGAAGCGATCCATGTCGATGGATTTGGCCAGGAAGTTGGGTGTGTTGTTGGTGGGGTTGCCGTAGTAGGTGTGCAGAGAGAGATATTCCACGTGCTCGTACGTGTGATCAAGGACAGTGGCTTCCCACGAAGCAAAGGTGGACATGTTGCGGTTAGAGCTACCACACGCCACCAACTCAATGCTGGGATCGACCCACTTCATCACCTTGGCGGTTTCGTGGGCCAGGCGGCCATATTCGTCGGCGGTCTTGTGCCCGATCTGCCACGGTCCATCCATCTCGTTGCCCAGGCACCAGACCTTGACATTGTGCGGGGCGGTGTGGCCATTGGCGATGCGTTTGTCGCTCCACATCGTGCCGCCGGGGTGGTTACAGTATTCGATGATGTCGCGGGCGGCTTCAAGGCCGCGCGAACCGAGGTTGACAGCCAACATGGGTGCGGTATTGGCCTTGCGACACCAGTCGATGAATTCATCGGTGCCAAAGAGATTGGGCTCGATGGTGCGCCAGGCCAACTCCAGCCGCCGCGGACGCTGCTCCTTAGGGCCGATGCCGTCTTCCCAATCATAGCCGGAGACGAAGTTGCCGCCGGGGTAGCGCACAATCGGCACATTCAGATCGCGGATCAGCTCGATCACATCCTGGCGAAAGCCGTCGGCGTCGGCCTGGGGATGACCCGGCTCGTAGATGCCGCCATAGACGGCGCGCCCCAGGTGCTCGATGAACGACCCGTAGATGCGCTGATCGATGTCGCTAATGCGAAACTCAGGGTGCAAGGTCATTCGCACTGATTCTGCCATAAATTCTTCTCTTTCTATGGGTGACTTGTTCTATGGATAACCCGTGGGGAAATACTAAAGACTGACCGTTAATCTTTCAGCCACTTGGGCTAGATGTCAAGTTTGGGCTATACTGTCCAGTGGCTTAGACGTTGTGAATTGAGGACGACGGACGACCGACGACGGACGACGATACGCTCTCTACCTGCTACCTGCTACCTGCCACCTACTACAAGGAGACCTCTTGTGCTGCGCCAATTTACTGTGGACGGTGTCCACATTGAAATCTACAGTGACAAACCATCATCGAGCCAGGCCGCCGCTGAGTTTGTGGTCGGCCGTTTGAAAGAGGCGTTGGCGGAACGAGGAGAGGCCAATCTCGTCCTCGCCACGGGGGCGTCGCAGTACGATTTCCTTGATGCACTGCGTCGCCGTGAGGACATCGACTGGTCGCGCATCACCGCCTTTCACCTGGACGAGTACATCGACCTCGATCCTGCGCACCCGGCCGGTTTTCGACGTTTCTTGCGCGAACGCTTCTTTGATTTTGTGGAAATGAAGGCCGTGCACCTGCTCAACGGCAACGCCGCTGATCCAGAGGCCGAAGCTGCCCGCTACGATGCACTGCTCCGTCAACATCCAGTGGACGTGGCCTGCATCGGCATCGGCGAAAACGGTCACCTCGCCTTCAACGATCCGCCGGCAGAGTTCACCACCGACGCCAAAGTGCTGGTGGTGAACCTCGACGAAGCGTGCCGTCTCCAACAAGTCGGCGAAGGACACTTCCCCGATCTGGCCGCGGTGCCGCCGCAAGCGCTCTCCATGTCGATCCCCGCCATCCTCGCCGCCAAGACAGTCTCGTGCGTCGTGCCGGATACGCGCAAGGCCGAAGCCGTCCGCTGCGCGTTGACAGGCCCCATCACCCCCGATTGCCCGGCCTCAGCGCTGCGCACACATGCGGATTGCTGGGTCTATTTGGATGAAGGATCAGCGAGTCTGCTGGGGAGATGAGATTAGTGATTGGTGATTGGGGCTCGTCGAGAACCTGACGCCAATTTAGTGCCCAATCCTCTATACTACCCAAATCACCAATCACTAATCACCACTTCCAAAGGAGTTCTGAATGCCTACCCATCCCCGCGCCATCTTCGCCGGACAAATCTGGACACCTGATGGTTTTCGCGAGCAGGGGACAATCTGGTTGGCGGATGGGCGCGTCCTGGGGGTAGATGGTTCGATGACCCACGGCAACGGCATTCTCGATGCGGGCGACGCCATTGTGATCCCCGGGCTGATCGACATTCAGGTGAACGGCGCGCTGAACTGGAGCTTTCAGGCGCAACATCGGCCCCACTTTGACGAGATCCTCACCCATCATCGCAGCCGGGGGACGACGACGCTGCTGCCCACCTTGATCACCGCGCCACTGGAGACGTTGGTGGAAAGTCTGGGTGTGCTGGCCGATTACCTCGACGCCGCACCAGACATGACGCTGCCCGGCATCCACCTTGAAGGTCCATTCCTGTCGCCCGAGAAGAGTGGCGCGCACGATCCGGCAGCGTTGATCCTGCCTGATGAGGCAACGGCGCAGCGTTTCGTCACCGCCGCGCATGGACGCATCTCGATCTTCACCCTGGCGCCGGAATTGGCGGGCGCTCTGCCTGTGATCGAAGCGCTGGCAAGCCAGGGGATCGTCGTCTCTGCCGGCCATACGGCAGCCACCTACGCCGTAATGCAGGCGGCACGCCGGGCCGGGCTTTCGTGTGTCACCCATGCCGGCAATGCCAGCGACTGGCCCCACCGCGCCCCAGGACCGCTTGGGTTTATGGCCTCGGAGCCGGGGATTGTGGGCACGCTGCTGGCCGATCCTGGGCTCACCGCCGGCGTGATTATGGACGGCTACCACTTTCACCCCTCCCTTTTGCCACCATTGGTGCAGGTGAAGGGCGCGGATCATGTCGTCCTCGTTTCGGATGCGTCGACGGTGGCCGGTTGCGCGCCTGGTGAGTACGTCGGCGGCGGGCTGAATGTCACCGTCCACCCCGAAGGTTTCGCCACCAGTGGCCGGGGCGGCGGCTGGCTCGCCGGCAGCACCATCACTTTGCTCGATGCCGTGCAGCGCGCTGTGAAACTGGCCCATTTGCCGCTGCACACCGCCGTCTACATGGCCACCTACGCCCCGGCCCGCCTCTTGGGCCTTACTCCCCACAAAGGAACTCTCGCTCCTGGCAGTGACGCCGATCTGCTTGTCCTCGATGGCGAGCTAAATCTGCGTCATGTGCTTATCCGCGGTCAATTGATACACTGATTTATTACGCTTTTTCCTTATTTTTTTTATCGGCACTTCAATATATTGTCCTAATAAGAGGTAACACCTTGGCGGCTGCCATATTGTTCATGGCAGCGCGCCGTTGGCGCATGCCTCTTATACTTGTCCGCTTCGTATCTTCTGATCGTAGGAGTGCTCGATGAGCGTCGGCAGTCGGCTACCAGAAGCGGTGGTGCACATGTTGTCACCCACGCAGCAGATTTTGCATTCTGCTGCAAGCCACCGATTTTCGTTTCTTGTGCGCTTTTTTGTGTATGTAGCGCTTTTTGTCCATTCCAGTTTTATTGTTATTTTTGGGGTTGTAGGCATTCAGGGGCTTGCCCTGCTTAACGGGGTAAGTGTCATGGTTTATGTGCTGTCTGTGTGGTTGGCCAGACGTAAGCAACTGGATCTGGCGTTTTTCTTGTGTACGGCGGAGATCCTTGTGCATGCGGCCAGTGCCACGTTGGTGCTTGGCTGGGGGAGCGGTTTTCACTACTATATTTCGGTGATGGCGCTCTTTATCTTCTTTCATCCATCGCGTCGACTGTGGCTGAAATTGGGCAGTGCTGTCGGCATGTTGTGTCTTTACGTTTTGCTCTTCACGGCCTCGCAGTCGATCCAGCCGAACCCAATCGTTTCCGCTGATTTTCTTTCCTTCTTTGAGCAGCTCAATCTTTCTACCTTTTTTCTCATCAATGTCTTGTTGGGTTTTGTCTACAACAAAGCCGTCGAAGACGTAGAGGTGCAACTGCGCTCAGCCAATCGTCAGCTTGATTATTTTGCACGCACCGACGTCCTTACCGGCCTGCTCAATCGTCGTTCAATGCTTGAGATGCTCGAACGCTCCCTTCTGCGCCTGGACCGGGTTGAGCATCCCTTTGCCTTGATTCTGGGCGATATCGACAACTTCAAATCGATCAATGACCAGCATGGTCATCACTGTGGCGATGTGGTGCTCAAGGAAATGGCAAACTTGCTACGCCTGTCGGTGCGTGTACAGGATCAGATTGCGCGCTGGGGGGGCGAGGAATTCCTCATCTTTTTGCCAGACACCGGCCGCGAAGACGCCATGCTCGTGGCTGAACGTGCCCGCAAAGCGCTTGAAGAGCATGTCTGCGTCTGTGGCGACCTGCGCCTCTCGGTGACCATGAGTTTCGGTGTCAGCGATTACAGAGTGGGCGAAACCCTCGAACGCACTGTGATGACAGCCGACCGCGCCCTCTACGTCGGTAAAGCCCGGGGGAAGAACTGCGTGGTGTTGGCGGGGGGGGAGTAGGGAAGCGTTGGAGCGGGGGAGCGTTGGAGCGTTGGAGCGTTGAAGCGATAAAACGCTCCAACGCTCCAACGCTTCAACGTTTTCCCGCTTCAACGCTCCAACGTTTTCCCGCTTCAACGCTCCAACGTTTTCCCGCTCCAACGCTCCAACGTTTTCCCGCTTCAACGCTTCAACGTTTTCCCGCTTCAACGCTCCAACGTTT
>WGMT01000027.1 GCA_016124945.1 bacterium | reverse complement strand
GGCGGATGCATTCCGTTCGGTCAGTACTACGTCTGACTTCTACGGGGGACATGGCGGTTCACACGCCTACCTGGTGCATGAATTTGTCGACGCCGTGGCGCACGAGCGCCAACCGCTAATCAATGCGTGGGAGGCGGTGCGTTACATGGCCGCGGGTGTGATGGCGCACAAGTCGGCGCTGCGCGACGGAGAGGTGCTGGCCGTGTCGGATTGGGGCGATGCGCCGGGGAGCGGCGAGTGACTCGCTACCCACTCACCCGCGCCGAAAAGGCTGTCGGATCACGGTTTTGAGTTTTTCGGGGGCGCTGCGGCGTGGATCACCCAGATAGATCTCATGGTGTTTGTGCTGAAGGACGCCCCCTTCCTCATGGATAAACGCGTGCAAGCGCTGAATCGTGGGTGCTTCCGCCGCATATGGACCGATGTGCATGATTTGGGCCGCCAATCCTTCGTGATACGCTGCAAAGCGCACCAACGGCAAGGCGGCAGGATTCTTTTTACGCCGCACCTCTTCGATGACCTGTGCCACCCTGCCCTCTGTCACTGGCGACGGTTGGGCAAGCATCATGGTCCACTGCCAGCGCGTCCGCTCGCCGCTCAAAAAGACAGACATCTCTTCACTCCACCAGAGACCTTCCAATGGAGCGACGCTATAGACGACCCCGTCCACTTTCTTGAGGGTGAACTTGAGTGCATACGACACGCCGTACAGTGCTTCGACTGCGTCACGATACGCCTGACTGGTGTTGGGATCACCTGCACCATCGACCATGAGAAAGTTCATGGGTGGCACGTCGACGATTTCAGGTTTCTTCGCCGACGGTTTGTTGCGTTGGTTGCGTTGTTTGATTTCTTGTTCCAGCAATTGCGTTGTCATTGTGTAGCCCCCTCATTGGATGTGACCGCATCTGTGTCGTCCGCGGTTTGCTGTCCGTCTTCCTACTATTCAGTCAAAGTTCATTCAAGAAATCCAGGACAATTTGATTGAACGTCGCTGCGTCCTCCAGGTTGGGGACATGGGCGGTATTGTCCATGCGCACCTGCCGTGCGCCAGGGATAGTGGACGCCAGCAGATCTCCAGCGCGCAGATTCTCTGCATGATCCAGCGCGCCGGTGACGATCAAAGTCGGCTGGTTGACCGTGTTCAGCCGTGCCACGGCGGGCGGTTCGAGCGGACGAAGTGGCTCCATGTCGGCAATCAGCCAGGTTTGGCCGGCCACGACGGCCCGGTTCATCAGCGCCGCCCGCTGCCGCGCTTCTGGGTTCACCGCGTCCGGCTGCCGCTGGGGACCGTCAACGTAGAGGCGCAGTTGCAGTTCCGACGCCGTGTCCACGTCACCCGCCTGCATCGCCGCCATCATCTCGAAGAGATACTGCGGCGGTTCCCCCTGCATTTCAAAGCCACCAGGTACACTGTTGACCAGAACCAACGACGCCACTATTTCGGGGTGCTCAAGCGCTAGCTCGAGGACAATCTCACCGCCGATAGAACAACCCAGTAGGTGTGCACGCTTCACTTGTAGATGTTGGAGCAGCCGGTAGAGATCGTCACGGCGTGCGCGTGGACCGGTCACTGGCGCAGATTTGCCGAAGCCGGCCATGTCGTAACGAATGACGCGGTAGGTCGAACGGAATGCCTCCCACTGTTCGTCCCACATCCGGCAATCCAGGAAACCGGCGTGCGAAAGCACCAGCGTTCCTCGATTTTGCGGTGTGATGCTGTCTTCGTAGTAAAGCTTGCCGTCTGCTACTTCCAGGTAGCCTGTCTGCATTTGAAGCGCTCCTCTCGGGCTGAGATGAAATGATATACTGAATCACAACACCTACAGCATACGCCCGGTTGGGTGACATCTATTGTCACCCAAGATAAATATTGTCACTCAAGATGGAGAGGACGAACGGATTGTGCGCGCAGATCGATTGCTGGCGATTGTGATGCTCTTGCAGCGTCGAGGCAAGTTGACGGCGGCTGAATTGGCGGACGAACTGGAGGTTTCGCGCCGTACCATCCTGCGCGATGTGGAGGCGCTCTCTATCAGTGGGGTGCCACTGTACGCCGAAGGGGGACATGGCGGTGGCATCCTGCTGGACGAAGATTACCAGACCACGTTGACCGGGTTGACCGAAACAGAAGTCCGCGCCCTCTTCGTCACAGGCAACCGAGCCTTGCTGGCCGAAGTAGGACTGGGTGAAGCCGCCGCTCAGATGCAGCGCAAACTGTCCGCCGCGTTGCCTGCTCAGCACCAACCTACTGTGGACCACATCCAGCAGCGCATCTACATCGATCCACTCTGGTGGTGGCACGATGCGCAGCCGTTCGCACAGTGGGCTGAGTTGCAGAAGGCTGTCTACGAAGACTGGCGCATCCATGTCGTCTATGAGAACTATCAACAGCAGAGCGCCGAACGCACGCTGGAACCCTACAGCCTGGTGGCCAAGTCAAGTCACTGGTATTTGGTGGCCAAACGCGACGGCGAGTTTCGCACCTATCGGGTGTCACGCTTGCGCTCGCTTCAGATCCTGGACGAACATTTCGTGCGTGATGCGGACTTCGACCTTGCCCGGTATTGGCACGAACGACTCGATGACTTTGTCGCCACTGTTGCGGAATACGAATTCGTGTTGCGCATCCACCCGAAGCGGCTTTCGTTTGTACAGTGGTTGACGCCGGGACGTCACTTTTCGGTTGAGGTTGACGCAGAGGGTTGGCACGTCCTGCGCATTCAGTTGGAATCTGAGGCGTTGGCCCAGATGCTGGTATTCAGTTTGGGAAGCGAAGGACAGGTGCTGTCGCCCCCCGAACTGCGTGCGCGCGTCGCAGCGTCCTGTCGCCAGGTGTTGGCTCAGGTTGAGGAAGCGGACGACGATTGAACTCCCAGTTGAACGTGGCCGATCTTCAATTCCTTTGTCTGGAAAGATAGCTGCGCACAGGCAGGGTCAAGGTGAGCAGCAAGATCGCCAATCCAACGCCGAAGTAGAAAGGCTGAAGCCAGGCGCCCAGGCTGACCATCAGCACCTGGACCGTAATCCAGATCATCAGCGCCAAACCGAAGGCAGCGGAGGCGGTCCATGCCCAGTGTTGGCGCTTGAATGGGTTGATGCGTTCCATCCAGCCCCAATCCGGCAAGGTGAGCAAGCAAACGAAGACGAAGAATGCACCCAGCCCCAGCACAATGCTGAGGATGAGACCCGGAATCAGGTAGTTAGGAAAGGGTGAGTTTTCCAGCCAGGTGAGCGGCATCTGCATCCGTTCCCCGCTTGGATCGAGCACCAACATCATGCCGGATGGGGTTGCCGAGACGCCCTGGAAGAAGAGGAGAACGAGCAGTAGCCAAAAAAGCTTGGGGCGATTACCGTGTTTAGACATGTCAGCGCGACCTGTGTTGGGAGATGTCAAATCCAGCCGTCGGAATGCGGACGAAGCACTGTCTGTGATGTTACGCCGCTCCGCTTTGGCTGTCATGCCCCAATTGTCTCGTCGTCTTTCTCATTCATTGAGTTTCAAGAGGACAAAGGCTGCACTTCCACCGCTGTCGCTGGATTCAGATCCCCGTTGGGATCGACGACGTACCCGGCGCTGAAGGAGATGGATTGGGGTGTGCCTTCTTCGCTCAAGCAGAGCAGGTGGTTGTTGTCGCCGTCGTCAAGGTCACCCAGGGCAAAGGGGAGCGTGTCAACGGGGTTGCCGTTTTGGTCCAGGGTGACGGTGTACTGCATGCGTTCGACATCGTCCACTTCGTCACCGTTGGGCTTGGTGATACCCCCCTGCCAGACGGCGCGGATGGCCTGCACCGTCCCCTGTGGACAGCCACTGCCCACCGACCAGGGGCCGCCTGGCTGGTCCAACTTCCACTGCTCAACCGGCACCGATTCCGCTAGCACCAGGTCCGGGCCGGGGGCAAGCGGCGTCACGCTAATGACGGCGCCCTTGAAATTGAGTTGCTCATCCAACGACAAGAGGTTGCCCACGATTTCGACCGTGGCCGGTGGCTCTGTGTCGGCGCTGCCGAAGTCGCCAAGCAGCAACGCCGTCCGGCGTTCGCCAGTGTCCAATGCCGGGGCCAGGGTGACACAATCTACCCGACCTTCCTGGCCTGAAGCGGTGACAACACGAAAGTCAGCAGCCTGAAGGGTTTCGCTGTTGATCTCATGTGAGAAGATGACGGGCATGCCGTCCGTTTTGCCGACATCGCCGCAGATGCGCAGATTGGCTGTGCCGGGGAGATCGTCGTCCAAGCCGAAGAAGGCGCTCAGCAGACTTGCCCGCTGTTCCGGATCATCCATGCTGCTCGCGCCATTGTCAGGCGTGGTGTCTACCTGCGACGTGTCCGCAGGGATGGGCTGGGTCAAGATCTGCACATTCGGCATGGCGCAACCGGCCAGCAACATGATAAATGTGAGTAACCCAACCAACCGTGGATATATCATGGGCTGTCTCTTTCCTGATCGGAGAGGAATCATAGAAATGAGCGGAGAAGGAACAATGGCTGTCAGCCAATCTGGCGCTCTGCGCCTGTTGTCAATTCAGCCTGCTCTCTCTCGCCAAAAAGCCAACAGCCAATCGCCAACGGCTGCCTTCTGCGCTCTGCTGATACCTGACGGCTGAACGCTAACCGCTCCCCTTGGCCGCAAGGCCCTCTCCCGCCAAAGGCCAACAGCCAATTGCCAACTGCGACGCCCTGCGCCCCCCGGCTCGTCCGCCCACCCCTGGCCCCAGGCCGAAAGGCCGCAGGGGGGGACAGGGGGCGGCGGCTTGGCCCCCCTCCCGCCTGACCATGAGGTCGGCGGGGTTCGGCCGGACAAGGGGATTTACCGCCTAATCTGGCAAGCAACTTGCTGATAATGTGCGTGTAGCTCGTCAATTTCAATATTGGGTGGAACCGTCAACAAAGCATGTAGTTGTTGGGCTTCCTCAAATTGTTCCAACTTCCACACAATCGGTTGTTCCCCCTGCCAAACGACCATAGACTCGGAGGGCGTTGGCGCCGTTGCCAGAAAACCCGACAACATCCGGTGACTGTCCATTATGCTGATGACGCGGCGGAATAGATGGAGATCCAGATTGCGTAGTTGTTCCCACCAAGATGGCTCTTCCCAAACGATGGGTGGACACAAGACGAGAAGGCGGTTCTGCAGATAGCGTAGCTCGTGGAGAGTCCACAAATTGCGGAGAGCCTGAAACAACTTCATTGTATGCACGACAAAATGATGTGGCACGAACAGTATCATGAAACCAAACACCGCCACCACCATCGCAATCGCCGCTGCTTGATTGATGCGTAGTGTGAATATGGCATCCGGCCAGAAGTATGCGGCGACAGCATAAATCATCTTGAAAACGAAGCAACTTAACGCAACAAATGCCGTCGCAATGGCGAAGCCGGACCTCGCTTTTAGGCTTGGCGTTTCATAGTGGCGAAAGCTTTGAATGATTGATATCGTACCCAAACTGCCACTGAACGTTGCATAGCCAAAGTATAGGAACAAGAAGATACTTTCTGCCCAAATCCGTGGCGACCGCATCGGCCACTCTGGCAGTGGCCTCATCCAGATCCAGTACAAGAAAGAGAGACCGATCAGTACACTGACAAAAGCCGGCGCGGACCGATACGATATCCATCCCAGCGAGATTCTAGCCAGTTCGCTCAAGTGATAAAAGGCGATTGAGCCGCAAAGATAAGCAGTATACCACCCCAGATTGTTGAGCCCTGTTACCTACCCCCACTCTATCTGCACGACTTCAACCTGAAATGCTAGGGAGACACCAAGCCACACAGTTATCAACCAAATGCGTAATGCAGTATTACCCACAGTAGGGGAATTCCTATGACGCCGGATAACGCCAAACCGTGAAATGACAATGATCCAGAGTATAAGAAGGGCAGCGAGGGTTAGCGTTGTGCGCATCATCTGATCAATCCAAGCGCTTGATAAAGCTCATGCATATCCGCGTACGCTGTGATCGCATTGTCTAGCTCATGGTGGCGTTTATGTTTATAGATCTCCTTCTGAATAAGTACAGCCAAGAGTTCTGCTTCCTTCTCCTTGACACTTGTTTGAGAAGAACGAAACAAGAGATCTTCAGCTTTGAGCAACCCAAGTGCGTACGCCCTTTTATGTTCATCAGTAATGCATATCGTTTTGTGACCGCAGAGGATATGCGCCAATTCGTGCAATTGAATATGCAGACGGTGCAACGAGATTGCTGATTTATCGAAGAAGATAACAGAGGCATCATCTGCCTCGATCCAAGCGCCGAAGAAGGTCGGCGGCAACTGTTCCTCACAGAAGAGGATCGGCTTACCATGCTTTCGTTCCAGCCAGTCAACAAACGCTGCAAGTGAGAAGTGCGAAAAATCAAACTCTTGACAGATATCTGCGAACCGAGCCTGCATGCGAGAATGTGTGTCATCGATAAAGGGAGTGATGTGTGCGCGCATCATGCAGTATTTCCATAATTCAGTTGTTGGATGAAGGCAAAATACGGTTAACGGACTACGAGTTGAAACCTAACGGGGTGTTGAGGACGAAGCGTACCCTGCGTAGATACTTCGATTGGATATTCACTCGTGATTTCGACCCGATAACGGCGTAAGGTCAAAAACAATATGAGAAGCGCCTCCATTGTTGCGAAGCGGTTACCGATACAGACTCTCGGCCCCATGCCAAATGGAAAGTAAGCTGTGGATTTCCCGTCTGCTTCAGTACCCTCAAAGAAACGTAGCGGATCAAAACGCTCCGGCTCAGACCAGTAGCGTGGGCTATGCTGCGTTACCCACGGACTGAGCATTACACGTGCGCCAGACGGAATATGATATCCGTTTATGGTGTCGTCTTTGATGGCACGTCGGCTGAAGCCCCAGACGGGGGGATAAAGGCGTAGGACTTCGGCCAGCACAGCAGCGGTGTACGGCAACTGCTTGACCAGGTCGATACCTGTCGGTTGTGCGGATTGACCATCAATTTCAGCCTGTAGCCTCTGTTCAACATCGGGATTCGCTGATAACAATAACCAGGTCCAGGTGAGCGCTAGCGCTGTCGTTTCGTGACCTGCGGTGAGCATCGTCCCGATTTCGTTTCGGATCATGACATCATCAAACCCTTGCTCGTCGCCTTGATCTACGGCATCGACAAGCATAGAAAGCATATCAAAAGAGCCGGTTGGACTACTGCGGCGCTCACGAATGATACGAAAGAGCAGCTCATCAAGCCGCCTCTGTGCCTGACCAAAGCGGCGATTCCAGGGCGTCGGGAAGTCTAGCATTGTCCACAGTGCAGCCATTGGCGACCGAAACTGATTGAACACCTCATCCGTTGTTGTATTCAATGCGTCACGAACTGCAGCGCTCTCCGCATCAAGCTCAGTATCAAACAGCGTCTTTCCAGCGATCCTTAACGTAATCCGCATCATCTCACCGATCAGGTCCAGTGGATATTGAGCTGCCTGCCATTGCTCCAACATTTCATTGGTAATCTCTGCCATATCGATTACAAGGCGGGACAAGTTCTGCCGGTGAAAAAGTGGCTGGAGCATTCGCCGTCGTTTCAACCACTCAGTGCCGTCACTCGTGAGCAGATTATTTCCCAATATCCGACGCGCCATGCCATAGGTGAAGGTGTTCTTGCTATAGTTCTGATAGTTATCCAAAAGAATGTGTTTGACTGCATTCGGATCAGCAACAAGGTAAACCGGCAGGAAACCCGTAGGGAAACGTACGACCCCACCGTACTTCACATCAAGATCCAGCAAGAATTTGAGCGGTCTCTCTTGAAAAGAGCGCAGATTGCCAAATGCAGAGACAAGCCGAGGCCCAGGTGGAGGCGCGACTGTAGAATGTCTCATCGTGTTTCCCTTAATTCATCGACTGCCGGCATCACTCAGTAGACTCGACGGTACTGGACTTACTGCTGTCATCACTGAGCTTCACACCTTTTTGGCGGAGCACATAATCGATCATTCCTACCACAGCTTGTATGCCTTCTTCGTCAAGATATGCAGCACGATGTGCCAGAATTTCTGACTTGGTATCAATTCGACGCCGCTGTTTTGCGCGCAGATCATTCAGATGCTGCTCTTCGAGGCTGGTCAAGTAGCGACGCAGTTCAGCTTCAGTTGCCCTCAGCGTGAAAAAATCGATTGGAATTCCAAATGCTTCGGCTAGGCCGACGATATTACTGAAGGCAGGATCCAGAATCTGCCCAGATCGTAAGCGAGAAATTGTGCTCGGATCTACACCGCCAATTCGCCGCACATCATCATAGGTATAGCGTTTTCCGTCTTCCCTGCTGATGCAATCGAACAGGAGCTCAAGTCGCTGCGCCAGAGTTACACTCTCGTGATCCATGGCAGTATCCATTTCTTTAATCAGCAACTACCAAGTTGCGATCAACCATCTATCTTTCTGTCTACTTGGAACAGTAGTATATCCAAAAATTGTTCTAATGCAAGTTGCAATGTTCAATCTTCATCTTGACACATCAACAATGGTTTATTACAATTGCACTAAATCAAGGAATATAGCAGATATTGGTCTCTGATTTTGACTTAATGGAGTGTCAAATGCCTGCCGCAACACCGCTGCCACGCAAGCACAAAGCTTCATTGCAGGAATCGGAAGACTCTCTGATGTACATTGCACATCGTTCAATGCTTGCACTTGAAGAACTGTCCGCTTCACCGAAGTCTCTCTCCAAAGTTGAGTTAACCCTACGCGAAATCCAAGCCGAAGCTTACCGACTGGCGCTCACACTATCGCGCTTGTCGGTTGCCGGCGGTTGCGATGAGTGTCCTTCTGCACCGCCGATGACAACACTGCAAGCTCACGCTCTTGTACTGGCAGATGAGCTGGAGCGACAAGCAGATCTGATTCGCCAGCAGGCAGAAAAAGCAGCCTAACCATCCCTATTCTGAGGTACCATATGCGGCGCAACAACTTAGTTTTCCTGGTTAGAGAAGTTCTGACCTATGCACAGCGGGATATGGAAATCTCAGGAGAGCTTCAACCCGTCATTGATATGTTGTTGTTGACTGACAACATAGAAGTCTCAGGACAGCACAAAGTGATGGTGCGTGGACGACAGGCCCACGAAATGAGCTACTTTTTGGCAGCCGCTGCACCCACGCCTTTGGAAGTGATGATCCTGGGATGGCTCTATAGTGGGAAAAAGGAGAATATCGTGATTGCGGAGAGAGTAACAGCGATTGTAGACCGAAAAACCCGACAACTCGCTATAGCGGCGATACGTTCGTCAAAGGAACTGGAGCTTCCCAAGGCCGAGGCATAATAGTACGGATTACAAGGAGCTGTATCTACTAAGTCGCGCAGTAGATTCATGTCACCGCTTGCCGGTCAATTCATTCTTTGCTACCATTCTGCACAAACGTTCTGGATTCTTAGAAGTTCTCACAAAAGGACGAACGTATGGTGCACTGGCATTTGCCTCAACTGATTCGAGATGTACAAGACAAAAGTGGAGGTGAACTGACTCTCCCACACATTGCTAGGGAAGCAGGTATTGCTGTCTCCACCATATACTTACTGATGGAAAAGCCTCCGAAGCGTCTGGATGTTCCAACAGCGGAACGACTATTGACTTTTCTGAGTCGATATCTCGGTCCGCTTACTATGAACGACTTGCTAGAGTTTGAGTTTTCAGAACCAGCGTAGTATTCTTTCAAGAAAGTTTCACCAATAGCAAAAGCCACCCTACAATGGTTTGGCGACCTCGGGTGGCTTTCGCTAGCGCACATTAACATGACTGACCTGGTGCTGAAGACACCATTGGTCAACCATATTGAAGAACAGGCAATGTTGCCTGGGCTTCGAATATTCAGGTGAATAACTCAACCATATCTTCACTTTGAAGAGTACGGACAGAGCTATCCTCTGCAGAATCCTCAAATGAACTCCCTGGGACTCGAACCCAGAACCCGCGGCTTAAAAGGCCGCTGCTCTGCCAATTGAGCTAGGAGTCCATGCTGACTGATTCAATATACCCGATTCGCTGCCAAAAGACAAATCTTTCGGGATCTTCCTGAGCCGTAAATCAACGCAGCTACGGTTCGATGCTAAACGCATAAGTGGCTGAACGGGTAATCGAGGTGCCGTCCTCATCGTAAGTGACAAGCCAGAGTATGTATTCACCCGCGCCGAGTGGACCTGGCTGCACGTGCCAGCGTCCGCCGGCATCAATCGTTACCTCAGCAAGTTGCACTGGCTCAAGATCGCTCTCGCTTTGCACAAAAAGTACCAATCGCATCCCTGCCGGTCCTGTACCGCGCAGGTTAGGCGATGGTGACATGAACGCTTCTGACGGCGCCGTTCGCAAGGACGGTGGCGCGACAGCTTGGGCATTGGGTCCGATACGTAGCGTCACAGTCGATTCGTCGCCGCGCGGACGCCCACTGACATCAATTTCGACGACACCTACCAGCGTCGTGCCTGTAGGCAGTGGCGCCGGCGGCACAAAGACCCATTCCCCGTTTGCCCGCACTTCCACAAAAAAGCGGCGGTCATTCACATCCACTGCCAGCACAGCACCTGGCCTTGCCTGCCCATACAGTACGGGGCGGCTATTGCTCAACAACGCCACATCGCCACCCATGACATTTACCGTCAGCGCCGGCTTGGGTGTCGGCGTGTTGGTTGGCGTCGCCGTCGGTGTTTCGGTGGGTGTCGGCGTCTCGGTCGGCGTCGCCGTCGGTGTTTCGGTAGGTGTCGGCGTCTCGGTCGGCGTCGCCGTCGGTGTTTCGGTGGGCGTCAGCGTCTCGGTCGGCGTTGTCGTCGGTGTTTCGGTAGGCGTCAGCGTTTCGGTTGGTGTCGCCGTCGGTGTTTCGGTGGGTGTAGGTGTGTCGGCCGCCGTCGCCGTCGGCGTTTCGGTAGGCGTAGGTGTGTCGGTCGCCGTCGCCGTTGGTGTTTCGGTGGGTGTAGGTGTGTCGGCCGCCGTCGCCGTCGGCGTTTCGGTAGGCGTAGGTGTGTCGGTCGCCGTCGCCGTTGGTGTTTCAGTTGACATAGGCGTGTCGGTCGGCGGCGCCGTTGGTGTTTCGGTAGGTGTAGGTGTGTCGGTCGGCGGCGCCGTCGGTGTTTCGGTTGCCTCTTCGACCGCGGTCGCGGTGACATCGAGTTCGACGACACTGCTGATGGCGTCAGAACTTTCTTCGCTTGCCGCTCTTTCGCCGACTTCGTCTGTTCCTTCTTCGTCTGTTCCTTCTTCGTCGGCAGACGTTGTTGCAGCCGTCTCTGCAATTGGCTGTTCGAGCGCGACCACGGCTGGTGTGGGCGTTTCAGTCGGGGCTTCGGCGACTACGGCAAGATCTTCGCCGCTCGGGTCCTCTCCAATCGGATCAAAGACGCGCACTTCGGTCGTCGATAGCGTCAATGTTGCCTCAACAGCAACAAGATTCGCCTGAGGCGATTCAACACCATCAATCCACCACACCGTCAACCCCACAAACAACAACAAAGCCACGCCGACCTTCCAAAGATCGAGCGGCCAGACGAGATAGGGGCGACGCTGTCTAGGCGATTGCGCCATGCGGTGGATTTACCTGCGGTGTGTGGCGATCTCAGTCAGGATTCGCGGCTCAACTGCGCCGCCTGATCGAGCCAAATTTTGAAGTCAATGCTTTCTCCAGCCGCAGCAGCTTCAGGCAGGAGACGGGCCAACGCCTGAGGAGAAAGGTCGGCAAGTTGTTTGTAGGTGAAGATTCCGGCGCGGTAAAGGGTCTGCTCTGAGAGGCTGCCAATGCCATCGATACGGGTAAAATCATCCGGCACAGGACCGGTGTAACTGGCACCCACACGGTCGAACTGCTCCGCCAATTCACGGGCCTGGGCGATCCAAAGGGTGGGATCGCTCGTTGCCGGCGCTTGCGTGGCGTTGCGTACACTCTCCACATCGCTCGAAGCCAATTGATGCCAGGTAAAAATGCCGGCTTCATAAAGGCGCTTCTGGTAAATCACACCAATGCCGCGCACCCGCCATAACGGATCCGGGTAGCTGCTGGCAGAAGGCATAGGACGCACATCAATTGTTGCTTGTGTTGTTGTAGGGGCGGTGGTGGATGCGGCGACACGTTCAGCAGCCAGTGCTTCTCGTTCGGCCACAATACCGCGTACAGTAGATTCACGCGCCCGCCCCGCCGCTTCAGGACGAACCCGACGCTGGCGGAACCAGATCCACTCTATGAGGGTCGACATTACCCAGCCCAGCAAAAAGCCGGCGCCGACATACCACCAAATTGATTGTCCGATCAACAAAACGACCTCCGCCTGCCATTGTGATGCTTGATTGTGATGCGGGCAATACCAGATCTATGGTAGTCTACCTTCGAGCAAAAGAGATTGTCAATGCAAAGGCGTTGTGGCCTGCCGTCGCTGTCGGGCCGCCTCAAAAAGAATCACGGAACCCGCCACCGCGGCGTTGAGCGATTCGGTCTGGCAATGCATGGGAATGTTGATACCTTCGCCGCGGCGGAAAGCTGCGTCCCCTGCGCCGTTGGCTTCGCCACCCACCACCAACGCGGCAGGACGATCCCAGCGCGCTTCATCGTATCGCAACGCCGCCGATGCCTCCGCCACATAAACTTGGCGTTCGCCCAACAACGCGTCTACGCCCTCCCAATCCTCACAGACACGCAACGGCAGCCGAAAATGCGCGCCCATCGCAGCCCGCAACACCTTGTCGTTAAACGGATCCACCGTCTCCGGCCCGAAGACAACCAACTCAACGCCTGCCGCCGCCGCGCTGCGCAACAACGTCCCTGCGTTGCCTGGATCGCGCACCCGATCCAATACGAGGATTAGATGGGGCGACGGCGGGATCGCTAGATTGGGCAACTTCACCATTGCCGCGATCCCCTGGGGCGCTACTGTTTCAGTCATGACAGCGAAGACAGCCTCGGTGACGCGAAAAAGCTTCACCCGCTGCCCTTGCATTTCGTCGACGAACGGTGCAAACGCACGTGCGTCGGCTGCCTCTTCTACCACGTAAACCGAATCGAATGTTGCACCGGCGCGCCAGGCATCTTCAACCAGGCGAACGCCTTCGATCAAGCAGAGGCCGCTCTCGTCGCGGTGACGCTTGCGCTGCAACTTGCGCGCCTGTTTCACACGTGGATTGTTGGGGCTGGTGATGTCGGCCATGCTCACAATAGATCTGCCTGATAAAAAAGACGGCGGGAGAGGATCCCCCGCCGTCTTTCGTCGTCTGCCGATTGCCTGAGATACGAATTGCGCTTGTTGTCTTACGCCAATTGCGATTTTGCCAGTTCGGCCAGTTTGCTAAATGCAGCACCATCGCGGGCAGCGATGTCGGCCATAACTTTGCGGTCGACCTGAACATTGGCCAGTTTGAGACCATGCACGAGGCGGCTATAGCTGATGCCATTGATGCGCGCCGCGGCGTTGATGCGCGTGATCCACAGTTTGCGGAAATCGCGCTTACGGTTGCGACGATCTCGGTAGGCGTAGAACAACGACTTGAGCATTGCCTCATTGGCGCGACGGAAGAGCTTCGAACGCGTGCCGAATTGGCCCTTGGTAAACTTCAAAACTTTTTTGTGTCGATTGCGAGCGTAAACTCGCGGTGACGAGCGAGGCATGAATGGCTCCTTCCGTGAGGGCGGGTACATCGGCTTGCACCGTGTACCGCTTTCGACTGGCCTGTCACGTACTGGTTGAGTAAAAAAAGTTACGACTTAACAAAAAAGACCGGGAAAAACGAACCTAGGTGACGCTTACTCCGTCGGATCGCTGACGATCTGCTTCACCATCTTGAGCAGCGGCTTGCTTTCGCTGGGGACGGAATGGCGCAGATCGGCTGTACGACGCTTGTTGCGGCGCAAATGGCTACGTCCTTGCTTCATGCGCATCACCTTACCGTTTTTGGTGACACGGAAGCGCTTCTTGGTACCCTTGTGGGTCTTCATCTTCGGCATGGTATTGCTCCGTTCTAATCGGTCTAGTCTAATCGACCTAATCGGCAATCAGCTCTCATTGACATTCGACAGACACACAAAACGGGCTTGGGTAAGCCCGCTTGATTTACGACATATTATGTTAGCACAGACGGAGCGAAACAATCAAAAAGTCATATGCTCCGTCGGATAAAAATTAAGATTTGCTACCTTCGGGGCTGAGCAACATCACCATGCTGCGGCCCTCGAAGCCGGGTTCAGATTCGACAACGGCAAAACCAGACAGATCCTTGGCCACACGTTCCATCAATTCCAGCGCAACTTCGCGATGGACAATTTCACGGCCACGGAACCGAATACGCACACGCACCTTCTGACCATCTTTCAAAAACTTACGCGATTTGGTCAACACAACCTGAATATCGTGTTCACCGGTCTTCGGGCGCAGGCGTACTTCTTTGATTTCAACCTGTTTTTGCGACTTGCGAGACTCACGTTCGCGTTTCTGCTTTTCGTAGAGATACTTGCCATAATCCATCAACCGGCAGACTGGCGGCTGAGCATTCGGCGCTACCTCTACCAAATCCAGTTCTCGCTCTTGGGCGAGTTCAAGCGCATCGCGCACGGTCATAATCCCTAACTGCTCACCGGCGGCGTCGATGACCCGTACTTCGCGAGCACGAATCTCTCTGTTGACGCGTGTAGTATCTTGGCTAATATCAGTGCTCCTTGTGTTGATTTGTTACTCGTCAATGTGGGATAAACCCAGCTTGGCACCCAATTCTAATAGAATTCAATATAGAATGGAAACCGTAAAGTAAAGCAATTAAAGTATAGCACTACCAGTTTAGAGCGTCAAATGTTTTTTGCGATTTCACCTTCTTTTCCCAATGTTTCTTTGTGAAAATGGTTTTGACCTTCCGGGAAGGTTTCAGCCCCCAGCGTGAAACGCCCTCCTCAAAAAACACCGGATATCACCCACGTACCGTCTATGGTACAATTTTAGGACGTTCCACTACCCCATTTACTTCCAAAAGTGAATCTTGCAAAGAGATGACGCAAAGAGATGACGATGAGCCATTCCTACGCTTTTGATACAATTGCACGCTTACCCCTGCCCGGCGACAATGTGGCAATTGCCACCCAAAAACTGCCGGCCGGTGTTGTAATTACGCTGCATGATCATTCATTTGTGCTTCCCCACACGGTGATGGAAGGCCATCGTTTCGCCATCGCGCCTATCACCACTGGAGACAAACTGTTCTCGTGGAATCTTCCCTTCGGCGCGGCGTTGCGCAACATCGAGCCTGGCGAATATGTGGTCAACGATGAGATGCTCAAGGCACTGGGCGGGCGCTCCATCGATTTCGCCCTGCCCGGCGCAGCCAACTTTGTCGATCACATCGAACCCTATCACGTGGACGAAACCACCTTCGTCGCCGCCGAACAGGTGAGCCGCTACACTGAGGATCGCGCCTTCCTTGGCTACCGCCGCGCCGGGACCCGCGGCGTGGGCACCCGCAACATGATTGTGCTGCTAGGCACCTCTTCGCGCACCGGCGGCTTCGTCAAGCAGTTGGAGGAACGGCTCAACGACGTCGCCGACCAATACGCCAACATCGACGGCATCGTCGCCGTGGCCCACACCGAAGGCGGACACGACGATCCCAACAATCTGGAATTTGTGCTGCGCACGCTGGCCGGCTTTATTGTGCACCCCAACGTGGGCGCTGTCCTCGCGGTGGATTACGGCATGGAACCGGTGACCAATGAGATGGTGCAACGCTATCTCATTGATCACAACTACCCGCTCGCCGATGTGCCCCACGCCTTCCTCTCTATTCGCGACGGTTTCCAAAACGCCATAACCGAGGCCGAAACCATCGTGCACGGCTGGCTCGACGAAGTCAACGCCACGCCGCGCACGCCCGAATCGCTGGCCCACCTCAAAATTGCGCTCCAATGCGGCGGTTCCGATGCCTTCTCGGGCATTTCGGGCAACCCGCTGGCTTCGTGGGTCGCCCGTGAGGTGATCCGCCATGGCGGGGCCGCCAACCTGGCCGAGACCGACGAACTCATCGGCGCCGAACCCTACGTCCTCCAGAAAGTACGCGATGTGGAGACGGCGCGCACCTTCCTCGACATGATTCAACGTTTCGGTGACCGCGCCGCCTGGCACGGCGCATCCGCCGCGGGGAATCCGTCTGGCGGCAACAAATTCCGTGGGCTCTACAACATTGTACTTAAGTCCATCGGCGCCGCCATGAAACGCCACCCCGACGTGCGCCTCGATTACGTCATCCCGTACGCGCAGCCAATGCACGAGCCAGGCTACTACTTTATGGACAGCCCCGGCAACGATCTGGAAAGCATCGCCGGGCAGGTGGCGGCAGGCTGTAACATGATCTTCTTCATCACAGGCAACGGCTCCATCACCAACTTTCCCTTTGCGCCCACGATTAAAATCGTCACCACGACGCGGCGCTACCAACTGCTCAGCCGCGACATGGACGTCAACGCCGGCAAGTACCTCGACGGCACGCCTATGGACGATCTCGGCGCAGAGATGCTCGATCTCACCGTCAACGTGGCATCCGGTCAACGCAGCGTGGGCGAAGCCGCCGGCCATGCCCAGGTGCAGCTCTGGCGCGATTGGCGACAGACCGACGCCGGCAACCTGGATCGTCTGCTCCACGCTCCGAAACCCGCCGGCATCCCCGTTCCCTTCACTGCTGGGGCGGAGGATGCGACGCAGATCGCCGCCCCGTCGGCTGATCACCCCCTTGCCCTCCTTGCCGCCTCGCCAGTAGCTGTGGCGGACCAAGTCGCACTCATCCTACCCACGAGTCTCTGCGCCGGACAGATTGCCCGCATGATGGCGCATCGCTTCAACGAAGACAACCTGAGCGACGGACGGCGCTTTGTAGCCCTTGTCCACACCGAAGGCTGCGGCGTGTCGGGTGGGCCGTCGGAGCAGTTGTACGTGCGCACGCTGCTCGGCTATCTGCGTCACCCGCTGGTAGGCCAATGCCTGCTGCTGGAGCATGGCTGCGAAAAGACACACAACGACTTTGTGCGCCACGAAATCGCCCGCCTGGGCCTGCCCGAAGAACGCTTCGGCTGGGCCAGTATTCAGCTCGACGGCGGCATCGACGCCGTCACCGCCAAGGCCGAAGCGTGGTTCCGCACACATGCCGCCGCTAACGCCGCACTGGAACGCCGTGTTGCCGGCCTCAACGCCGTGCGCCTGGGCCTGATGAGCGTTGGCCCCGTCGCTGCGGAGACACAACAGGCGCTGGCTGCCGTGAGCCGTGCGATTGTCTCCGCAGGTGGCACGTTGGTTGTCCCTGAGAACTCGACGCTGATGTCATCGCCTGCCTACCGCGCCGCCACAGTGGGGACAGCCCCGCTCCTGCCCACACTGGCCTACGGACAGTCGCTGCAAGATGCTGCCGGTGCGGGCTTCCACGTGATGGAAACACCCACCGCCCACTGGACGGAGACGCTGACGGGCCTGGGCGCGACCGGCGTCGACGCCGTCCTCGTGCATGTGGGCGAACACCCGATCCAGGGGCATCCGCTGTTGCCGGTGATTCAGATCACGGCGGATGAGCGCGTGGAACAGCACTACGCCGCCGACATGGATCTCGTCCTCGACGGTGGCGCGCAGGCGTGGCCGCAGGTGATCGTCGACCTGGTGGCCGACGTCCTCTCGCAGCGGTACGCCGTCAAAGCAAACCAAGTGGGCAACATCGATTTTCAGTTCACACGCGGGCTGTTGGGGGTTTCGCTTTAAGGAAAGAAATAGAACGCGGATGGAGCGGATTGGGCAGATTTGTGCGGATGTTTATCCGCTTTGATCCGCCCAATCCGCTCCATCCGCGTTCTATTCTGATTGGATCTACCGGCAATCGCGACAGCGCCCGTAGAATTCCAAAAGGTGGCTGCCGATCTCAAAGCCGAACTGATCTTGCAACACCTTGGTCAGATCCCCGGCCATACACTCATCGAACTCGATGACGTCGCCACAATCGTTGCACACAAGGTGATGATGTCCACCTTCGGCGCGGATGAAGCGCGGCGTATTTTCACCCATGTAGATGGGACGCAGAATCCCCAACTCGGTCAGCAGTTCGAGTGTGCGATAGACGGTGGCCCGTCCTAGCTTAGGATAGAGTTGCTTGGCCTGTTCCAGTACGTCGCTGGGGTTGAGGTGCGCGTGATCGTCGTCGATCACCTGGAGCACCGCCAAACGCGCCGGTGTGATCTTGTAACCGGCGCATTTTAAGCGTTCGACCAACTGTTGGGTGGGTATTGTTGTTGACATAGCAAGTAGCGTATTACAAGCGTATTGCAAAGAGCAAATGGGTAGTAACTGTACAGGTACAGGTGCGACGCACTGGCCGAAATCCGATGCGATTGTCGTATGCTCTCCTGGCCAGTGCATCGCACCTGTGTAGTTACAAGGGGTAAACCATTCCTTATTGTAACGCAAATTTGACCTGTATGGCGAATTGCCGAAATACTCGGCCCCAAACCAATTGCTTTGTTTGGATACACAGCCTATAGTATAGTAAACCGAGTTTGATTACTATTGCGATTCTCCCCTCCATGACAGGAAAACACCCACATGGCGACGGCTCACGACTCCATTGATCCGTATTGTGCCTGCTTAATTCGGGATTGTCTCTGCGAGCGTCGGCTTTCTACCGATGCAATGGCGATCCTTCCCCCAGATACCCTACATCCGTCCTCACGAGCGCCGTAGATTACCGCCCTCGGCGTGACTCGTTTCCCTTTCAAAACCGATTTACAAGCATGATCCAAAACATATATTTCCACAGTGTACGCAGCGTTTGCTGAAGGTTTTCGCAAAGGTGCACCGAAGGCGTGTCCTGTGGACAGTTACACGAGGAACTTTGCCCATGCGCAGGCTGCTAGGCTTCCTTCGCTTACACAAATCGCTTCTAATCGCGCTCATCGCGGTCAACATTCTGCTCTCGGCCATGTTGACCGTCGCCCCGCTGGTGATCAAGGCCATTGTCGACGATGTGATCGGGCAACAGCGCCTGGATCTGCTCATGCCCTACCTGGGGCTGCTCTTACTGGTGACGTTGGGGCGCGCCGTGGCCACCTTCTTCTACTCCTACGGCCAGAACAAACTGGGCCAACTGGTAATGACCGACGTGCGCACCGCCCTCTACCGAAAGTTGCTGGCCCTGCCCTACAACTTCTACGACCGTCAGCAGACTGGTCGCCTCATGAGCCGCATCAGCAGCGACGTGGAAAGCACACGCATCTTCCTCTCGCAGATCATGATCGAGTCCATGAGCCACATCCTCACCATCATCCTCGCCTCGATTGCCTTCCTGCAACAGGACCCGCTCTTGACCGTCATTGCCGTGGGGCCGGTGTTGCTTTCGGGCCTGGGCATGTACGTGGCACACCGTCAATTGACCGACCCGTGGACGGTGCAACATGAGCGCCTGGCCAAAATGTCGGGCACGTTGCAAGACAGCCTGTCGGGCATCAAGGTGGTGAAGGCATTCGCTCAGGAGAAACAGGAAGAGGACAAATTCGGCGCGGCGGAAAAGGCTGTGCGTATGGGCAACTTGCAGATCGGCGACATGTGGAACAAGCGCTGGGTCTTCATCGGCAGCCTGCCCCGCTTCATGCAACTGGGGCTTTTCCTGGTGGGCGGCTACCGTGTGATGGAAGGTGAAATCAGCCTGGGGACGCTGGTAGCGGTGGTTAGCCTCAGCCTGCTCCTGCTCGGCGCGGTTAATGGTCTGGGCGTGCAACTTAACTCGTTCAGCCAGACGGCGACGGCGTCGGTGCGCATTTTTGAACTGCTTGACGAGCCGGTGACCATCGAATCGCCCCCTGCAGGCAAGATCGTGCATCCTCAGGAATGGCGCGGCGAAATCGTCTACGAAAACGTCAGCTTCGCCTATCCCACCTCCATCGCCAAGACACTCAAAGAGATCAACCTGCGCGTCCCCGCCGGGTCATCGCTGGCGGTGGTGGGGGCGACGGGCAGCGGCAAAAGCACGTTGATCCACCTGATCGGGCGCTTTTACGATCCCACTTCAGGCACCGTACGCGTAGACAGTCACGACGTGCGCACGCTGGACCTGCACGAGCTACGCGGCCAGATCGGCATGGTCGCCCAAGACACGCTCCTCTTTAGCGCCACCATTGCCGAAAATATCGCCTTTGGCCGCCCCAACGCCACTCAGGACGAGATCGAGCGCGCCGCCAAACTGGCGCAGGCCCACGATTTCATCGTCGACATGGCCGAGGGCTATCAGACCAAGATCGCCGAGCGTGGCGTCGGCCTTTCGGGTGGGCAACGCCAGCGTATCGCCATTGCCCGCGCCATCCTCATGGATCCCAAGATCCTCATCCTCGACGATTCCATGTCCGCCGTGGACGCCGAGACGGAGAAGCTATTGCAAGCCGCCATCGCTGGCGTCATGCAAGGACGCACCACCATCCTCATCGCCCATCGCCTGAGCACGGCCAAGCATGCCGATCACATCATCGTCCTCCGCGACGGTGAAATTGCGGAACAGGGCACCCACGAACAACTTTCCCAGGGCGACGGCTACTATCGGCACGTCCTGGAAGTGCAGGAGATGAGCGCGAAAGCGGGGATTGGCGATGCGGGAGTGGGGGCTGGGGATCGAGAACAGTCTCTACCCTCTCCAATCGCTTAATCACCCAGTCGCCCAATTATGAGGTAGTGCTTTCGAAGCCGAAGTTCTGCGGTTGCCTGATTAAAATCTTAATGTTCAACCAGCGTGACGAGCGTACACAACGAGTTCGCCAACAGATTCATCCAGCTACCCAGTCACCGACAACCATGCTCTCAAAAACACTGATTAAACCCATTCAAAAGCCCGAAGATGAGACACTGCCGCCGATGGGGAAGACGTTGACGCGGCTTTTGGCCTACCTGCGCCCCTACCGAGGACAGATGGCCATCGCACTTTCGATCTACGTGTTCTGTGTGATCGTCACACAGCTTTACCCCTACATCGATCGTATTTTGATCGACGATTACATTGCCGTGGGCAATCGCGAAGGCTTCCTGCCCTTGTTGGGACTGGCAGCGCTGGCCCATGCGCTGAGTTGGGGCGGGGTGCTGATTCGATCTTTGCTCATGCAGCGCATCAGCTTGAACATTCTGGGGGACTTGCGCCGCCAACTCTTTCACCATGTGACGGGGCTGTCGTTCAAGTTTCACGAAAACGAACCGGTGGGCAAGACGATGACCCGCTTCATCGGCGACGCCAACACGCTCAACGACTTCCTCACCAACCAGATCGCCAACGTAGTCAACGATCTGCTGTCGGGCATTATCGTCATTGCGCTCATGTTTGCCATCAACCCGGCGTTGACGTTGATTGCGCTCTTTATGCTGCCCATCCTCACCGTCATCGGCCTCTACATGCGCCCGCGGCTCTACACCGGCTGGGAACGGGTGCGCGAAAACATGACTCGCTTCAACATCTTCCTGGCCGAGAACATCGCCGGGATGCGTGTGATCCAGGCGTTCGGGCGCGAAGAGACCAACCTGGGCCACTTCAGCCAATCCAACGAGCGTGTGGTAAGCGAGTGGATGAAGGTGATCTACCTGCAAGCGTGGTTTTCGCCGCTGGTGGAAATCACCCGCAGCGCGGCGCTGGTGGTTGTCCTTTATGCGGCGGCGTATCAGTTGGGGTTGGGTGGGGACGCGCTGACAGTGGGCACGCTGGTGGCCTTTACCGCCTACATCAACAACCTTTGGGCCCCTATCAGCACCCTCACCAGTCTTTATGTAGTGATGCAGGCCACACTGGCCTCGGCGGGCAAGGTCTTTCAACTGCTGGACACGCAGCCGCTTATCACCGACGCACCCGATGCCGGCGAACTGCCGCGCATCGATGGAGAGATCCGCTTTGACAAGGTGGATTTCGGCTACGGCTTCAACCGTGCCGTGCTGCATGGGATCGACCTGCACATTAAGCCTGGGCAACTGGTGGCGCTGGTGGGGCAGACGGGCAGCGGCAAGACAACCATCGCCTCGCTGCTCTGCCGCTTTTACGACGTCACCGGCGGTTCGATTACAGTGGACGGCTACGACGTGCGCCAGGTGACGCAACAGTCTTTGCGCGCCCAGATCGGCGTCGTGCTGCAAGAGCCTTTCATCTTTACCGACACCATTGCCAGTAACATCCGCTACGGGCGGCCCGAGGCCACGATAGACGAAGTGATCGCCGCCGCCAAGTTAGCCAACTGTCACGATTTCATCGCCAAGTTGACCGACGGCTACGAGACAGTGGCCCACGAGCGTGGCTCGCAGTTCAGCATCGGCCAGCGCCAGTTGATCTCCATCGCCCGCGCCATTCTGGCCGATCCACGGGTCCTTGTGCTCGACGAAGCCACCTCCGCCGTGGACACAGAGACCGAAATGCTAATTCAGGACGCGCTGGAGAAGTTGATGCGTAGCCGCACCGCCGTCGTCATCGCCCATCGGCTTTCCACGATCCGCAAGGCCGACCAGATCGTTGTCCTCAAACAGGGGCGCATCATGGAATTGGGCAACCACCAGACGCTGGTCAACCAACCAGATGGCTATTACGCGGCGTTGGTACGGGCACAGGCAAATGCGTAGTGTGTGTACCAGTACAGGGAATGGTATCTACATTGGTATCAATGATGCGCTCTACCGCACGTTGTTACCAATGTACGCTCATTGCGTCGACCGATACACGCATTACGCATTACGCACCACGCATCCTCTGCATCAAAATCACCAGCGCCACAATCAAGCTGATACAAAAGATCGCCGTCAGCGCGAAGCCCAGTTCAATGCCGACGGCGTCGCCGGCCACCCCAATCGCCCAAGGACCGAGCGCGCCGCCCACGCCAGCGGCGGCGAAGAGGAGACCGAGCATGGTGCCGGTGTTCTGCGTGTGCAGCCGCGACACCGCCGCTGTGATTGTAGGGAAGATAATCGAGAGGAAGATGCCCGTCAGCGGTACAAAGAAGGCCAACGACGGCGGCCCAAAGACGCCGATAAGCAGGCAGATCAGCCCACCCGAAGCCGCCAACAGGATCGAGCGCAGATAGCCGATACGTTCCACCACAAAGCTGCCCACAATACGCCCCAGCATCAGCATGCCGAAGAAGCCGGATAGAAAGAAGGAGGCCGTGGTCAGATCCATTCCCTTCACCTGGATCAGGAACTCCACCAACCAGGCGCCGATGCCCAGTTCGGTGGAGACGTAGAGAGCGATGGCAATGTAAAAGCCGATCATGGGGCCGGTGAAACCACGTGTGCGCAGGGCGTGCCAATCGAAGCCGCTGTTGCCGCTGCTTTGGATTGTCTTTGGGGGTGAGGGTAGCAGCAGAAAAAGCAAGAAAAGCGCGCCTGCCAGCGGCAGCGTCCACTGGAAGGCTTGACGCCATGAGATCCCCATGCCCAGCAGCCAGGCCGCATAGAGCGGCACGAGTAGTGATCCAACACCGTGGAAAGTGGCCAACAGGTTAAGGTAGCGCCCTTGTTCTTCGCGGTGAATGTCAACGATCAGCGCATTGCCGCCCACTTCAATCGCGCCCATGCCCAGGCCAATCACCATCATCGCCCCAAAGAGCAGGGCGAAGCTTTCCATTGTGCTAAAGCCGACCACGCCTGTGAAGATCAAAATACCGGCCACCATCAACACTGTCCGATTCCCCATCCAATCCGAAAGCGGGCCTGTAAGTAGGGTGGCAATTACGAAGCCAAGGTAAGCGCCAAAGAGGATAGTGCCGCCCTGGCTGTAGCCAAACTCCATGTCGCGCAGCATACTGGGCAGTGTTGGCCCTTTCAAATTGTCGATAAAACCAAAAACGAAAAAGGAGAAAAAGCCGCCTACTGTCAGTAAACCGATCAGGCGCGCAGAACGCAAAGAACTTGCAGGTAAGTTGACATTCAAGGGGAGGATCCTATTCGTAAAGGCCGGCCGCAGTGGATAGATAGGGCGTTGTCGCGTAAGCGATTTACCAATTATCCGTCATCTTCCGTATATGAACAAAAGGTACTTTGTGAACAGAATGTTAGATGTGCTCTATAGACAGTGCTCTATAGACAGTGCTCTATAGACAGTGCTCTATAGACAGTGCTCTATAGACAGTGCTATGGTCACTGGATTTGCAGTAAGGAATAGATCAGGTACAATCAACTTAAATCACAATCGACGCTATCTCTAGTCAGCTTTGGGCAAAACAATGTCGCTTCTTAGTCGCTTATTCGCCCAGCATGCCGGTTTTTCGCTTCGATTCATCCTCATTGGCCTATTTTGTCTTCAAGTAATTGTCATTGCCTTTCTCCTCGGCTTAATTTCTACTTACAATTCTCGCGCAGCGGTCAATAACGTAACACAACAGCTACAGGCTGAAGTCAGCGCGCGCATTGAGCAGCATTTGCAGGATTTCTTGGGGACTGCCCATCAGCTTAACCAACTCAATGCCAACATGATCGCCCAAAACGTGCTCAATGCCGGTGATCTTGTGGCCCTTCAGATGAACTTTCTAGCTCAGGTAAGTGTCTTTAATACACCAAGCAGTGTTTACTTCGGTACTCCACAGGGAGGAATAGTCGGTGCAGGCCGCGAAGTGACTGGTGAATATTACGTCACCGAAACAGCCGATCTGCGGGCAGGGACGTTCGTGAAATCGTTGATCGACGACAACCGCTTGCCCTCTTCTGTGGTGCTATCGGTGCCAAACTTTGATGCAACCACTCGCCCCTGGTATCAACGCAGTGTTGAAACGAAGGCGGCCAGTTGGAGCGATGTTTACGTTCTCTTTACGGGGGACGATGTTGCCATTGCTGCCAGCCGTCCTGTTTACACAGAGGCAGGTGAACTGCTAGGGGTTGTTTCTGTCGATATTTCGGCGGCGCGATTGATGGGCTACCTACAGTCGCTCAAATTTGGGAAAACCGGCCTCGGCTTTGTCGTGGAGCACAACGGCCTGCTGGTGGCTACATCGTCGGCTGAAACCGCTGTTGTGGCACGCCAGGGAGATAAGCTGGAGCGAGTCGCTGCCATAGAAAGTGACAACCCCCTGATTCGCAGTGCGGCTGCTTTGCTTCCGCTAGAAGTGAATGGCTATGAGGATACTCCTGATGCGTCTCTTCGTACGCTTTCCATCGATCAGGCCGACTACTTTGTCCAGATGACCCCGCACCACGACGAACACGGTCTGGATTGGATAACGGTGGTGATGATCCCCGAAGCTGATTTCATGTCGCGCATCGATCAGAACCAAAGGACTACACTGCTGTTAAGTATTGCCGCTGTGTTGATTTCTATTGTTGTAGCAACCATCATTGCGCAGAAGGTAAGCCAACCCTTGCAGCAAATGTATGTGGCCACGCGCCAGGTTGGGGCCGGCCGTTGGACACAGTTGGTGCACCATAGCCGTGTCATCGAATTTAATGAAGTGATTGTCGCTTACAACCAAATGGTGGCACAGATCCAGCAGACGATGGAGCAGTTATCGTCAGAAGTAGCCCGGCGGCGTCATACAGAAGCCGTGTTAAGAGAGAATGAGGAACGGCTTTCGCTGATCGTCGAAGGCGCGCAACTGGGAACGTGGGATTGGCAGATTCAGACGGGCAAAGTCAACTTTAATTACCGCTGGGCGGAGATGTTGGGCTATGCACCCGAAGAGATTACCCCAGATGTTGAGACATGGACGACGCTTGTCCATCCCCACGATCTGAAGGGGGTGATGGAAGTCCTCAACGCCCATCTGCGTGGTGACACCGACAGCTACCAGATCGAACAACGATTGCGCACCAAAGACGGCGGATGGAAATGGGTTCTGGACACCGGTCTTGTGGTGGAACGTGATGCCGAGGGGCGTCCTTTACGGGCTGCGGGCATTCACCAGGACATCAGTGAGCGCAAGTTTGCCGAGGACGCACTACGCGCCAGCCACGAAGAGTTGGAGGCGACGCTTTCGGATCTACAAGAAACACAACAACGCATGATGCAGCAAGAACGGCTGGCGGCGGTCGGTCAACTGGCGGCGGGTATTGCCCACGATTTCAACAACGTCTTGTCCGCGATTTTGATGTACAGCCAGCTTTCCCTCACCGACACGTCGCTTGATCCTAAGTTACACAAACGGCTTTCTGTGATTGTGGAACAGACGCGCCAGGGCGCCGAACTGGTGCAACAGATCCTTGATTTTGGCCGGGCCACCGTCATGCGCCTGTATCCGCTCAATCTGAACACAATCGTAGAAGACAGCGTACATCTGGCCCAAAGGACGCTCTCTGCCGGCGTTGAGATTGAAAGGGCTTTGCCACAGCAGCCGGTGATAGTACAAGCCGACGCAACTCGCATCCAGCAGGCGATACTCAATCTATTCGTTAATGCCCGTGATGCAATAGACGGTAGCGGCACGATTCGGGTGGAAATGATCCTTTGCGATCACACGATGGACGGCGTGATTGTGTGTGCTGAGTGTGGCCCTATTCACGGCGGACGCTGGGCGGCCATCAGCATTGCCGATTCGGGCACCGGCATTGCTCCAGAACACCTGCCGCGCATTTTTGAACCGTTCTTCACCAGCAAAGGGCCCGGTGGGCATGGTCTGGGGTTGGCCCAGGTGCACGGCATTGTAAAGCAGCACGGCGGCCATGTCCGTGTTGACACTCGCCTTGGCGCCGGCACAACTTTTCATCTCTACCTGCCACTGAACGATTCCGCCGAAGCAGGGTCTCCACGCTTGATTCCTGAAACGCCGACAGATTGATGAATACCCCCACAAAAACAAAAGAGCCGCTCAACTGAGCGGCTCCAACAGACTGTACCCCCGGTCCGATTCGAACGGACGACACCTAGTTCCGAAGACTAGTGCTCTAGTCCGCTGAGCTACGGGGGCAGACTGAATATGAGTATAGCACAGACGGTGCTGCACGTTCAAACTTGATATTGCGGATGGGTGTATAGTTTTGGGGGGGACCCGTCAGTGCCTGGCACTGACTCGATTCTATCTTGCTCCCCAAAAGTGACGAGCGACCCGCATTTCGCTTTCTTTCAAGTGGATCGTCTCCAGCGCCGCCCGTAGGGGACGCAGATCGTAGGCGAGCCGGTGCAGTTGGATGGAACCATCGACGATTGTGGCGTAGTGGGCCGTCTGATCGGGGTCGTCTTTGCGACGGTAGGAAGTGCTACCAGGATTGATCCACAGGTGATCGTTGCTCAGGTAGCGGATCGACTGCCGGTGCGTGTGCCCCAGGATTAGCCGCGCCAGAGATCCGTCGGCGAAGGTTGTGTCGTTAAATTCAGAGAAGGCGTGCAGGCTCACGATTTCTTCATAGCCGTTGTAAAGATGGGTTAACCCGTGCGGTTGCCCGTCGAGATCCACCGTCGTCGCCGTGGGTAGCCCGGCCAGAAAGCCAATGTCGTCGGCAGTGAGGTGCTCAACGGTGTAATGCACCCAAGCACATTCGGCTTCTGCCACAGAAGACAATGTCCTTCCTTCCTGAAAATTCATTACCGTCCACAAATCGTGGTTGCCCTGTGTGCAGATCACGTTGTGCGCCCGCACCCAATCCAGCACTTCCCGCGGGAAAGGACCATAATCAACCAGGTCGCCGGTACACAGGATCAGGTCGGCGTCGCCTTCCTGCGCCCAGATTGTCTCCAACGCCACAATATTTGCATGAATGTCCGACAAAACGAGTGTTTTCATGCCGCCATTCTAGCGCAAAAGCCCAAGTGGAGAAAGCGTACGGCGAGGGGGAAGAGAGTCTTGTACCATTGTGGGTAAGTTGGGTTGGTTTAATCGCCAATCTCCCATACGCCCAACCAACACACGCAACCTATTCATCATTCATCATTCATCATTCATCATTCATCATTCATCATTCATTATTCATTTCTCTTTTATGCCCGTACTCGAAGCGCACAATCTCACCAAAACCTACCACATTGAGGATCGAGCCATCACCGTGCTCGACGATGTTTCGTTTGCCATTGAATCCGGCGAGTTTGCCGTAATCAAGGGCAGCAGCGGCAGCGGCAAATCGACGCTGCTCAGCCTGCTCTCTGGTTTGGACAACCCCACGTCGGGGCGTGTCCTGGTGGGTGGCAACGACATCACCGATCTGAGCGAGGATCAACTGGCGCCTTTGCGCAACGAGACTATCGGCTTCGTCTTTCAGTCGTTCCATCTGGTGCCCTCTTTGCAGGCGCTGGAGAACATTATGTTCCCCGCCGAGTTGAAGGGCGACCGCCACGCCGAGGAACGCGCCCACGCCCTGCTCAATCGTGTGGGGCTGAGTGGACGCGCCGCCAACTACCCGCATCAACTTTCGGGCGGCGAAAAGCAGCGTGTCGCCATCTGCCGCGCCCTGATCAACGATCCACAGATCCTCTTTGCCGATGAACCCACCGGCAATCTCGATTCGAAGAACGGCGACGCCATCCTCGATCTGCTGCTCGATCTGCACCGCGAACGGCGCATGACGCTGGTGATGGTGACCCACAGCGAGGAGATCGCGGCGATGGCGGAGCGGCTGTTGGTTCTGCACGATGGGCGGCTCATCGAAGACACGCGGCAACACGCTTATGTTTAACCTCCGCTTCATCCGCCGCCAATTGACGGCGACGAAAAAACAATCTGCCATTTTTGTGCTCTGTGTCACCCTTTCCATGGTGTCGCTGGTGGCCCTACGCAGCTTTGGCGACAGCATCAATCGCTCTTTGCTGGGCGACGCCAAGGAGTTGCAAGCCGCCGACATTATCGTGGAATCGAACTTTGGCCTTTCCGAGTCGCTGGCAGAACGCATTGACGAACTTGCCGAGCAAGGAGTCGCCCAGGCCGCCCGCGTTTGGGAATTCTACACGGTGGTGCGCCTGCCCAGCGGCGAAGGATCGCTGCTCTCGAATGTCAAAGCCGTGGAGCCGGGCTACCCATTTTACGGCGAGGTGGTGCTGGCCTCAGGCCGTCCTTTTGCCGACGTCCTCAGTGGTGGCAATCTCATTGTGGAACAGGCGCTGCTGGATCGGCTGGGGCTGGCCGTCGGTGATCTGCTGGAAATCGGCGCGCTCACCCTGCCCATTGCCGACGTCGTCCTCGTGGAGCCGGATCGCCCGCTCAACTTCTTTGATTTGGGGCCGCGCATCTTAGTGGCCGAAGCCGATCTCCTGGCGATTGACCTCGTCAAAGAGGGCAGCCGTGTCACCTACACCACCCTCCTGCGCGTGGACAACGAAAGCCAACTCGACGCCGTGGCGCGTCAACTGGCCGAGGCACGCGACGTGGGTCAGGAGAGCATCCAAACCTACCGCACCGCGCCCTCCGGCATCCGCAGCTTCTTCGACAACCTGATCTTCTTCCTCAGCCTTGTGGCCATCTTCACCCTGTTGCTTTCGGGTATCGGCATCCAGAGCGCGCTTACCGCCTTCCTGCGCGAACGCTACACCACCATCGCCACCATCAAAACCCTGGGGGCCACCCGCCGTTTTGTGGCCCTGCACTTCTACACCATTGTCGCCGCGCTGGGTTTGTTGGGCATTGGGATAGGCCTGATCTTGGGCTTTCTTCTCCAATTGGTGCTGCCGTCGCTATTGGGTAATCTTCTGCCGCCGGATGTGGACCTTTCGATCTCGCCGCGCAACGTGCTTGAAGGCGTGCTCCTGGGTGTTTTTGTCCTCGCTGCCTTCACCTTCATTCCGCTCTACCAACTGGGCGATCTACGCCCACATTTCATCTTCCGCAAAGAAGCGATCCGGCTGGATCGGCCGCTGCCATACATCAGCGCCGCCCTCCTGATCCTGGCGGCCTTCGCCGGGATGGTCTACTGGCTGCTCGACGACTTCGAGACCATGATCTACTTCGTAGCCACCGTCTTTGGGCTGCTGCTTATCTCCGCTGCGCTCACCGAAGGCACACTGCGTCTGCTGCGCCGACTGCGGCTGCGTTCGTTGCCCATGCGCCAGGCGCTGCGTGGTCTCTTCCGCCCACGCAACCCGACGCGGGCGATTATCATCACCCTGTCGGCCAGTTTGGCGGTGCTCTTTTGTCTCTTCCTCGTGGAGCAGACACTCAACGCCAACTTTGTGGCCAGCTACCCCGAAGACACGCCCAACGTCTTCTTTCTCGACATCCAGCCCAACCAGGTAGACGATTTCCGCGCCGCCCTGGGCGAAGACGTGCCCTTCTTCCCCGTCATCACCGGCACGCTGGAAGAGATCAACGGCGAACCGCGTCGCCGCGGCGGACAGCAGTCCGACTCGCAAAACGGCGAGCCGCCCGATCCCATGCAGGGCAGCCAGCGCCGCAACTTCGAGTTCAACCTCACCTACCGCGACGAACTCATCGAAAGTGAAGGGCTTGTGGCGGGCGGCGCGCTCTTTGATCCCAACTTTGCCGGTCCTCAAGTTTCGGTGCTCGACGAAATCACCGATTGGGCCGGCGTGGACATGGGCGACGTCCTCACCTTTCGCATCCAGGGCGTACCGCTGGACGTCACCATCACCAGTGTGCGCACCCGCACCGCCGAGGGGATCGAACCCTTCTTCAGCTTTGTCTTCCCCAGCGACGTGTTGGGAACTGCGCCGCAGAGCATCTTCACGGCGCAACGTGTCCCCGCGGTGGAGGTGTCCGCGCTGCAAAATCGCATTGTGGCGCAATTCCCCAACGTCAGCGTCATCGACGTCACCGCCACGATTGCCACCCTGTCGGGGCTGGCGCGGCGCATCACCAACGTCGTCCGCTTCTTCACGGCGTTTAGCATCATCGCTGGGCTGCTGATTGTGGTCAGCGCCGTCTTTGCCACCCGCTTTGCCCGGATCCAAGAAGCGGCCTACTATAAAGTGTTGGGGGCCAAGGGCGAATTTGTGTTGCGTGTCTTCACATTGGAAAATCTGCTGCTGGGATTGGTCAGCGCGCTGCTGGCGCTGGGGATGGCGCAGATTGGCAGTTGGTTGATCAACACACGGCTCTTTGAACTGACGTATCAGCCCTTCTGGGGGGCCAGCATTACCATGATTGTTGTGACCATGCTGCTTGTTACTGCCGTGGGCATGGCGGCGTCGATCTCGATCCTGCGGGCGCGACCGATTCACTTCCTACGCGAACAGGCGGAGGAAGAATGAGACACCGCAAAGGCGCAAAGGACGCAAAGAGGAGAGGAGGAGAAACGAGAAAGGGAAAAGACACGGATTTTAGGATTTTCAGGAGACAGAGGAAGAAGAGAAAAGCATAGGGATCACGTTCCTATCCCTGTCCTGAAAATCCTGAAATCCGTGTCCTCTTTTCTGGCCTTTGCGTCCTTTGCGCCTTTGCGGTGTATTTTGTCTGGAACTGACGTGAGTTGACGATGAAACAGCTATTGTTTTTCTTGAATCTCTTGTTTCTCTCTGTGGTCCTCGTCGCCTGTGGCGCGGACGAACCTGCGCCTGCGCCGACGCCCGTCCCCGCGCCGACGGAGACGCCGATCCGTGTGGTGGCCATGGGCGACAGCCTCACCGAAGGCTTGGGCGTTGATCCAGAGCAGGCGTACCCGGCCCAATTGGCGCGCAAACTCGAAGCCGAAGGACACAACGTCGAGGTGATCAACGCCGGCATCAGCGGTGAAACCAGCAGCGGCGCTTTGTCGCGCGTCGACTGGCTGCTCAGCCTCGATCCCGACGTGGTGATCCTGGCGACGGGGGGCAACGACGGCTTACGCGGCATCGATCCTGCCGTCACCCAAGAAAACATTGACGCGCTGGTGCAGCGCTTTGAGGAATCAGGCGCGGTGGTTGTCTTGGCGGGGATGGAGATGGTACAGAACATGGGCGAGGTCTACACGTCCGCTTTCCGCGCCATCTACCCTGACGTGGCGGCGCGCCACGACGTGATCTTGATCCCGTTTATCCTCGAAGGCGTGGGCGGCAACCCGGCCCTCAACCAGCCCGACTTTGTCCATCCTACCGCAGCGGGGTATGAAGTTGTGGTAGAGACGATCTATCCGTATGTGGTAGAGGCGTTGGGGAGGGTGGAGAGTGGGGATTAGGAATTTGGGACTGGGTGATTCCATTCCCATCAGCTAAGGGGAAGATAGCGAACCTGGCCTTCCCATTCATTTGCAAGGCTCAACTCGGCCAGTAGTTGTTGTTGAAATTCTCATCGGCCAGAAGGCGCAGCATGTTGATCTACTCCTTGGGGCGGCGCGCCATCAACCTCTCTCGAACGCCTCCGGGGGAAAAACGCGCTTCGTTCTCGCTCAGAACTTGCGCAGCCTGCATCTCTCGTTGTTCCAAATACGCCTGCACTTCTGAACGATGATGCAGGAAGTACCCCACCACCGCATAGACATCCCCCAGCGATAGCGAAGGATACTGGTAGACAATCTCCTCCGGCGTTGCACCTTCCTGGAATGCGTAGACAACCGTATCGAGCGTAACACGCGTCTTGCCTATGTAGATGACATCATCATCGCTCACAGTCAGGGGGATCGATGTCATCGGTTCACTTACAATCATTAAGCCCATTTGGGTCCTCCTTATCACCAATTTGCGCCCATTATAGCAGAAAACCCGGCGCATTGTGCCGGGTTTTCTGCTTGGTAGTTGCGGCCTGCTATGCCTCGTCGTGTGCGCGCTGTAGAGCGGTGATGTCGATCTTGGTCATTTGCAGCATGGCCTGCATGGCTGCTTGTGCCTTCTGCGCATCCGCCGCGCCGAGGAGTTCTCCCAGCGCCGTGGGGATGATCTGCCAGGAGACGCCGAACTTGTCTTTGAGCCAGCCACATTGGCCCGGCGCGCCGCCGTCCGCGCACAGCGCATGCCACAGGTGATCGACTTCGTCCTGTCCCTGGCAGGTGACAAAGAGGGAAAAGCCGTCGCTGAAGGTGAAGTGGGGGCCGCCGTTCATTGCCATGAACTGCTGACCGGCCAGTTCAAAGGTGGCCGACATCATCTTGCCCCCCAAGCCGGGCACTTCGTCGGGGTAATGGCCCATGCCCAGGATGCGTGCGTTCTCAAAGAGGGAAACGTAGAAGTTGACCGCTTCTTCGGCGCGGTCTTCGTAGGTGATGAAGGTGGTGATCTTCTGCATGATGGCTCTCCTTATTGGATGGGGCGTGCTTGCCGCGAATCAATAGAACAAATGTATTATAGCGACCCGCAATGGTTTTGTCTTGTAAAAAATGGCAAGCGGAGATAGAACGCGGATTCTATTTCTGCGCGATCTGTGCAGGCGTATGCCCGATCCAATGTTTGAGCGAGCGTGTGAGGTGGGGTTGATCGTAGTAGCCGAGGGCAGCCACAGCGTCGAGGATCGGCGTGCCCTGCTGCAACAGATCGGCGGCGCGGCGGGCGCGGGCCATCTGCTGGATCTGTTTCTGCGTCAGGCCGGTGGCATGGAGAAAGCGGTGACGCACCGTGCGCGGGGACAACGCTGGTGGGTCTCCGTGCAGCACCGACTGCACGATTGGATCCAGGCGTAGCGCGTCCTCGTGGGCCAGGCGACTGACGAAGGTCTCCAGATTGTCGAAGGTGGGGATCTCCCATGTGGCGCTCTTGAGCCAAAACCGCGGGCCGGTGGCGTTGGGCAGAGCGGTTTCGCTGTCCACAAATTTCGGGATCGGCAGGTGCTCAAACCACGCACCCAACTTGAACTTCACCCACAGGATCTCAGCGCCCGCGCCGTATGTCACCATCCCCGCCGATGTCCACGGGCCGACCAACAGGGTTTGCGTCTCTGCCTGGTGCTTGACAAAGACCAAATGCCAGTGTTCCTCGGCAGGGCGGATTGGCGCGCCGTCGGCCAACGTTTCGCCGCGCGTGACGCTTTCCAGGTAGGGCGAGTCTGACGAGCGCATCTCGAAGTGAATCGTCATCCTGGTTTTCCTGTCACCCGGCCTTGGCAATCGGAAGTTGTAACTCGATCACGGCCCATTCGGCCACCGGTCCACCGTTGGGGTGAGCAGGGCCGGAAAGATGCAGTTCGCGCAGCGGCCCGGCGGGGACGTGTCCGTGTAGACCTGTCCAGCGTAGCAATTCGAGGGCGGCGTCTATTAGTTCGGCGAAGGGGCCTTCGTAGATCAGCGCCGCCGTCAACAAAGATTCGGGCAGTTCGCGGAATTGTACGTACTGTGTCTGTGGCGGGCGCGTCACCCAGCCGCCGTCCACTGTGACGCCCACTTCCACATCCAAATCGGTTTCGTTGTACTCTTCGGCGTGGTAGAGGGTGATTTCGGGCACTTCTGCCTCTACACCCAGGGTTTTCAACTGTGCGTAGAGGAAGTTTGTCATGCGCTCGCAGTAGAAGCTCATCTGCGCCACATGCGGCACGATCTGACGCACCGAGGCCAGCGGCTGCGGCGCCACCGCCTTCACCACCACCTCGTAGGGAGACGGTTGCCCCTGATTTTCGATCTGGCGCAGGCGTGCTTCCACCTCCACCAGCCGCATCTGTTGTTCCTGGAGTTCACGCTGGATTTCGGCCTGGCGCATGGTCAACATCCCGCGCAACTGCTCCACGGGCAGATCGTCGCCGTCGGCCAGCAACTGCCCAATCTGCTCCAGAGACAGTCCCAAATCCTTGAGTGCGATGATGCGGTGCAGCCGCGGCAACTGGTCAATCGTGTAGTAGCGATAGCCCGTCCATTTGTCGATCTCATTGGGCACCAGCAGCCCCAGTTGATCGTAGTGGCGCAGCATCCGTGTAGAGACCTGGCCGAGCTTTGAAAAGTCACCGATTTTGAACATGGGGTAGTGGTTTCCTTTTCCAATCAATCTGGACATTCGTTGATGGGTTACGACCGCAAGAATTGACGGAGATGATTTCACAAAATTCGGCGGTCGTAACCCATCCTACGCGTTACTGGCACAATTCCTCAATCATCTGCGCGTAGACGTCCACCGCCCGCGCCAACTCTGCCACGTCGATCCACTCGCCGATGGTGTGCGCCTGTTCAATGTTCCCCGGCCCCAGGACGACACACTGCATGAATTCTTTGTACAAGATCGCCTCGGTGCCAAACGGCACGGTGACAGCACGCGCTATACCGGCGGCGCGGCAGGCGGCCTGCACAATGGGCGCATCGGGCGAAACGGCGAAAGGCCCCATTTTGTAGGTCTCCACTTCGAGGTTGTGGGCGCGAGCGCACTCTTCCACCAGTTGCACGGCTTCGTCGAAGTGAGCGTTGGGCATGGCGCGCAGGCCAAGGATCGCTTCCGTCCTTGCTGCGGTAACATTGGGCTTGGTGTCGAAGTCGTTGATGGTGAGGTTGAAGGCGTTGGTCGGCGGATCAAATTCGTGGTTCATAAAGGTTTCGTCCTGGCGGAAGCGTTTGGCGAGTTCGGCCATTTCGGCCAGAAAGGGAGCGATGAGGAAGTTGGCCGATACACCTTTGTCGGTGCTGGTATGCGCCGCTACGCCCCGCGCCGTCACCTGAATGCGGGCGCCGCCCTTGTGCGCGTAGACCGGGATCATCTGCGTTGGTTCGGCCACCACGCCGAATTCGGGCCAGCCGGCATGGAACAATTGCGACTCCTTCAACATCAGCCGCGCGCCGTGATAACCCTGTTCCTCATCCGAGGTGACAGCGATGAAGAGCGGACGCTGCAACTCGTCTGCGCGGAAGCGGGCCGCCGCCGCCATCGTCGCCGCCAGGGGACCCTTCATGTCGCAACTGCCGCGCCCGTAGAGCTTGCCGCCGTCCAGGCGCGGGTTGAGCGCTTCCCATCCTTCACCGCCGGGGACGGTGTCGGAATGGGAAAAAAGGCAAAGTCCGCCGGGCCCATTGCCCTTCTTCGCCACCAGTGTCACCTTCTCTTGCTCGTTCTCATCGAAAAAGGCTAGCCGCTCCACCTCAAAGCCGATTCTGTCCAGCACGAAAGCCAGAAAATCGGAGATCTCTGCATTTGACCGCTGGCTCTCCGACGGCATCGCCACCAGATCCTGGGTCAACTTCGCTACATCGATTTCTTCAGTCACTGTTATTACTCCTGAGAAGAGATTTACCGCAAAGGCGCAAAGGACGCAAAATGCAGAAGAGAGAAAAGAGAGAAGAAAAAAGAGAGAAGAAAGGACACGGATTTCAGGATTAGCAGGAACCAGAGAACAAAGGAAAATATTGGAATGTCATTCTGCTCCCTCTCCTGCTAATCCTGAAATCCGTGTCCTTTCTTCTCTTTGCGTCCGGCCTTTGCGCCTTTGCGGTGAGCTAATTTATGCAATTTCTAGTGGAATGTTGAAGCGCGCCGAGGCATCGCGTAGTTTTTGCAGCGTGCCCGGCGGCAGAGGAATCCCGTTGGCGCTGCGTTCGTCGAAGACAGCGAATTCGGGTTCGCCCGGCATGAGGACATCGTCGAAGCCGTCGGCGCGGGGAAGGCGCTTGAGGGCGTCGATGGTGTCGTCCACTTCCTGCTTGAAGTCGGCAGGGTCGATGAAAAGGCCGATGTCGATGGCGGCCACTACGCTGTTCTGATTGTGGACGTTGACGCCGTTGTTGAGCCGCGGCGTGATCAGCGGATTGCCCGCCAGGATGCTCGTCAGCGCCTGGAACATCAACGCCAGCCCAGATCCCTTCGGTCCACCCGCAGGCAAAAGGATGCCGGCGGCGTGGGCGTCGGTGGTGGGGTTGCCCGCTGCGTCCAGCGCCCAGCCTTCACCCAGGGGGACGCCCTTGTCTTGCGCCAGCCACAGTTTGCCACCGGCAGCCACACTGGTCGCCATGTCCAAACTGAGCGGACGATGCTTGCCCGCGGGCGCGGCGATGGCAATTGGGCTGTTGTGCAGGCCGGCGGCTTTTGCGCCAAAGGGAGCCATGTTGGGTGGGCTACACACAATCGCCATGCCGATCATGTCGGCCTGTGCGGCCATCTGGGCGTAGTAGGCCATCGCGCCCTGATGGGTGATGTTGCGCAGCACGGCCCAGCCGATCCCCACGGTACGCGCCTTCTCCATCACCCGCTGCATGGCAGGGATCGTGGCCACCGGCCCCACGGCTTTGTCCGCATCCAGGTAGAGGACGGCGGGCGTCTCTTTGATTGTGCGGATGTTGGGGCGCGGGTTCATCTGTCCTGTTTCGATCATCTCCAGATACCAGGCCAGCCGCAGCACGCCGTGTGAATCAATGCCGCGCAGATTGGCCCAAATCAGCACGTCCGCCTCCATGGCGGCGTCGGCGGCGGGCATCCCCGCTGCGGTGAAGACGTCCTGTATAAAGGACTTGAGCGGTGCAGCGTCAATCCGTACCTCATTGGTCGCCATGAGTTGTCTCCGATGGTGTGGGTGAGGAAAGAAACTTGGGAAGTGTATTGTAGCCGTTCGTAGGGTGAGGGGCAACCGAGAAGAATAGTGCGTAGTGCATGTACCAGTAGAGCATCTTGACGCTACATTGGGAATGTTTTGTGTATATTCCGCCGCCGACACCCCAATGAAACACCAACTCACTTTATTGGTACACGCACTACGCACCACGCCCTACTCTAGACAGATGGACAGGTGCCACCCCAAACGTTTGTAGGGGGACAGAAAGGTACTGAGTGACTAAATTTAAGTGAGTCCACCGTCGACTTTGTTGACCCTACCGATTGGAGAGCTTGATGGAACCCATCACTTACCCGCCGCCGAGACTGGTTTTCTGGGAGACGACGGCCGGCTGCAATTTGGCCTGCATCCACTGTCGGCGCATGACCGTTGCCGACAAGCTGCTGCCCCAGGATCTGACCACTGCCGAGTCTTTTGAGTTGATCGACCAGATCGCGTCGTTTGCGCGGCCGATTTTCGTCCTTTCGGGCGGGGAGCCGTTGTTCCGGCCGGACATTTTCGACATCGCCCGTCATGCGTCCGACGCCGGGCTGATTGTGGCGCTGGCCACCAACGGCACACTTATTGACCGCAATGTGGCCCACGAGATCAAGAACGCCGGCATCCGTCGCGTCAGCATCAGCTTCGACGGCGCAGACGCGCCTACCCACGACATCTTCCGCGGCAAGGGCGCTTTCGACAAGTCTTTGGTAGGCATGGAACACCTGCGCGCTGTGGGCGTCCCCTACCAGATCAACACCACTGTAGCCCGTCATAATGCCCACCAGATGCCCGATACGCTGGCCCTTGCCAAGGGATTGGACGCGGCGGCGCTCCATCTTTTCCTCCTGGTGCCGGTAGGTTGTGGCGTGGAAATCGCCCCCGATCAGCAGATCACGGCGGGTGAGTACGAGTCGATCCTCAGTTGGATGTACGACGCCGAGATGGAAGGCGGCATCGAGTTGAAGGCCACCTGCGCGCCCCACTACTTCCGCATTGTGCGCCAGCGCCAGGCCGAGGAACGGCGCATGGGCATCGTGCGTGAGCGGCCACAGAGCATGCACCGTCAACGCAACGCGGGCGGCAATGGCAACGGTCATCCCGGTGGCCATCCAGGCGGCCACCCCGGCGGTGACAACGGCGATTCGGCCATGAGCGCCATGACCAAGGGCTGCCTGGCCGGCACCGGCGTCGTCTTCGTCAGCCACCGCGGCGAAGTCTTCCCTTGCGGCTACCTACCGGTGGAAGCAGGCAACATCCGCCAACAGCCCTTCCGTGAGATCTGGGAAAATTCCCCCCTCTTTGCCGAACTGCGCGACCCTGATCTGTTGGGCGGCAAGTGCGGCCTGTGCGAATTCAAGAAAGTCTGTGGCGGCTGCCGCGCACGCGCCTACGGCATGACGGCGGAATACCTGGGCGAAGAACCTTTTTGCACCTATGAGCCGCGGTCGATCCGGCTGGAAGCGAACTGATGGGAGAAAGCGAACACACCCAACATGTCAACCAACACACAACACGCAGCAAGCAACACGTTTGACGTTGCCGTCATCGGCGGTGGGATCAGTGGGCTGAGCACGGCGTGGTATGTGCAGAAGGGCGATCCCAAGTTGTCTTATGCACTGTTGGAGCGGGGGGATCGCTGGGGCGGCAAAATTCAAACCGATAACGTGGACGGTTTCGGCGACGGGCCATTTGTGGTGGAAGGCGGCCCAGATTCGTTCATCACCCAAAAGCCGTGGGCAATGGCGCTGGCGCGTGAATTGGGGCTGGGCGACGAACTGCTCCCCACCAACGACGACCAGCGCAAGACCTACGTCCTCAACAACGGCAAGCCCACGCCTCTGCCCGACGGCGTGCTCATGATCATCCCCACCAAATTTATGCCCTTTGCCCTGTCACCGTTGATTTCGCCGCTGGGCAAGCTGCGCATGGGATTGGATCTCTTCATCCCGGCCAAACGCGACGGCAAAGACGAAACCCTGGCCGAATTTGTCCAGCGCCGCCTGGGCAGCGAAGCGCTGGACAAGATCGCCGAACCGCTCATGTCGGGCATTTACAACGCCGAGGCCGAAAAGCAGAGCCTGCTCGCCACCTTCCCCCGCTTCCGCACCATTGAAGAGACGCATGGCAGCCTGATCAAAGGCATGTTGGCGTCGAAGAAAAGCGCGGATCAGGCCAAGGCAAAAGCCAAGGCAGAAGCCGCCGCCCAACCAGGACGCAAACCCACCTCTGTCTTCATGTCGCTTAACGACGGCATGAATTCGCTGATCGACGCGCTGACGGCGCAGTTGACCGGCGACCTGCGCCTGCGCACCGGCGTCTCGTCGATCATGCCGATCAACGCAGGCTATCGGCTCAACCTTAGCGACGGCTCGCAAATCACAGCACGCAGCGTGATCCTGGCGACGCCTGCTTTTGTCGCTGCGGATCTGCTCGACGATCTCGCACCCCGTTCGGCCAAACTGCTCAACGGCATCCGCTACGTGAGCACAGGGACGATTTCGCTGGCCTTCCGCCGCCAGGACGTGCCCGACAAATACCCTGGCTTCGGCATTGTCGTCCCCCGCAGCGAGGCGCGTGATGTCAACGCCATCACCTGGAGTTCCACCAAGTTCAACCGCCGCGCCCCCGAGGATCACGTGTTGGCTCGGCTCTTTTTCGGCGGATCACGCAGCCCACACATGATGGATCTTGACGATGAAGAGATCCTACGCCGTGTGCGCGCCGAATTGAAGCAGATGACTGGCGTCGAAGCCGAACCGCTCTTCCACAAAATCTACCGCTGGCCCCGCTCCAATCCCCAGTACGACGTGGAACACATTCAGCGCGTCGACGCCATCGAAGCCGCCCTGCCCGATGGAATTTACGTCACCGGCAGCCCCTACCGCGGCATCGGCGTCCCCGACTGTGTGCACCAATCGCAGGAGACGGCAAAGCAGGTGATCGCGGCGATGACGCAGAATCGCCAAGCGACATTGGTTGCGGCTGACTAAATTTGTGATGCGTAATCCGTGATCCGTGATCCGTGGATAGAGCTAGGATTGGGTCAATCGTAGCTGCACGCTATCAGCGTGCGGTTCTTTGTAGACGAGATCACGTTCCAATGGACGTGAATTCGTCAAGTACAAACCGCACGCTGATAGCGTGCAGCTACGGAAATGAGAACTACGTCCTCTACCCACGCACCACGAATCACGAATCACGTATCACGCACCCTAATCAAACTTTTCCCGACACACCCTCTCCACAAATCCCCATCACTTTCCTACCGCGCTGTCCAGGTACAAAACTCATCCTTTGCCAGAGAAGACGTACTCTTTTTTCCATTACACTATAAATTATAGAGTGCAATGTACTATCAATGGCATGATGATAGGATGATGGCTTTGGTGAGCATCATCCCATCATCATCTCCTCAAAACCTCAACCGGAAAAGCGATTTCCTATGCGCGACTTCAAATACACCTGGATCGTCGGCCTGGTTGTGACGGCGGCGCTGATCCTGATCCCTGTGTGGACCTTTGCCACGGCAGAAGCGCCGCCGGATCACGATCCGTGGGCGGGGGTGCCCACACCTGCTCCACACACCAACCACGCTGACCTGATGACCGGCCCCTTCGAGAGTGGATCGGATGTGACCAAAGCCTGCCTGGAATGTCATACCGATGCCGCGCATGAGGTGATGGCCACATCCCATTGGACGTGGGAGAGCGATCCGGTGCTGCTCGAAGGCCGCGACGAACCCATCGCCACCGGCAAGAAGACCTCCATCAACAACTACTGCATCGGCATCCAATCCAACTGGGCCAGTTGCACAAGCTGTCATACCGGCTACGGCTGGGACAGTGCCGACTTTGACTTCGAGGCCACCGAAAATGTGGATTGTCTCGTCTGTCACGACCAGTCCGGCCAGTATGTCAAGAGCAAGGCCGGCCTGCCCGCCACCAGTGTTGATCTGCTGGCGGCGGCGCAGAGTGTGGCCATGCCCACACGCGACAACTGCGGAAGCTGTCACTTCAACGGTGGCGGCGGCAACGCCGTGAAACATGGCGACCTCGACCAGTCTCTGCTCAACCCACCCGAATCGCTGGACGTGCACATGGGCCGCTTCGACTTCACCTGCGTCACCTGTCACCAGGCCACCGATCACCAGATCAGCGGGCGCGCCATTTCCGTCAGCGTGGACAATGAGAATCAGCTCTACTGCTCCGACTGTCACACCGGCGAAGTGCACGAAGACGAACGCATCAACGCCCACACCGACAGCGTTGCCTGCCAGACCTGTCACATCCCCGAAGGCGCGGTGCGTGAGGCCACCAAGATGCACTGGGATTGGTCCACCGCCGGCCAGGACATTCCCGAGGATCCACACAGCTACCTCAAGATCAAAGGCAGCTTTGTCTACGAAGACGAGTTCATCCCCGAGTACATGTGGCACAACGGCCTGGTAGATCGCTACATCCTGGGCGATGTCATCGATCCCGCACAGTCGACGCCCTTGAACGAACCACTGGGCAGCATCAACGACGCCGAATCGAAGATCTGGCCCTTCAAAGTGCATCGGGCGCTGCAACCGTACGACAGCGTCTTCAACTACCTGCTTCAGCCCAACACCGCCGGCCCCGACGGCTACTGGACCACCTTCGACTGGGACAGTGCGCTGCGTAGCGGCTCCGAAACCGTGGGCATGGAGTACAGCGGCGAATACGGTTTCGCCCCCACCGACATGTACTGGAACCTCTCCCACATGGTCGTCCCCGGCGAGCAGGCATTGCAATGTGACGATTGCCACGGCGAAAACAGCCGCATGGATTGGGAAACACTGGGTTATGACGGCGATCCCATGCGCTGGGGTGGACGCAAAGTTGAGGGGAGCGCCGAATGAAAGACAGAATAATGACCCGTATCCACCTTTCCCGTTGGATTGTGCCGCTGGCCTTCGCCCTCCTGGCGCTGGGATTTGCCTTTGCCGTCGCGCAGGGACAGACAGGGGACGACACCCCCACGGCGTTGCGCTCCGCATCGCCGCTGCACCCCGTCTTCGCGCTGTTGGACGCCGACGGCAACAACGTCCTCGACTCGGGGATGCCGGTTTCTACCCTGCGCACCTGTGGCGCATGCCACGACACCGCCTTCATCGCCGAACACAGCTTCCACGCCGACCTGGGGCTGAGCGACTTCACCGATCCCGGCGCAGTGGCCGATAACAACGCCGGTGGCAACTCTTGGGACAGCAGCCCCGGCGCCTTCGGCAAGTGGAACCCGCTGATCTACCGTTACCTTTCGCCCGCGTCTGATGAAATTGTGGACCTGACCACCGCGGAGTGGATCAAGACGCTGGGCGCGCGTCATGTGGGTGGCGGCCCGGCGATGACCAGTCGGGACGGCACACCGTTACTCGATCTGCCCGCCGACGCCGCCAATCCCGAAAGCAGCCTCGTCGACCCCGTCACCGGCGAACGCAGCGCCTGGGACTGGAACACATCGGGCGTGGTCGAGATGAATTGTTTCCTCTGTCACCTGGCCGACCCCAACAACGACGCTCGCATCGCCGCGCTAGCCGCGGGCAATTTCGGCTGGGCCAACACCGTCACCTTGCTCGATACGGGCATCCTCAGCGGCACCGTAGACGCGCCCATCTGGAACGCCGACGCTTTTGACGGCGAAGGCAACCTGCTGCCGTCCTTTGTCTCGGTGCAAGACCCCACCAGCGAAAGCTGCGGCCAATGTCACGGCGAAGTCCACATGAACAACCGGGTGCCGCTCGTCCTCGACGACTGTGAAGACAACGGCTGGAGCACCGCCACCACCGGGCAGGTCTACTCACCGCAGCGGCTGTCCAATTCCGGCGTCAATTTGGAAGACAAAAACGCGCTGTCACTGGCCTGGGACGTCCATGCCGAACGCGTCGTATCCTGTACCGAGTGCCACTATTCGGTGAACAACCCCGTCTACTACCAGGAAGATCCTGAAAGCAAGCCCGATCACCTGCTCTTCGATCCGCGGCGCATCGACCTCGGCGAATATCTCTACCGCCCCATCCACGAATTCGCCAAAGGGCAGAGCGCCCAGAGCAGTCTGGCCCCAGAATTTGACAACACGGTGCGCCGCTGCGAATCGTGTCACAGCGTGGCGGACAACCACAACTGGCTGCCCTACAAAGACCGTCATATGCAGACGGTGAGCTGCGAAAGCTGTCATATCCCCGAACTGCACGCCCCGGCGCAGCAGGCTGTCGACTGGACCGTCCTCCAACTTGACGGTTCTCCGGCTACCGAATGTCGCGGCGAAGAGGAGACGCTGATCACCGGCTACACGCCCACGCTGCTGCCACGTAGCAACGGCGAGGGCGGCACGTCGCTGGCCCCGCACAACCTCATCGCCTCGTGGTATTGGATCTACGGCGAACCGGCCCGCCCTGTGCCGTTGCGCAATTTGGAGGCGGCGTGGCTGAGCAACAGCGCCTACCGCGCCGACGTCCTTGCCGCCTTCGACGCCAACGCCGACAGTCTGCTCGACGAGACTGAACTTGTCATCGACAGCGAGGCCAAAGAAACGCTGATCGCCGCCAACCTGTCCGCGCAAGGACTGGACAACCCGCGCATCGATGGTCAAGTGCAGCCCTACAGCATCAACCACAACGTCGTCACCGGCGAGTGGGCCACGCGCTCATGCGCCACCTGTCACAGCGAAGATTCGCTGATTGCGCAGGCCATGCCCATTTCCAACCGCGTCCCCGGCGGGGTGACGCCTACCTTTGTCAGCGATGGTTCGGTGCAGACGCCTGGTTCGCTCTTCGTGGACGAGCGCGGCGCACTCTTGTACTCGCCGAAGCCGGAAGCCGATCTCGATCCCGCCGGTCTGTACATCCTCGGCCACGACAGTGTGTGGTGGGTGGATTGGGCGGGGATCGTCCTCTTTGTGGGCACGCTGTTGGGTGTCACCGCGCATGGTGGGCTGCGTTTTGTGGCCGGTCGTCGTTATGCGCATCAGCACCCGGAACTGCGCGAAGTCTACATGTACACCGTCTACGAGCGCTTCTGGCACTGGATGCAGACCGCCGTGATCCTGGGGCTGCTGCTCACCGGTCTCATCATCCACAAACCCGACAAGCTGGGTATTTTCAGTTTTGCCTACATGGTGCAGGTGCACAACGTGCTGGCCGCGATCCTGTTGATCAACGCGGCGATGGCGGCTTTCTATCACTTTGCCAGCGGCGAAATTCAGAAGTTCCTGCCCCAGCCGCAAGGATTCTTCAACGACATGTTCGTACAGGCCAAGTTCTACCTGAGCGGCATCTTCCGCGGCGAAGAACATCCCTTCGAGAAGAGCGAACGGCGCAAGTTCAACCCGCTGCAACAGGTGACCTACCTGGCCATCCTCAATGTGTTGCTGCCACTGCAAGTGATCACCGGCATCCTCATGTGGGGTGCACAGCACTGGCCCGGCGTCGCTGCGCAGTTGGGTGGTCTCGTCTACCTGGCCCCCTTCCACACCCTGATCGCCTGGCTTTTCTCGTCCTTCATCGTCCTACACGTCTACCTCACCACCACCGGCCCGAAACCGCTCACAGGGATCCGATCCATGATCGATGGGTGGGATCAGGTGGAGGTGAAGGCGGTGAATGGTGATTAGGGATTGGTGATTGGGGAGATCGTGTCGAGATGATGATGCGATGATGGGGATGATGGGATGATGTTATCGAATCGACACTGTGTGACCGTTCAATGGTCTTAACGAACTAACTGCTAACCGCCAACTGCTAACCGCTAACGGCCAAGGAGCTTCCATGACCACCTACATCGAACCACAATCCACCGCTCGCTCAGGGACACGTGCGCTGACCCAGCGAGAGGCCAAGGAGTATGTGAACCCCTACTTCGCCGGGATTCTGCTGGGGATCGTGCTGTTTCTGGCCTTTTTCATCACCGGCAACGGGCTGGGGGCGTCGGGCGGCATGAACCGGCTGCTCGTCGTCGTCGAAGACGCCATCGCCCCCAATCATGTGGACCGCACGCCCTACCTGCTCGACATGGCCGGCGGCGACAAAAATCCACTGGACAGTTGGGTGGTCTTCCTCACCATCGGCACGGTGATGGGCGGCTTTGCGTCTGGTTGGATGAACGGGCGGCTCAGCTTTGAAACCAACCGGGGGCCGCGTGTGCCTGTCCGTTTGCGCTGGCTGATGGCTTTCCTCGGCGGCGCGTTGATGGGTTACGGTGCGCGCATGGCGCGTGGCTGCACTTCGGGGCAGGCGCTCACCGGCGGCTCTGTCCTTTCGGTGGGGAGTTGGGCCTTCATGTTCGCCGTCTTCGGCGGGGCCTATGCGCTGGCGTACTTTTTGCGGAAACTCTGGAATTGATTGGTGATTAGGAACTGGTGACTGGTGATTGGGGCAAAAACATGACGACGAGATGATAGGATGACGCGATTCATCATCCTATCATCCACTTGATCCGGATCTTTCCCCCAATCACCAATCACTAATCACCAATCACCTCCACACACGAGGCACCTGACATGACACCCTTCCCGCTCCAACTCACCGAACTGATGGGCCACTGGGGATCCTATTGGGTCTACCTGGCCATTGGGTTTGCGTTTGGCTATGTGCTGGAAATCGCCGGCTTCGGCAATTCTTTGAAGTTGTCGGCGCAGTTTTACTTTAAGGATTTGACGGTGCTCAAGGTAATGTTCACCGCCATCATTGTGGCGATGGTGCTCGTCTTTGGCAGCACGGCACTGGGGCTGCTTGATTTCAATCTGATCTGGGTGAACCCCACCTACCTGTGGCCGGGGATCGTGGGCGGGTTGATCATGGGCGCTGGCTTCATCGTCGGCGGTTTCTGCCCCGGCACGTCGCTGGTTTCGGCGGCCACAGGCAAGCTCGACGGCATCATGTTCGCTCTGGGCGTCTTCTTCGGCATCTTCCTCTTTGGCGAGACGGTGGGGCTTTACGAAGGCTTCTGGCACTCGTCTTACATGGGGCGTTTCATCCTGCCCGATCTCTTTGGCGTGGAGACAGGCTGGGTAGTGCTGGGCGTGGTGCTGATGGCGCTCTTCATGTTCTGGGGCGGCGAACAGTTGGAACGCATCATCGGCAAACAGGACCTGTCCAAAGCGCCCAAGTGGCGCTATGGCGCCGCGGGGACACTGGTGCTGGCCTCTGTGGCCATCCTCTTCATCGGCCAACCCACCAATGCGGATCGCTGGTCCTGGCTGGCGCCGGCGCAGGATGTGCGTCTGGCCGAGCGGCAGGTGCAGATCCACCCGGCTGAGTTGCTAGAGACGCTGCACAACCGCAATCTGCGTGTGGTCATGCTTGATGTGCGATCCGAGGCCGATTACAACCTCTTCCACATCCTCGACGCCCGCCATGTCACCCTGGACGAACTACCGGCGTTGGCGCCGTCCTTGCGCGAGGAGCCGGACAACACCGTCTTTGTGACCATGAGCAACGACGAAAGCGCCGCCACCGAAGCGTGGAAGTATCTTGTGGCCGAGAGCATTCCCAATCTCTACATCCTTGAAGGCGGCGTCAACAACTGGTTGGCCGTCTTCAGTGAAGACGAGTTCAGGCTCACACGGACCCTAGCTGTAGGTAGGGACGATCAACTGCGCTACGCCTTCGACATGGCCCTAGGCGCACGTCAACCCGCCGCCGAACCCGATCCACATGATTTTGTGTTGGAGTATGTGCCTAAGATCGAACTCAAGTCCAAACGCGGGGCGACAGGTGGTGGTTGTGGGTAACGCGGAGAGAGAATGATTTGGATGCGGATTTGTAGGATTTGCAGGAGGCAGAGGAGTGAACACAGATTTCACAGATGACACAGATTTGGGAGAGCTTTGATCTGTGTGAATCTGTGAAATCTGTGTTCACGCTTCTACTTCTCAAACCCGGAATGCCAACCTGAAAATCCTACAAATCCGTGTCCAAACCTTTTGGAAATCTGTGTGAATCTGTGAAATCTGTGTTCACGCTTCTGTTTTCTTTCCGCAATCTCCAATCACTTTTTCCGACTGCGCTTCCGCTGTGTCGGCGCTGTCACCTGCGGTTTCAACGCCGGTGTCAACGTGGTGATCAGCAGCAGCGTCATCACCACGGCAGACGAGAGACACCACATACACACAGCGCCGATGACGAAAGGTTCCAGGTAGGTGAGGTAGAGCGAAAAGAAGACGCCGACTAAAGCGAACCCGAAAAGTGCTTTCGGCGCATAGACGGCCAATGGGTCCTGCTGCATGCGCGACCAGGCCCAGGCGATAAGGATCAACGTATAGCCGGCCAGCCCCAGAATGCCGATGGGCAAAATACCGAAAAGGTAGGCGTATGGGCTGCCTTGCACGGCATTACAATCGCCCACCGGTCCACAGACGGCTTCCACCGACTGCATCTCTACGTAGGCCATGTACCCTGAAATGCCCAGCCCAAACACCGCCAGCACCGGCAACGCCCAGGACGCTACATTCGCCGAGATCCAGCGCGCTTTGCCCATCCACGCCGCCGCGGCGTAGAGCAACGCCAATATGATGCCCGCCATCACCACAATTGCCAGCCAGAAACCGTTGACCTCGGTGGGGGCGGGGCGTGTGCTTTCCAACACCATGCCTTCCACCAGGAAGCGTTCGCCCTGGGCAATGGAAAACGCGCCCAACTCAGGGTATTCGACGCCGCCTGTGGCCATGTACGTTTCAATGTAGCCGGGCAGTTCCGCCGGGATCTCCGCCGCCCCACGCATCATGTGATCGCCGATGACCATCAACGGCACACCGACGCCCTCGCCGGACTGACCATACTTCATCGCCAGCGCGCTCAACTTTCGGAAATCGCCGTCGGTCTTTAGTTCGATCAATTGGATGTCCAACTGGTTGCCGTATTGGCGCTGAAGCGGTGGCAGCACATTGTCGATGACTTCGTGGCAATAGCCACAGGTGCTCATCCAAAAGAGGACGGCGCGCACGGTGGGCGCTTCTTGGGCAGGCGCTGCGGCCTGGGCCCCCATGGGGAGAATCAACAACGCGAGGAGAAGCACCAATAGACGCGAGATCGTTTGTTTCATCGCAAACCTCCTGAATGTAGACAGAGCAACACTGCTCAATAGACAAACTCACGAATATCGTAGGTGGAGACCCGCACCTCGTGCGCTTGCGCCCACGGCTTGAGCCGATCGCGAAAGTTTCGCATCTCCTGCTCGATGCAGTTTTCGTCCAGTCTGCCCAGATTGGCCGCCTCGGCGTCCTGGACGTAGGGGGCGTCGGCCCCCGCCACAAAGGGCGAAAGATAGATGAGATCATCGCCGCCCAAGGGGACGCCGGCCAGCAGATCCAGTGTGTCGCGGCGGTGAACCTCGCGGAAACGCTCGCCGCCGACACCCACCATCACGATCAGCCCAACTGCGACGCCGCCCGCTTTGATCGTCTCAATGGCGTGGCGTACATCGGCGGCGTTGCCCGGCTTGCGTAGAAACCGGCGCAGGGGATCGTGTCCACTTTCCACACCCACGTAGACCCGGCGCAAGTTGCGTGCGCGGAGTTCGGCGAAGTCGGCGCTGGTTTTGTGCATGGCGTCGGGTGCGCTAACAAATGCGTAGATCCCGGCCTGCTGCGCTGCCGGCATCGCCGCGTTGACAGCATCAAGCATGGGGACGAGTGTCCGTTGTGCTACGATCACGGCGTTGGCGTCGGCCAAAAAGACGCCCTTGCGCAACGACTGACCTTCGCCCAAGAATGTCTGCACGGCGGTGATGTGATCCTGTAAGACGTCGCCGGTTTTGATGCGGAAAGCGCGATCCCGGTAGAAGGTGCAGAAGGTGCACTTGTTGTACGAGCAGCCCTCCGTCACCTGTAACACGGTGGACAGGTACTGATCCGGCGGCAGGATAGGCACCGGCTTGTAGACGCTGTGGAAGCGGTGTCGCTCCCCTTCCAACTTTGCCCAGTCCCAGCGCAGCACGGCGGCGAGCCAATCTTGGATTTCCACCAGTGGGGCATCGGCGGGGGGTGTCAACTGCCCGAAGAGAAGGCCGGTGGAGAGATCCACCGTCGCCGTGTAGACTCGCTCGATCAAGGATCGGCGCTCGTCGTCGTTGAGGAAACGGCGACGACGGCGCTGCGGCCATCGTGGGTCGATCCACTTGGCCAGGATGCGGTTGTCCAGTGCGCGGCGGTAGGTTACCTCGTCCCAGAAGGCACCCACCAATCGCCCTTCGCCGTCGAACGACAGATTGACGCGGCCGTCGAAGCTCAGCGTCAATGTCCCCGCGTTTAGGGAGATATGCAGCGGCGTGCCGCTGTCCCGCCAATGGAAGGTGAAAGCCATGCAAACTCGACATTGAATAAAGACGCAAGACGAAGAATGGAAGAGAAACGTCAACGCCATCGTCGCCATACAAAGCGCTTCCCCAGAAGAAATTACCTCTCCTTGGTGAGATTACGCCATTTCCAGGCTACGCAAAGCCTTGGCACAAATCACCCATCACATGGCTAGATTGTCACGAATCCACTCGACTAGGATTTCGGATCGGCCAGGATTTCGGATCGGCCAGGATTCCGAATTGACCCAGATCGTCGAATTGCATGCTTTAGCGCAAGACGGTCAAAGCCGGCGTCATGTTAAAATATAGGAATCTTTTTTCACCTTTCTCCCCCTGAGGATCTCATGACAAAAGCAACCTGGTTGGATCGACTCCGCTATGCAACAGACAATGTCTTTTCTAAAGGCACACCTGCCCTGATCCTTTGGCTGGGGATCGTTTCACTGGTGATCATTTTAGGGGCATCACTGTTTCTACAGGCCACCGGTATGGCACAGGATCTGAGCTTTCCGCAACTGCTCTGGTCGAACCTCATGCACACGATGGACGCCGGCACTGTCGCCGGGAACAGCGGATCATGGGCTTACCTGTTCACAATGTTTGGCGTCACGCTGGGCGGTATCTTCGTGCTTAGCTTGCTCATCGGTATTTTGACGACAGGCATCGAAGGCCGCCTGGAGAACCTGCGCAAAGGACGTTCGCGCGTCGTCGAAAGTGGACACACGGTGATCCTAGGCTGGTCGGATCAGATCATTCCCATTCTCTCCGAATTGATCGTTGCCAACGCCAATCAGCACAACCCCTGTATTGTCATCCTCGGCCCGAAAGACAAAATCGAGATGGAAGATGAGATCCGCAGCAAATTGGGTGGCAGTGGACGCACACGCATCGTCTGCCGCAACGGCGACCCTATCGAGATGAGCGATCTGGCGCTGGCCAGCCCACAGACGGCGCGATCCATTATCATCCTTGCGCCCCCAGGTAGAGATGCCGACGCCGATGCCGAGGTGATCAAAACACTCCTCGCCATCACCAACGCGCCGGATCGCCGCCCCGATCCCTATCACATCGTTGTCGAAATTCAAGACCCCAAGAACTACGAAGTGGCGCGTATGGTGGGCAAAGACGAGGTCGAAATCGTCCTCATCGGCGATCTTATTTCGCGCATCATCGCCCAAACCTGTCGGCAGTCGGGGCTTTCCATTGTCTACACCGAACTGCTTGATTTCGACGGCAACGAGATCTACTTCAAACACGAGCCGTCTCTGTTCGGCCGGACCTTCAGCGATGCGCTCTTTGCCTACGAAACGTCCACCGTCATCGGCATTCAACGGCCCGGTCGCCCGGCAGAACTCAACCCACCCATGGAGACACTCGTCGCCGCCGGGGATCAGTTGATCGTCATTTCACAAGACGACGACACGATTCAGCTCTTCGGTCGCGCCGACTTTGACATTGCCGACGACGCCATCCACTCGGCACTGGAGCGAGTGAACCGGCCCGAACGTGCGCTCATTCTGGGATGGAACAAGAGCGCACCGGCCATCATCAATGAGCTGGATCGCTACGTCGCCCCCGGTTCACTGGTGACGGTAGTGGCCGACTATGCCGACGGCGAAGCCGAGATCGCCGCATCTTGTACCGAATTGCAAAATCAGAGTGTGGTCTATCAGGTGGGCGACACCACGGATCGCCGCGTCCTCAATGAATTGGACGTGGCCGGCTACGATCACATCATCACCCTCTCTTACTCCGACAAGATGGAGCCGCAGCAGGCCGACGCCCATACCCTGGTCACACTGCTTCACCTGCGCGATATGGCCGGTCTGCTCGGTATGAACTTTTCTATCGTTAGCGAGATGCTGGACAACCGCAACCGCAACCTGGCCGAGGTCACCCAGGCCGACGACTTCATTGTCAGCAATCGGCTGATCAGCCTCATGCTCTCGCAGATCTCCGAAAACAAAGCGCTCAATGCCGTCTTCGCCGAGATCTTCGACGCCGATGGATCCGAGATCTACCTGCGTCCGGCTGCGCATTACGTGCGCCCCGACGTTGCCGTCAACTTCTACACCATCGTCGAGGCGGCGCGCCGCCACAATGAAACCGCTATCGGCTACCGTTTGATTAGCCATAGTACAAATCGCGCACAGCAGTACGGCGTGTGCATCAACCCCAACAAAGCGGCGCCCATCACACTCACCGAAGGGGATATGGTGATTGTCCTCGCTGCGAACTGAATCCAGAATAGAACGCGGATTGAGCGGATTGGGCGGATTCAAGCGGATAAAAATCCGGGTTGTTCCGCCCAATCCGCTCAATCCGCGTTCTATTCCCATTGGCTTTGTGCTCTGGCCTGCTTCGTGGTAAGAGTATAGGCAACAAGTTGCCCACACTTCTTCCCTGGAAAGGACAGAGCCCATGTCTCGATTTGGCGGCAAAGTCGCCCTGATCACTGGTTCCTCGCGCGGCATTGGCCTGGGGATCGCCGAATCTTTGGCCGCGGAAGGCGCGTCCATTGTGATCAACCATCTGGGCGACGGTGAAAATGCACAGGCCGCCGCCCAGGCTGTCATGGCGCTGGGCGGGCAGGCGCTGATCTATGAAGCCAATGTGGCCGACCGCAACGCCGTGGACGAAATGGTGCAGGCGACGGTGGATCATTTCGGTTCGCTTGACATTGCGGTGGCCAACGCTGCCTTTTCGATCCGTGAGCCGGTGCTGACGGCGGAATGGGAGAATGTGCGCGCCGTCATCGAAGTGGCGCAGTTCGGCGTCTTCCACACCTGCCAATTGGCAGTGCAACAGATGGTGCGGCAGATTGAAGCAGGGCGCCCCGGCGGCAAGGTGCTCGTCACCGGTTCGGTGCTGGGCGAATATCCTTTCCCCAACAGCGCCGCCTACAACATGGCCAAAGCCGCCGTCAACCACTTCGCCCGCACCCTCGCCGCCGAGCTGCTGCCCTACCGCATCAACGTCAACGTGATCAACCCCGGCTGGATCGACACGCCGGGTGAACGCCGTTACACCAGCGACGCCGACATCGCCGCCGCCGCCCCGTCCTTGCCCTGGGGCCGCCTGGGCACCCCCACCGACATCGGCAAAGCCGCCGCCTTCCTCGTCAGCGACGACGCCGACTACATCACCGGCACGTCTCTGCGTGTGGACGGCGGGTATATGTTGGGTATGAGACTTGCGAAGTGAAAATAGGGACTGGGGATCAGGGACTAGGCTCTAATCCCCAGTCCCCATCCTAAAGGAGCACACACATGCAACACATCAAACTTGGAAAGACCGATCAACTTGTCTCTCCCATTGCCTACGGGGCCATGAGCCTGGTGGTGGATCGCCGCGCCGAGGGGAAGGCGGCGGTGGCGCGGGCCTACGAACTGGGCGTCAACTTCTATGATGTGGCCGACGTCTACGGGGCGCCGCGGGGCGTTTCAGAGGAGATCCTGGGCGATGCGCTACGCGAAGCGTCCATCCCGCGCGAGGACGTCTTCATCGCCTCCAAGTGTGGCATCGTCTTTCAGGGCATGGTCGAGGCATACGAGTTCAAGGCATACGATCTCTCGGCCCGCTACATCAAGGAGAGCTGCGAGAAGTCGCTCAAGCGGCTGGGCATGGAGTACATTGATCTCTACCAGCCCCACCGCATCGACTACCTCACCCACCCCGAAGAGACGGCCCGCGCCCTCGATGATCTGAAAGCCGAAGGCAAGATCCGCCACGTCGGTGTGAGTAACTTCGCCCCAGACGAGATACGCGCCATTTCGGCCTACACTCGCGTCGAAAGCCTGCAAACCCAGTTCAGCATGCTCCATCTCGAACCGTTGGAGACGGGCCTCATGGCCACCTGTCAGGAGAAGAAGATGGGCATCCTCTGTTGGAGCCCGCTGCACAAGGCTGTCCTCACCGGCCGCAGCACCAGTTCGCACAGCGACTGGCGCGCCCAACGCGAAGACGGCGTCGTGGCCCAGTTGCGTCCTTTTGCCGAGCGCTACGGCGTTACCCTGGGCCAGTTGGCGCTGGCCTGGCTCATGCACCTGCCCGGCGGCGTCATCCCGCTGGTAGGCACCGCCAACCCCGACCACATCGCCGAAGCCGTCGCCGCCGCCGACATCCAGATCGAACGCGACGACTGGTACGAAATGATGGTCATCGCGCGCGGACGTCCTATGCCGTGGGGGCAGACGCCTTATGCGTACTTGAAGGAGAGATAGACGACGGACGACCGACGACCGACGACCGACGTCAGGATTGTCGCCGCGTCGATTCGTCTGTCGACGGGATCCCGCATCATCGCATCATTTCGTCCATACGATCACCTTGTCACCTTGTCACCTTGTCACCTTGTCACCTTGTCACCCACCAAAGGAGCATTCCGTGAAGATCACCAACGTCATCCCCTACCCCATCTGGGTGGGGCATCGTAACCAGTTGCTGGTCAAGGTGGAGACCGACGAAGGCATTTATGGATGGGGCGAGTCGGGGTTGTCGGGTCGGGAGCAGGCGGTGGTGGGGGCGTTGAACCACTACCGCGAACTGCTCATCGGCCGCGATCCTATGCAGATTGGGGCGATCTGGCAGTTGCTCTACCGCAGCCAATACTTCGAGGGCGGACGCGTCCTCACCGCCGCCATCTCGGCATTGGACATCGCCCTGCATGACATCGTGGGCAAAGCGCTGGGCGTGCCGGTCTATCAGCTTCTGGGCGGCAAGCAGCGCGACTACGTCCCCTGTTTCGCCACAGCGCGCGGAGACTCGGCGGAAGGGCTGATCGAAGACGCCCGTCTGCTCCTCAACGAGGGGTGGAACGTCATCCGCGTCGGGCTGCCGCGGCCCTACGAAGGATCGCAGCATATCTTCGAGCCACGGGAATCGATTGCGCAGATGGCGTCCTATCTCGTGCAATTGCGTGAGGCGATTGGCAGTGCGCCTGTGTTGGGCATCGACTACCACCACCGCCTCAACGTGGCCGAGACCGTCTCGTTCTGCCAGCGTATGCCGTCGGGCACCCTCGACTTCCTCGAAGAGCCCATCCGCGACGAGACGCCCGAAGCGTACGAGTCGTTGCGCACAATGATCGATGTACCGCTGGCCATCGGTGAGGAGTTCGCCAGCAAGTGGCAGTTCCTGCCCTACCTGGAGCGGGGCATCACCCAATTCGCCCGCCTCGACATCTGCAACGTGGGCGGCTTCACCGAGTCGATGAAGGTGGCCGGGCTGGCCGAAGCCCACTACATCGATCTCATGCCCCACAACCCGCTAGGCCCAATCTGCACCGCTGCCTCCGTCCACTTGGGCGCGGCTGTCCCTAATTTCGCCTGGCTCGAAGTGCGCGTCTCGCCCACCGAACCCGCCCGCGCCCGCTACAGCGAGGAAGTCTTCCCGGTGCAGCACGAGCTTGACGGCAGCCGCTTCCCCGTCCTCGATACGCCGGGGCTGGGCATTGAGGTCAACGAAGAGTGGGTCAAGGCGCAGAGTTTCCAGTACTGGGAAGCGCCGAAGCTGCGGCGGCGTGATGGATCGCACACGAATTGGTAGAAGAAACGACCGACGACGGACGACGGACGACCGACGACCGACGACGAAGGTCAAGGGTGTTGCCGTCCAGGCAAGTAACCCGGCGGTTGAAACCGCCGTCTGCGATGGGAAACACGATAAATCGTGTTCTCAGAACCGGCTGAAGTACGCCCGTCACGCTGGTAGCGTGACCTACGACATAGGCAGATCTCTCGTCTGTCGTAGCTGCGGTTATCAACCGCAGAACGTTGTCTTCGAGACCATTTCCTTGTCACAGCGGGATTGCCAACAACATCGCCCAGCCAACCACATCACAGGACAGATCCATGAAAATCACATCCCTCGAAATCCTGCGTGTCCCGCCCAGTTGGGTGTGGGTACGCGTACATACCGACGCCGGGTTGGTTGGGCTGGGCGAGCCCTATTTGGAGAATCACCCGGATGTGGTGATCGCCGAGGTGCGGCGGCTGGAGCCGTTCTTGATTGGCCAGGACCCTACCCGCGTCGAAGAACTGTGGCAGGTGATGTACACCAGCGGGCTGGGCTACGTGGGCGGGCCGGTGAAGATGAGCGCCATCAGCGGCATCGACATGGCGCTCTGGGATCTGGCAGGCAAGGCGGCGGGCGTGCCTGTCTACCAACTCTTGGGAGGACGCACCCGCGACCGCATCCGTATGTACCGCGCCACCGGCGGCGGCCTGCCGTGGACGGTGGAACCGGGCGATCCCTACCGGGCGGGCAAGCCGGAACGGACGCTTGATCCACGTGATCCACGTAGCTACGCCGAGGCGGCACACATCCTCACCGCCGAATGGGGCTTCCGCTGTCTCAAGGTCCACTTTGGCCCGGGGGACGGACTGGAAGTCACCTCGCAAGTGGACCAATTCGCCGCTCGCTTTGCCGCCGTGCGCGAGGGCGCAGGTCCCGACGTCGACGTGGCGGTGGACATCCACAACCCGCACCCTGCCATTGCCGGCCAGTTGATCGACGCCATTGCGCCCTACCGTCCTCTTTTTGTGGAAGAACCCATGCCCGTGGAACGGGTCGATGCGCTGGTGCAGGTGGCCGGCCGCACGAATGTCCCCATCGCCGCCGGGGAACGCTGGATGGGCAAGTGGATCTTCTTCGACGCCCTGGCCCGTGGCGCGCTCTCCGTCCTGCAACCCGACATTGCCCACGCTGGCGGCATCACCGAATGCAAGAAGATCGCCGCCATCGGCGAGGCTGCCTACGCCAAAGTCGCCCTGCACTGTCCGCTCAGCCCGCTGGCGCTGGCCGCCTCGATCCAACTCGACGCCGTGCTGCCCAACTTCCTGGTGCAGGAACACAACGAAGTCAACGACAGCCGGATCAACGGGCGCACCGTCATCGGCGCAGGCTACTTCAAAGATCCCTTCGTCCTCGACGCCGAGGGCTGTGTCGCCGTCCCCGACAAGCCCGGCCTGGGCATCGAACTGGACGACGAAGGCATGGCGAAGATCATGGCGAAGCCGTGGGCGGAGCGGAGAGGGTGATTGGGGATTAGTGATTGGTGATTGGGGCAGCGGGTGAGTTGTCGCCGTCAGTGCCTGGCACTGACTCAGACCAGCCAACGCACAAATCACGAAACCCAATCACAAATCCCCAATCACAAATCCCCAATCACAAATCACAAATCACTAATCCCCAATCAAGGAGAATCTCTCGTGATCCCACAACCTTTTACCTACGAAGAACAACCCGAATGGGCGCAACTGCCCGCGGGGTGGACTTTTTACGAAGTGGTCGACGTGGTGGTAGACCGGCAGGATCGGGTCTATGTCTTTACACGCGGCGAACACCCGCTGCTCGTCTTTGCCCAGGACGGCACGTTTTTGGCGTCTTGGGGCGAGGGGATCTTTAACCGCCCACATGGGCTGACACTGGCCCTCGACGGCAACAGCCTCTGGTGCACCGACGACGAGGCCCACGTGATCTACCAATTTTCGCTCGATGGCGAACTGCTCACCACCATCGGCACGGTGGGGCAGGGCGCGCCGCCGCACAGTGGACAGCCCTTCAACAAGCCCACCAAGGTTGCCTTCGATCCTCAAAGCGGCGATCTCTACATTTCCGACGGCTACGGCAACGCCCGTGTGCATAAATTTACGGTGGAAGGACGCCATCTCTTCTCGTGGGGTGATTTCGGCGTGGAAGCAGGTCAGTTTAACCTGCCCCACAGTGTCTGCACCGACACAAAAGGACACGTCTACGTGGCCGATCGCGAGAATCATCGCGTACAGATCTTCGACGCTCAGGGCAACTACCTCAGCCAGTGGAACAACCTGCACCGTCCTTGCGCCTTTCACATCGCGGGCGACCTGGCTTATGTCGGTCAACTGCCGTCGCATCTCGACGTCAATCTCAAATTCCCCAACATCGGCGCCTGCGTCACCATCCACGACCTGAGCGGACAACAATTGGCGCGTATCGGCGACGTCCACCGCGGCGAGGGGCCCAACCAATACACCGCGCCACACGGCATCGCCGTCGACTCGCGCGGCGATCTCTATGTGGCCGAAGTCTCGTATAGCGCCTATGGTCGCCTGCTCAACCCGCCACGCACGGCGCGCAGCTTCCGCAAGTTGGTGAGGAAGTGATACCCACAACGCGACCACCAACATCGACGCGTCAACAGTCCTCCCCCCGTTGCGGGGGGAGTTAGAGGGGGGTTCTGCTCTCTTCCTCTACGCTAGCGATCCCCTCACTTGCTTATCTTAACGCTTATGCGGCAATATCCTCGGTGCACCGACGACGAAGACCATGTAATCCACCAGTTTGCCCTTGACGGCGAATGCTTACCACCACCGGCGCGCCCTGACCCAGCGCGCCGCAGCACAGTGGACAGGCCTTCAATAAGCCAAGCTCGCCTTCGATCCCCATAACGACCTCTGCAATGTGTGATGTACTCAAAACGCCGATCTTAGCAGCCGTTCGATGACGCATGCTGCGTTCTGCGCTTATCTTAAAGCCGCGGGGTAATTCACGCGCCATTCTTCAAGGTTGATGAAGATGGCTGTGGCCGAAAGCAGGTCAAGCGAAAACGGTTAATATTTACGTAATATCTAATGTAGGTAATCCTACCTAAGCCCCAGCCACCCCCTACTACACTCACGCCTTGTGAGTTGTGATCACATATCACTCCCCGTGACTTGAACGCCGCCTTGCTGAATTCTGTAGCTTCCACCTGGCCAGGGGACAGAATTTGTCAAAGCCATTGTTCGCCCTATCAACTGTGTATGTAGACTCCTACTGAGTTACACATGCCAAAGGAAATCTCCTATGTCTCACATGTTTAGACGTCATCGGAAGATGCTATCAAAGCTCGTCTATAGCTCTCTGCTTGGTCTGGTTATCCTGTCACTCTCTACAGCGGTCTTTGCTCAGACGATTAGCGAGACCTTTAAAGTTATTCCAACCGCGGTCGATACAGACGATCAGTTTGGATTTAGTGTGGCGGTCAGCGGTTCTACTGTCGTAGCCGGTGCGCGCTTTGATGAGGATTTAGGACTGGAAGCCGGTGCCGCTTATCAAGTGGATGCCAATTCGGGCGCCGTCATTCGTAAGATTCTGGCTGTTGATCCTGCATCCGACAATGAAACCTTTGGCAACCGCGAGGACTTTTTTGGCGAGTCGGTTGCGGTGGAAGGTAACGTTGCCGTGATCGGCGCGCCGCTTAAGAGCCAGGGGGGTACAAATAGCGGCGCTGTCTATCTCTACAACATGACAACCGGCAATCTCATTTCGCGATTGCTGCCGTTCTCCCCCATCAACGACGACACGTTCTTCAATTTCTATGGATTTTCTGTTGGCATTTCAGACAATTACATTGTGGTAGGCGCGCCTGGCGATGTTGAAGGGGCAAATGGCGGCGGTGGCGCCGCCTATATCTACACGGCCGGCAATCAGCAAGTGGTTGGCAAAATTTTCGCCAGCGATATCGCTTTTGCCGATAACTTTGGTCGTCGCGTGGCGGTTTCAAATAGCATTGCGGCGATCAGCTCTCCGTTCGATGATGATCGGGGTACTGATTCTGGATCCGTCTATCTATTTGATGCGGCGACCGCCCAACAGCAGCGAAAACTTACGGCTAGTGACGGTGCTGCCAACGATCTATTTGGGCTCGGTGTGGCGATCAACGGTGACATCGTGGCGGTTGGTGCACCGTTTGATGATGATCTCGGCACAAGCTCCGGCTCTGTCTACCTGTTCAATGCCACCACGGGTCAACAGCTTGCGAAAATCACAGCGGCAGATGGGCAGGCCGGCTCACGCTTCGGCGAGTCGGTGGACATTGATGGTTCAACCTTGATTGTTGGCGCGCCTCTTGATAATGGTATCGGCGCGGCCTATCTATTTGACATTGCAACAGCCACGCAACAGGCGAAATTGGTAGCCAGCGATGGCCAGGCCGGCGACGGTTTTGGCGGCTCGGTCTCCGTCTCTGGTTCAAACGTGGTGATTGGCGCCGCTGGTGATGACGACAATGGTTCACTGTCAGGCTCGATCTACCTGTTCACGCTTGGCAGCACACCCATCGTCACACCCACAAGCACGCCAGAATCCACATCCACACCAGGAGCCACACCCACAAACACGCCGGAACCCACACCCACAAACACGCCGGAGCCCACACCCACAAACACGCCGGAGCCCACACCCACAGCCACGCCAATCTCTGGCACTGCGCCCACCACGCTCTACGTCAGCTCCACCACCGGTGGCAATGTGGGCGGCGTCCGCTTCAACGATGAAGATGTGCTAGTGTATGACATTGCGCTCAACACATGGGCCCTCTTCTTTGATGGCTCGGATGTAGGGTTGGCTGCCGCTGATGTAGACGGTTTTGCGCGACTCGATGATGGCAGCCTGCTGCTCAGTTTCAACAACCCCATCACCGTCAACGGCATTGCCGCCGACGATTCAGACGTGCTGCGTTTTGTGCCAACGTCGCTCGGCACAACCACCGCCGGCACGTTCAGCATGTACATCGACGGCTCGGACGTAGGGTTGACAACCAATGGTGAAGACATCGACAGCCTCACCGTGGTCAGCCAGGCAGGCAACAGCGTAACGCTCTTGATCGGCACCACCGGCAACTTTAATGTACCTGGCCTGGCGGGCCATGACGAAGACCTGGCGCTACTGACCGTCAGCCAGACCGGCAACAACACCATTGGCAGTTGGTCTCCCTTCTTTGATGGCTCGGATGTAGGGTTGGCAAATAGCTCTACTGAGGATGTCTTAGGGGCTTCCCTCTTTAATGGCGATCTCTACCTCACCACGTTGGGCGCATTTGCAGTCAACGGTGTTAGCGGCGACGGCTCGGATGTGTTGCGCTGCGGTTCGCTGGTCTCCGGCGCTGCCACCAGTTGTAGTTACACGCTCTTCCTGGATGGAGCGAACATCGGCATCGGCAGCGAAGTCATCGACGCGCTGCTGGTCAGCAATGTGCCGGCGGGGCTGAACAGCATTTCCGCGGCGGCGGCTGAAAGTGCCGATGCTCACGATGGCGTTGATGATGTGGACCTCGAAGATAACGAGCAGTATGAGCTCTTCCTGCCCGAGGTGGGAAGATAACCGATACACATCGATTTGGTTTTGTAATACGCTAGAACCTGGTTGTATTGATAATTGACGTTGGCATGACCAGAGAGCCAAGGTGCGTCGCACCTCCGCGGCTCCGTTCAACCTGATTTGTCAATACACCTGGTCGCGCGCAACAATGAATGGTGAATGATCCGCTTGTCGAGATCATTCACCATTCATCATTCTGGAGCCAACATGTCCGATCCACTTAACGACGTCATCACCGAAGCCTACGGCATGCGCCAGGCCGAGCGCGACGACGCGCTGCGCATCCTGGGCAAGAAAAAGAGCCGCGCCACGCTCATTGAACTGGTGGACGAGGCGGTGGGGCTGGCCGAGGTAGAGATCAGCCAGATCTCCATGTTCCGCACGGCGTGTGAGGTCGGCTGTGATTGGTGTTGTTACCAGCGCGTCTCGGCGTCGCCTGCCGAGATCCTGCGCATCGCCGATTACCTGCGCCGCACCCGCAGCGCCGAGGATCTGGCCAATCTGCGCGCCCACCTCGCCGCCGTGGACACGCAGACCAGCGGACGCTCATCCCAGGATCGGCTGGCGTTGCGTCTCCACTGCCCGCTGCTCGTAGACGGGCGATGTTCGGTCTACCACGTGCGCCCGCTCACCTGTCGCGGCTACACCTCCGCCGACGTCGACGCCTGCCGCCACAAGGTGGACATGCCTGCTGAGAAGGTCCACATCGACGCCGACCCCATTCGCTATTTCTACTGTCAGGGTGTCCTCAACGGCATCAACGACGGCCTGCAGGCCCACGAACTGGAAGGCGGGCTTGTGGAGTTGATTGGGGCACTGTCCATTGCGCTGGGGGATGAGCGCGCCCTGCAACGCTGGTTGCGCGGCGAGAGCGTCTTCGACGGCGCGCACGTTACGCCGGTTGGTTGAGCCTATATCCTGAAATTTACAGCAGTCCGGCAAAACACTCGTACAGAGTGGACATATTGCGGCGCACTGTAATTTCAGATTTACAATGAACTAGCCCATTTCATGCTGTCTTATAGTGGTCATTTAACTGGTTTTGACCAATGTCTTTTATGACAAAATCCGCTTTTCTGGCATTGCAACTTAGTCGCGCCTGTGCTAGGCTGGTTTCACTGTTCAACACTCCGTATGCGATTTCCCAAGTTGTGAAGCGTCCCCCGCACTTCACCAGGCGGTAGTCAACACTCCAGCACCAGAGGAGGTTGCGCCATGCAATCCCACCACCCGCTGCGCCATCCCGACGTATTTGTACAGGATCTGGGGCGCGACAGACTGCTTTCCCGCTTTGACACCGACCAACTGCATATCCTCAATTGGGTAGCCTTTCAGATCTGGCTCTACTGCGACGGACAACACGCGCCTGAGGCCATTGTCCAACGGCTGGCCGAATGTTTCCCTGCCGCGCCCGTTGACCGTGTCAGCGCCGACGTACACAACACCCTCGCCGATTTGGCAACCAAAGGGTTGCTACACAACGACGTTCCTCAACACTTCGATCCATACCTATAGGAGAACCAGTCATGCATGCACCATCGCTTTTGATCCGTGGCTGTGGCATCATCGTCCTCTTGTTGGCAGCGCTGTGGGCGAGTCCTGTGGCGGCGGCGACGTGTACGTCGACAACCGTCGGCAATTGGAACGCTGCAAGCACTTGGGATTGTGGGATTGTGCCGGAGGGAGATGATGATGTGGTGATTGTGCACAATGTGACACTCACTGGTGTGGCTTCTGTGAGGCATCTTACCATAAGCACTGGTGCGACGTTGATTGGTGCTAATTCGATAAGAACACTTTCTGTGTTTGGGGACTGGGTGAACAACGGTGAATTCATACCCAATCAACAGATTGTTTCCTTTAGTGCAAGTGGCACTGCATCTGCGACAGTGGAACAGCACATAACCGGTGACACCACATTCTTCCGACTGCGTACTGCTGGTGGCTTTAGTACGAAAAAATTTGGAGACAGCATATTCACAGTAACCGAAGTCTTTGCCCATGATGCAGGAGCGATGGATGGAGGAACAAGCACTTTTGTCTTCAAAGACGATGCGAAAATAGATGGTAACGTTCAGTACTACTTTCATCATATCACCATTGACGGCATCGGTGTCACACATATAAGCGCGTCTTCCGACATACACGTTGCTGGCAATTTTATTGTTAACAACGGAAAGAGTTTCGTTTCAGAGCCTGGCCGTCAGTTTCGATTTAATGGTGATGGCAACGACCAGTCTATTGTGATGAACAGTTCGGCAGCGTTTTCAGAGTTGATCGTTTTTGCTGGTGCAACGGTTGTGCTGCCCGATCTTGGTGGTTTACAGCCTACAGCAACGGGGGTAACGAACAATGGCGTGCTTCGCCAATCAGGCAGCACATCCCTAGCGACGGAGTTCGCCTACATTCGAAATGGCGATGGTACACCAGTCTATCGCGGTATCGATCTCGCCCACACATCCAGCACACTCAACGCCACCGTCGCCATTGCCGGGAACCAATCCAACTGCCTCAACCCTAGTGGCTACGATCACCGCAACCGCTGTTTCGGCGTCAAAAACAACGACGCCACCCCGGCCACGGCGACCGTAACCCTCTACACCACCGAAGCCGAAGACGACATCACCGACGACAAATTCTACGAGTACAGCGGCAGCGCCACATGGACAGATCGCGGCGCCTGCCCCGCCGGCGACGGCGATCCCTGTACCGCCACTGCCATTGTCATCGAACCGGGCAACAACTACTTCCTGATCGGCACGAACACGCCGCCCACCCCCGTTACGTTGACCGGCTTCACCGTCACCCATGCGGACGACGCCAACTACCTAGCCTGGGAGACAGCCACCGAAGTCAATTTCGCCGGTTTCTACGTGCAACGTCGCACAGACGAGGGCCACTTTGCCCGTGTCGGCGACTTTCTCTACGCCCTGGGCGGCCCCGTCAGCGGCGCATCCTACACATGGTCCGACACCGACCTCGACGGCGGCCTCTACCACTACCGCCTGGAAGCCGTCGACTTCGACCAGAGCACCGAGTTCTTTGAGCCGACCCGCGTGGAAGAGACAATGCCGAACGCCGAGTTTAGCGTGTACTTGCCGTTTAGTTTTAAGTAACAGGCCAACGTCATTAGGTTAAGCGCTGTAGGCGATAGGCACAGGTAGTGGTAGATAACAGGTGGCCACTGTCGTCAATCGCCCGTCGTCAACCATTCATCGCATTCCTACATAGAAAGGTCCAGTCATGTACAAGCTATCACCTTCACGTCCCGAACAGATTGCATTGCCCGATACCTATGAGGCCCCGGTCATCACTACCTACAGCGAAGCAGAACTGCTGGCCGCACTTGGCCCGGCACATGCAGGTTCGGTAGTTGGTATTGGAGATGGCCTGATGAACGAATTACTCGGCATCCCAGAGGAGCCGGACTGGTAGATTGCCTGGAATCACGAAAGGAACTATGAAACATTCACTTCACCTTCGCATCCTTGATCAGCAGGTACACCTACGCACCGACAGCGCGGCATTGACGACGTGGATCAGCCATCTTTACAGTCGCTTTTGTACGACGCCCACGTCGCCGTCGTTGGAGATCCTGGTCAACAGCGGTGTAGATCAGATCGACCTTGAGCCGGGAGGGTCTAATGCCGCCCTACGGCTTACGTTGCACAACCTGCCTATTGATCAGCAGGCAGATATTGTGCTCAGAGCAACCTACGCGCATGTGGAAAGTCACCTGCTGTTTCATGGGGGCGTACTTGCCGTGCCCAGCGCCGATCAAGATGCCGCCGGTGTAGCACTGGTTGGCCCTACCGGCCACGGCAAGACCACGCTTACACTGGAACTGGGGCGCCGCGGTTGGGGCTTCCTTTCCGATGAGATTGCTGCATTGGAAGTTTCAACCGGCGTCCTGTGGCCCTTCCCGCGCGCCCTACGCCCGCGTGCCGGCACCCTGGATCTATTAGGCCTGACCGCGCCGACTGCGGAGGGTTCACCCTGGTTCGATATTGACCAGATCATCCCAGGGACCTTAAACGTTGCCGTTCCTTTGCGCTTTTTGTTTCTGCTGGAAAGTGATCTACCGGCCCCTACACAGACGACCCTCTGGCTCTCCCTTTCCCATATTGAACCGCACCTTCTGGCAGCGCTTAAGAAGTTGGATGCTGTTATTCGTGTCGAAGTAGACAGCACGGAGCGCCGTTTGCGCATCCAGGGGCATGACCTGACCCAGAATGAAATCTACTACCGCATCGAAGAGATCTGCCGGGCACAGCATAGCCGTATTCTTGATCTTAGCGTTCAGCGGGCAGCGCCGCCTACATTCCAAACGCCACCCCAAATTACCGCCATCTCACCGGCTGATGCCACCCTGGCCCTGCTGCCCCACCTACAAAGTGGACGGCGTAGCCGCCTCTGGTATGGCCCGTGGCAGGGCAGCCCGCTGGCTCTCTTCCGCACCCTCGCCACGCGTTTGCATGGTGTAACCTGCTTTCGCCTAAGCGTCGGCCCATTGACCGCCACAGCCAATCTGATTGAACAGAGTGTAAACAGAATTCCATGAGCCCAAACCGCTACATCCGCATTGTCCTTATCTGCCTCTTCCTACTCAGCGTCTCTGCCTGGCCGTTGTCGGCCCATGTGCAGAGCAGCCCGAACCTTATCACCTGGCAGATCGTAGAGAGTACACCCGATTCCTTGCGCGTGGACATCTACATCCACGACGACGCGCCCAACGGCGAGGGCGTCCTCTTGGGTGTGCCCAGTGTAGACGGCATCAGCCTGCACGTGACGGCGCACCAAATGCGCACGTTGCCACCTGCGGTAGTGCCCACGCCCACACAGCCTGCACCGGCGCCCCCTGCCCCAGTAGACAATCTATGGGACAACCCGGAATTCATCGCGCCCGGGATCCCTCCTCGCGCAGATGCCGCCACGCCCATTGAGATCGCAGAAAGCGGACTGCTACGCGATCAGCCGTTCGTCCTGTTGCGCGTTTACCCTCAGATCTACGATCCCATCAAAGACCAACACCGTGTCTACTCCTTCCTACAGGTTGAACTGCGCTGGCAGAACAACGGCAACCCTAAAACCGGCGACCGTCGCGCCGCCGGTGGCCCCTTCGAAACCGTCCTGGCGCAGACACTCCTTAACTACGCCGATTTGGGCCGTCCATACAAGCCTGTGGAGCCGGGGAACTCAATCGATATTGGCCTTGCCTACTGGCCCGCGCCCAAGTTCAGTGTCACCGAAGATGGGCTGTATCACGTCACCTACGAAGATCTGATTGCCGCCGGTGCCGAATTCGAAACCGTTGATGTCACCCACCTTCACCTGACACTGGACGGCGTAGAACAGCCGATCTGGTTCAACAATGGCGGTGATGGTCGTCTCGATTCCGGTGAATGGCTGCGTTTTTACGGCTACGGACACAATGATCTCTACACCGACGCCAATGTCTACGTCTTAAATTACGATGAAGGCGGCGATCCTGGTCTGCGCATGCCCGTTCGTGCGCTTGCCCCCAACGCCGCTGCGCCCCTGGGCACCGACTTCCCAGCGACCCAACAGTTCGAGGTGAACAACTACTACTGGCAGACGATGCCCAACGGCGCCGGCCAGGATCACTGGTTCTGGGACGGCCCCATCAACGCCAATCAGTGGTTCACCGTCACCGTGGACACGCCCAACCTTGCGCCCACACCCCACGACGTCACCCTGCAGGTGTTGTTGCGCGGCCGTACCACAGCCGAGGTGACGCCCAACCACCACACACGCCTCTACCTCAACAACGTGCTGATCGACGATCAACTTTGGGCCGGCCAGATTCCCTTTACCCACACCGTCACACTCTCCAGCACGCTGCTTAGCGCCGCCGACAACACCCTGCGCCTTCACAACGTGGGCGACACCGGCGCCGACGCCGACATCGTCTTCCTCAACTATGTCGTCCTCGATTACCGGCGCACGTTCACCGCCACCGACGATCTGCTGGAAATGACACCACAGCCCGGCGTCCATCAATTTGCCGTCGGCCCCTTCAGCGATGATGTTCTGACCCTGCTCGACATTAGCGACCCCGCCGCGCCCGTCCGCCTCACCGGCGCGGGGATAGTGAATGTTGCATCGGCGGATGCAACATCCGCCTATACCCTGACCTTCGCCGACGACGTCCAGCCCGGCGCGCGCTACCTGGCGCTCGCCGACACCGCCGTGCGCCGTCCCGTCTCCATCACCATTGACGACAAAACTGGTTGGCGCTCTCCCTTCAACAGCGCCGACTCGATCCTCATCACCCATGCAGACTTCATTACCCCCACCCGGCGTCTGGCCGACTTCCAGCGCAGCCGTGGCCTGCGCGCCGTCGTGGTTAATGTAGAAGATATCTACGACGAATTCAGCTACAGCCGCTTCACCCCCGCAGCCATTCGCGACTTCCTCGCCTATGCCTACGCCAATTGGCAAGAACCCGCCCCTACCTACGTCACCCTGGTGGGCGACGCCACCATCGACTATCGCAACTACCTCAACAGCGGCGCCCGTAACTTTGTGCCCACCGCCCTTACCCAGACAGCTATCCTCGGCGATACACCGTCGGACAACTGGTTTGTGGCCGTCAGTGGCAACGATCCCCTGCCCGATCTCCTCATCGGGCGGATCAGCGTCGACACATTGGCACAGGCTGACGCCGTCATCGACGCCATCATCAATTACACCGCGCCCGTAGAACCAGCAGTGGGGCGCGGCATGCTCATGGTAAGCGACGACGACAGCCCCATCTTTCGCACAAACAACCAACAACTGGCGGATACGCTGCCCGCCGGCATGGTGGTAGACGAGATCGACGCCGCAAACTTTCCACCCGGCGATCCCCAAACCGCCATTAAGGACGCCCTGATGCAAGGACGCGCCATTGTCCACTACAGCGGGCATGGCAGCCCCACCGCCTGGGGCACCTGGGCCGATAGCCGCATCCTCACCGGTGCAGATGTGGCGGCACTTGTAACCGGCGCGCCCTTCTCGCTGGTGACGGTCGCCAACTGTGTCAACGGCTTCTTTGCCGGGCGCGGCGATCAGGTGAGCATGGCCGAAGCCTTTCAGCGCAACCCCAACAGCGGCGCCATCGCCGTATGGGCACCCACCGGCTTCTCGTACCCCGCAGGCCACCAGGAACTAATGAAATCTTTCTACGCCACCCTCCTCGCGGACGGCGCACCCGGGCCGACCAACAGCCTCGGCGCTGCCGCCGCCGCCGCCAAGATCACCGTCTACACCCAGGGCGTCTTCTGGACTGAATTGGTGGAGACCTACACGCTCTTCGGCGATCCCAGCCAGCGCCTTGTGCTGCCCGCCTATCCCATCCAAAACTATCTACCGCAGGTACAGGGAAATGACTGATCTAGATGCAACGCCCCAATCTCCCCCTTCTGCAGACCTGGTCTCGGGCACACTCTCACTGTGGTCCGCCAGGCACGCGCGCCATTGGCTACCTGTATCGGGACAGAGCATGTGGCCGTTTTTAAACGATGGTGACCGGGTCCTCGTACAGTGGGGGAGAGACAATCTACGCCTGGGCGACGTCCTCGTCTACCAGGTAAACGGGCGGCTGGTGATCCACCGCCTCATCGAGATCCGCGAGACAGCCACAGCGCGGCGCTTCATCACCTGTGGCGACAACGTCCGCCGCGCCGATCCGCCTGTCTACGCCGCTCAGATTGTGGGGCCGGTGGTTGCCGCGGAACGGGGCGAACGGATGATCCATCTAAGGCGCTTCCACTGGCGGCTGATTGGGCGTGGTGTGGCGCGGCTGCAAAGAATTTTCCTCAAGCTGAGGTGGCGACTGTGACCGATGAGACAGTGCCGAACGCCGGCGCCCCAGTTCACTTAGAGCGAATCTTCTCTGTGCTATAATTGGCTTTAGTGACTTTGTATGTCACTAAATACATCCTTGGTCGACGATGACAATCTATGTACGTTGACGTGTGAGGGAACAACTATGTCCACACTCGTATTACCGAAAGAAACCACCCAAGTTCTACGTGAATTGACCGGCGAGGTACAGCCGGATGCGGCATTGACGTTGGTGCTGCGCGATGCGTTCGCCTATCGTCTGGAGCAGATCCAGCAACAATTGATAGCTTTTGAGGCCAAGTACGGCATGACCTTTTCTGAGTACAAGACAGGCTGGGAATCTGACGAACGAGAGGAAGACTATTCCTGGGAAGCCGAACGCGACTACCTGGAGTGGGAAGCACTGATCACGCGCAAACAGCGCCTAGAAAGCACCTATCATCAGTTTGTATGACCCCACATGATCTACTTAGTCAGATTATCGATGCATGTCGCGAAGCATCGTTCGTCTCTGCCTATGCGGTGCGCATGATTGATCTTGACATTCTCAGCCTGCGCGTCTACCTCGCAGACAATACGTTCATCGACGTGTTCTATAACACGGCTACCGATAAAACAGCATTTGCCCTCATTGCCGACGCTCAGCGGATCTATGGGAAGGACAATGCAAAAATTGGGTGGCATGTGCATCCACTCGATGCCCCGTACAAACATATTCCTTGTCAGCCGGTTGCATTCTCTGACTTTCTGGCTGAGGTTGAGACATTGCGGTTCTCATAGCGCGCTTAGATGTCCGTCGCAAAGCACGCAATCACCAAATTGAAAATCTGCTATCCTTATCTAATAAAACGGCCATGAACCACCGCGCCACCTTCATCCCCACCCCCGAAATTGACCTGCTGCTGGCCTGCGCCCGCCTGCACATGGACGAGACACAGATCGAACGCGCCCGTCGGCTCGCCGCAGGCAACGTCGACTGGGTAACCGTCTATGCCCTGGCCCAACGTCATGGCGTGCTCCCCCTGCTGGCGCGACACCTGTCAACCCTCGGTCTACCCCACCTGCCGGCCTGGTTGCTGCCTCGCCTCCAATCCGACTACGCCACAAGCGCCCAACACAACCTGCTGCGCGCCCGCGGCCTCACCGCCCTCGCCCACCATCTGCGCCAGGACGGCATCGACGCCATCTTTTACAAAGGCGCGCTCAACGCCGCCACCCTCTACCGCGATCTGGCGCTGCGCCCCTTCGGCGATGTGGACCTGTTGATTCGCCCCGAAGATCTGCCCCGTCTTGTGGCCAGACTGCCTATGTTGGGTTATACCTCGCCCGTTCAACGCACCAATCTGGCGCTGGCCCAACAGGAACACAACGAGTGGCCCTTTTTTAACCCCTGCGCCGGCCTTTCCATCGATCTCCATTGGCGCCTCTCTCCCCCAACCTTTGCCCCCCTCCTCCAAGAGGACAATCTCTGGGCGCGCACAATCGACGTCGAGCTGCTGCCCGCCGCCCCGGTGACCACACTCGGCCTCCATGATCAACTGTTGGTGTTGGCCGTCCACGCCGCCAAGAGCTGTTGGAGCCACCTAAAGTGGATCGGCGACTTCGCTGCCTGGCTACACACCCACCCCACCTGGGATTGGGAGACGACATTGGCCGACGCCACACACCTGGGCTGCCGTCGCATCCTGCTCACCAGCCTCTACCTGGCCCACCGTCTACTCGACGCGCCGCTGCCGCCGCCGGTCCTCGCCGCCATCAACAACGATCCCCAGACGCCGCAGGCGGCGCGCACCGTCGCCGGCCACCTCTGGCAGCACCCCTCACCCTTCGACAGCATCTTCCGACGCTACTTCGTCTCTCTACAACTACACCCGAGCCTGTTTGATCAACCGCACCACCGCATCCACTACTTGACCCAGCGGCTACGTCACTTCCTTTCGCCCAACGAGCGCGACCGCGAGGTGCACCCGCTGCCGGGCCACCTGCAATTTGTCTATTGGTTGGTAAGGCCGTGGCGACTGTGGAAAACGTATGGAATGGGGGGGAAAGTACGTGGTCGGGAGAAGTGAATAAAGAACCGGCGTGTCCCTATCAACTCAAATTCGAGAACGGATCCGTATGTTGTCTTCGGTCACTACGACAAAGTGATCCGTCAACCTTTCAAGATGCTCCTTAAGTACAGCGTCGAGTACATGTAGTTTGGTGGCGGGAAGGTCATCCGACAAACGAAGCAAGATGATTCCACGGTGTGCACGTCGATCACGAAAGACCATGTCCCCGAAATCTCTATCATTTGTCACGACAATCCGGTTGTCTGTGACCGCTCGTTGTAGGATGTCCACATCAACTGCTTGCGGCATAGTTTCGCTGACACTGATTGTGTCGTATCCCTGAGCGCACAGGAATATCACAACCGACATCCCCGTGCATTCATCTACGATAAACCTGGGCATTATGCGGCCGTTGAGGTGATGGGGAAAACTGTTTCGTTGGCGATAACCGCTGCAGCATAGAAAAGCGCAGCTTGAATGTCATCGGGCTGTAGATGCGGGTACTCGGCAAGCACCTCACGTTGAGAAATTCCCTGTGCCACCATGCGCACGATCAGTTCTACTGGAATACGTGTGCCGCGAATCACCGGCTTGCCGACCATGACATCTGGATTGTGGATAATTCGATCCAGGAGATGATTATCCATAACTATACCTTTCTGTTCGCACAACTGCCATCAATCCATCAAGTGATTGTGCACAATTATATCACACGATTTCATCCCTCTGCCGCCTTGCAACCAACATCGCCAACGCAAACAACATCCACGGCAAAAAGGACAACTTCGTGCCCCAGGTGACGGCGTCGCTGATGCCATGGACCAGCATGGCGGCAAGGCTGCCCAGGATGCCCACCGCCAACATCCGCCGCATAGGATCCCCACTGCGCCGGTGGACCCGCGCCAGGACGAAGACCACGCTGATCAACAGCGCCACATAGGCCGTCACCCCCGGCAGGCCCAGATCCATCCCCACCTGCAACACCAGGTTGTGGGCATGGGGAATGCCGCCGCCGTCGGTGATCCAGGCGTAGGGGTAAAAGACAGGAATCACCTCGCCGAAGTTGCCCAGCCCCACACCGCTGAGCGGGAAATCGGCCAATGCATACCCGGCGCGCTGCCAGATCTCCACCCGCCCGTCCAGGCTGGCTAGCAGAATGTTGTCGGCCAGCGCCACACGGACCACCGCCGGCCCCCACAACGATAGAAGGAAGCCGATCAGCAGCACCGGCACAAAAACGTAACCCAGCCGCGGCAGGCGCAACCACGCCACCGCCGCCAGCCCCGCCACCGCGCCGGCGTAGGCGCCCCGGCTCTGTGTCAACACCACCAAGACGAGCAAAAAGAGGGCCAATCCCCCACAAAAGAAACGGACCACGCCGTGTTTTGTCCACTGCGGCCAGATGGCCATGGCCGTCAGCAACGGCACCCCCAACAGCAGGCTCCCCGCCAGCACGTTCGGGTTCACCGCCTCACCGAAAGAGGCCGCCAGCCGTGCAAATGGCAACTGAAATTCAGGCAGGCGGAAGAGCTTCACCGGGGTGCTCGACAGCAGGATCGGCCCCACCAGCGCCAGCCCCACCAAAACTGGCAGCACAAAGAGCAACCCCCACGCCGGGTTGCGCCGCGCCGGCGGCCAATTGACCAACGCGCTGTAGAGCGCCAGGCCGAAAGCAAGGTAGCCAATCGCCTGCCACGCAAGCAGCCAATCGTCCGCCGCCCACAGCCCCACCGGCGTCCACACCGCCAACAGCAGCAGCGGCCAATCCAGCGGCGTACGCGCCGAGACGCGGCCATAGGCCAGCCGTCGCAACGGCCAGCCCACAAAAAAGAGCACCACCAGCAGCGGCATCACCAGCGCCATGGCCGACGACGCAATCAGCCGATCCGCCAGTAGCAGCACCGGCGCCAGCCCCAACAGCCAGAACGGCTCAAGCCAGGCGATCTGTTGAATGGGAGATTTGTTGCGAAAGGTGCGGAGTGTGGGCATGGTAGCGGGTAGCAGTTAGCGGGTAGCGGGTAGCGGGTAGCGGTTAGTGTAGCGTCCTGAAATCCGTGTCCAATCTTTTGCCCTGTGATCGATATCCGCGACGGCACGGGTCCTCGAGTGTAGCAGTGTTACAGCGCAATCACCCACCGCCCGATCTCACCCCCACCGTCCACGGCTAGCGTCTCAAGCAAGCTCGACTGTGGATCAGCGGGTAGGGAAGGTGTGGGTGTGGGTGTGGGCTGCGGCACGGTGGCGCCGGCGCCACCAAAAATATTGGGCAACAGGACACGGTTCTCCTGCGCCAACGCGGTGAAAGACCACGATAGCACCAGGATCAAGAGGGCAGCAACAAGGACAATTCGTTTACGCATGGTGGTTCTCCTTTTGTAGATGAAAAATTAACAGCAGCGAACGTGAGTATATTGACAGCAGTGCTGTTCTCACCTTGATTTGACCAAACAACCTCTCTAATTCCCCTTCCCCAACTCAAACGCCATCTCCATAGCAGGTGATCCAGCCACCTGCACAACAAGCGCCGGCCTTTTCGGCGCCCCCTGTGGTATGGGCGTGTACTCGGGGATGAGCGAACGGAAAGCCAGCACGATCCCGGCGCGGTCGTCGCGCTCGGCCGCCAACTTGAGCAGGTGTACGGTGCCATCCAGGCTGGCGTCGACCAGCAGGCTGGCATTGGCAGCAATGAAGATCTTCTCGTGGCGGGTACGCCGGTACTCTTCGCCGGGGATGAACAACTCTTCGTAGAGCTTCTCGCCAGGGCGCAGACCGCTGAAGGCGATGTCGATGTCGTGGCCGACTTCCAGCCCCGAAAGCTCGATGACATCGCGCGCCAGATCCACAATGCGCACCGGCTCGCCCATATCAAGGACAAAGATTTCGCCGCCATGCCCCAACTCTGCCGCCTGTAACACCAACTGCACCGCTTCGGGGATGGTCATAAAGTAGCGGCGCATCTCCGGGTCGGTCACAGTGACAGGCCCGCCGCGGGCGATCTGGGCGTTGAAGGTGTGGATCACACTGCCCCGGCTGCCCAACACATTGCCGAAACGCACCGCCACGTAGGGCTTGCCCGTACGCCCGGCCATCTGCAACACCAGCATTTCGGCGGCCCGTTTGCTCGCCCCCATCACACTGGTGGGGTTCACAGCCTTGTCGGTGGAGATCATGACGAAGCGCTCCACCCCCACCGCATAGGACGCATCCAGCACGTTGCGCGTGCCGATGACGTTGTTGATCACCGCCTCAGCCGGGTTCAACTCCATCAACGGCACATGTTTGTGTGCAGCGGCGTGGAAGACGATCTCCGGCTGCATCTGCTCAAAGACGATCTTGATCCGATCCAAAAAGCGTACGTCCGCAATGACGGCGCTCACCACGCTGTCGAGCAGCCCCTCGGCCTTGCGTATGGCGTCCAACTCATTCTGGATCGAAAAGACCGAGTTCTCGCCGTGGCCCAGCACGATCAGCTCCGCCGGGCCGCAGCGCAGGATCTGGCGGCAGAGTTCGCTGCCAATCGATCCACCGCCGCCGGTGACGAGCACACGCCGCCCTTGCAGCAGCGCCGCCACGGCGCTGACGTCGGTGCGCACCGGTTCACGACGCAGCAGATCCTCGATCTGCACCGTGCGCAGTTGGTTGACACGCACCTTGCCCCCCAACAATTCATACATGCCGGGGATGATCTGCGCTTCGATGCCCGCCGCCTCACACAGTTGACGGATCTGGCGGATCTCACGCCCCGGCGCCGTAGGCATGGCGATGACGGCGTGGTGTATGCCATAGGTACGGGCCAACCGGCGCAATGCCTTGCGGTCGCCTAGCACCGGCACGCCGTGGATGCGGATCCCCTGTTTGGTGGGCGCATCGTCAACAAAGCCCACCACCGTCAGCCCCACCTGCGGGTTTTCGCTTAGTTCGCGCAGGATCATCACCCCCGCCGACCCGGCGCCGATGATCACGGTGGCTTTGCCTGCCACCGCCGTCGAATGTTTATCGCGCTGCTGCCAGACACGCGCCAGCAGCCGCGGCCCGGCTGTGGCCGCCAACACCGTCAACAGGCTGATGGGCAGCACCGAATAAGGCACCACCAGGGCCGACGCCGCAAACAGGCGTACACCGACGATGATTATGCTGGTTGCTAACCAGGCCAGCCCAATCGATTCCAGCAACAGCATCAAATCGCCCACCGAGGCGAACTGCCAGTAGCGGGCATACAACCCACGGCTGCGAAAGACGAGAAAGAGCAGCGCCAACGTTAGCGGCAGGTAGTAGGCCAGGCTCGCCCAGTAGGGCGTTACGTTGAAGCTATCCAGGCGGAAGACGAAGGCCAGATAGACGGCCAACGGCAACAAGAGCAGATCGGCCAGCAAGAAATGACGGTTGCGCAGAAAGTGCATAGCGAATACCAACCCTGAAACAGGAGGAACAACCAACCTAATAGTTGGTAGAATACATTCATCCACGCCGCCCTTGGCCAACACTGGCGGGGTGCGCTGAAAACAACGTGGGAAATGAATGGTACGTAACGTGAGAGATTTGTGCTTATCGAATCTTGAGCCTACAACGTTTCTTGTTTTGTCCATTCAGTGGCAAAAAAGATACCATCGGCCAGCCGAATCGAAAGCGTCCCGTTTGACTCAATTACAACGGCTGTGTCTTGTACTCCTCCTGGACATGCGATACCGCGCCAGACCAAGTACCTGTCCGTATCGTCATCAACAAAAGCGCCTGGATAGGGATGAGTGACCGCTCGTATCAGCCGCTCGACATATACACAGGTCATTTCAGGCAGAATCACACCATCTTCGGGGCTACGTCCGGGCCATTCTGTCGCCAGCTCGTCATTCTGTGGCTGAAGAATCAGTCTGTCCAGCTCTAAATCGCGCCAGATGCGGCTGATTAATGTGCGGTGTGCAACCGTCACCCGTTCGTAGAGTGTGGTTGCCGTTTCGTCAGGCGTCAGGGGTAGCACTTCCTGCGCTAAAATCGGCCCGGTGTCCACCCCCTGATCCAGCTTAAAGAGGGTGACCCCGGTTTGGTCAAGCCCTTTGAGAATTGCCCAGGGGATGGCGGCACGCCCACGCCCAGTCGGCAATAAGGTCGGATGCATACCCAGGCAGCCCTTGTGCGGTGCCGCCCGCACATCAGCGCCGGCAATCTGAGACCAACCAATGATGAAAAGCCAGTCGATCTGATGTTGGCGAATGGCGTCTATCGCTGCCTGATCATTGATATGACGAATCTTGACCAGATCGATCTGATGTTGTGTGCAGAAATCGTCCACATAAACCCGACCCGACTTGTTTATGGCCAGTCGGTCGTGCAGGGTAATTACCAAATCCAGCGCGCCACCTGCCTGGTAGATCTCGTGCATACAGGCCAGGCCAAGTTGAACACAGGTAACAAAACCGAATTTCATGGCGTAGGTGTTCCTCAGTAAGTAGGCGGCGGTTTGAGCAAGTAGCCAAAGGTGCGCAACACAATTTCGATATCGATCTTTAGAGAGAGATTGGCGCAGTATTGTGCATCCCACTGTACTTTTTCGGCATCGGGCATGTTGTCGTAGGCATGAATCTGGGCTAGACCTGTCAACCCAGGCTTGCACAGGAAGACACCTAATGCCTCGCGTCGGGCGCACAGGTCACGCTGGCTGTTCAATGCCGGGCGTGGGCCTACCAACGACATGTCACCGCGCAAAATATTTAGCAGTTGCGGCAATTCATCGAGGTTGGTGCGTCGAATGAAAGCACCGGTTCGTGTCACCGTCAACGTTTTCGCCTGGGCAGATGGCACATTCGCGGTGTTGACCGGCATGCTCCGGAATTTCAACACGGTGAATAGGTTGCCAAACTGCCCCACTCTTTGCTGGCGAAAGAGCGCAGGCCCACTGTCTTCCAGCCGAATGGCAAGGTAGATAAGTAGGATGACGGGCGAAAGAACCAACAACGCCCCCCCTGCCAGCACAATGTCGAGCAGCCGTTTGCCGTGACGACGGTACATAGTCACCTCACCAGCCCCACGCACCCAGCGCATGAAACGCAGTCTGAAATGCCTCGGCGTAGTGCATGCCTGCCTGTCCACCGCGGTAAGCAGCCAACCCACGTACCACTTCTTCGGATCGGGGGTGGGGAAAGTCGCGCATGACGTTGCGGTAGGCGCGCAGCGCCTCTATTTTTCGCTCAAGTGTATCGCCGATGGGAAAGAAGGTGTCGGCCTGAAAACCGCCGCCGCTATTGCGAAAGGCCCAGTCGGTGGAAGAAAGAATCTCCATAAAGTAGAGCGCCCGCAGACGGGGCACACCAGGTCGCCGCTGGTAGAGCCGCGCCGCCGCCTGGCAGGCCATCGAAGTGTGCAGGTGATCGTTGTTTAGGTCGTTGGGGTGGTGGGTGAAGATCACATCGGCACCCGACTCAAGGATCGCCGCCTCGATGACGCGCACCAGTTCTACGTGGGGCACCGAGTTAAAGCTGATGTTTGGGAAATTGGCGATCACCGGTTCGCCGAACCCCAAGATTTCCTGGGCGCGGCAGATGTCGTGGCGCAGGTCAGAAAGACCAGGGCGATGCTGACGCACTTCGACATTGCCCGAGAGAATGCAACTGCGCACCGGGATGCCCTGTTCAGCTAGAGCCGCGCCGGCAGCGCCGACGCCCAGCACTTCATCGTCAGGGTGAGAGACGACAATGAGCACAGAGGGAGTTTCTGGTTTTGAAGGAGCCAACTGTATTTCAGGTCTTAGGAGTTGTTCAAGCATAACGTCCCGTAGTTCAGGCTATGGTCGGCGTGTCTGCTTGCATTTCTGCAATGGCTTCGCGCCAACCGCTTTGAAGAGTGTACTTTGGTTTGAAGCCTAGTTCCCGTTGGATACGAGAACCGTCTACTGCAATGTCTTCGGTGTATTTGTCGATGATGGATCGGGTAATCGGTAAGCGCATCCCCGTCCGTCTACCGACTTCGTCGGCGATGCCTACAAGCAGACGCACCGGTGCGATTGGAGTGTTAAATCTTGGTGAAGGCTTGCCCAGCGCGGCAGACATGGCGGCAACAATCTGTGACACGGTGTGAAGTGCCCATCGGTGACGTTGTAGATCCGCCCTCCCGCACGAGGATGTTCCAGCGCCAGCCGTGCCGCCTCGGCCTAACACTTAATCGTCAGGATGGGATACTACTATCAATACATTCATAGAGTGTGTTGCTTTATGTTTCCTGATCTCGAAATGTGACTTTAAGACCTTCGGCAAGCGTGTAGGGAGGGAACCAGCCTAGCTCATTGATGATGGCTGTCGAATCAACCGTTAACGAGCCTATCAGACGATCTATCGAGTAGCTATCCATGCCTGTAGGTATGCCCAGAATGCGCTCCAGAGTATCGCCTGCCTTTCCCAGTAACTTTAGCATCTCAACCGGCAGAGGAATCAACCGCGCCGGCAAGCCAGCCTGTTCAGACAGGATGCGTATCAACTGTGGAGTTGAAACATCCTCTCCATCGCTTACCAAAAAAGTTTTGCGGCTTGCGGATGGATGTGTGAGCGCCTTTGTTACTGCATCAACTAAATTGCCCACAAAAACGAAGCTACGACGATTCTCAATACTGCCCAACGGTAAGGGTAAGCCTATCTTCACTAGCTTGAGGAGCCTGGCCATGTTGCCAGGGTTGCCTGGGCCATAGACCAAGACAGGCCGAATAATGGTCCAGTCTGACTTGGATTTGTTGAGTACCGTTTTTATGACCGTCTCTGCTGCTAATTTGCTTTGTCCATATTCTGTGTCAGGCTGGCACTGAGTTTGCTCAGAAACGACCTCTTCTGAAAAAGACTTAACAGCACCTATCGAACTTAGGAAGAGTAATCTAGAAATATGCTCAGTTTTCGCTATTGCTTCAGCCAACCGATGAGTGCCCAGTGCATTTGTCCTCATAAACTCAGCAGTGCGACCATCAGCCTTGATGCCCATTTGATGAGCGAGGGCTGCAAGGTGAACAACATACTCCACCCCGTCCAGTGCTTCTGACCAGTTGGTTTCCGGCCCAATTTCCGGGATTTGAACCCACTCAATCTCCGGGGTTTCGTCGGCAAAGAACTTAGAATTACGACAAACGCCACGGATCTTGCTGCCCTTGGTCAACAAGAATCTACAGAGGTGTTGACCAATAAAGCCAGTTGCACCCGTTACTAGAATCAGCGGCGACTTCGTTATGTTATGAACACTCATGTAATGCTCAATAGGGTTGTCTTGAAAACGCTTAAAACCTGTTCAAGAGTGTATTTACTTTCAACGGTCTTGCGTGCACGAATAGCCATTTCGGTGCAGATATATGGATGCTTCTTCGCCTCGACAATAACAGAAACTAGTTTCTCGGGATTCTTAGGAGGAACAACCCAACCAACAGATTCTTCCTCAATGATAATTGCCAACTCTGAGTCATCTTCGACTATGGCAATAATCGGCTTCCCAGCTGCTAATGTATTGTACGTTCGGCTTGGTACTGAGATACCCTTCATACCAACGACCAAAGCAATCAAGGCAACATCGCAAGCATTTAGAAAAATAGATTGATCGCTTCTCGGTCTATGCCCCAGAGTTGTTACGTTAGCAAGATTCAGGTCTTCTACTGCACATTCAATGAGTCGTTTTTTTGCACCCGAGCCAAGAAACAGAAAGTGAAATTCACCCTGCTCCTTCAGGATTGAAGCTGCTTCAATAATGGTCTCTATGTCATTTGGATATCCCATATTGCCCGCATATTGCACAACAAACTTATCTATGAGATTGAGTTCCTGGAGCAATGAATTTGCATTACGAGTAGCAGGGACTATTGTGTCTAAATCGGCCCAGTTGGTTGCTACAACAACGCGTTCTTTTCGCTTGTCGAGTTTTTCTGCAATTTTGACTTGCATATCTCGGCCCAAGACAAAGATTCGCTCCATACTTCGATATAGCCAGATGTTCATTAGGTTCAGCCATTTTACTAATGCCGAACCAGACGCTAACTTGCCTGCGGCTACCGCCAGATCAGGGTATATATCGTGCACGATCAGTGAACACTTAGCCCCCTTTATCTGACAGGCCAGTGCAATAGCAAAAGGCAGCGTGGGTGGATTGGTCACAACAAGGACCAGATCATCTCGCTTAATGCAGCGTAGCGCGGAAACCCAGAATGATATCGTGATAGTAACTAAATTTATTAGTCGTAACGGCAAAATATCCTTGTCCAGGGTTGCTCCCCAACACCGCTGTATGTTCACTTCGTTATGAATCTCTTGAGCGGGAGCTTGTGTACCACGCGCCGAATATCCTGGTTGACCACAGATCACTCGCACGTCAAAGCTCTCGGTAAGCCCTTCAGCAATTTTGGTTAGAATATGGCCGGTAGAGGTGGTTTCTGGGTAGTACAGTTCCGAAATAATCCATAATCGATGCTTCATGTAGGTATGTGCCCTGATCTATATAAACTGTTTTCGCCACACTACTCGATTTACATAATCAGTGTAGCTAAGGATAATTCTCAACACTTTCTCCGAAACATTAGGCACAGCATAATCGCCAACTACTCGCAACAGCCGCTGTTCGGCACGTGGTTGGCTTGCCAGGATTCTAAGACCTTCTTCTGCTCGTTTCCATGACAATCCCACCATCATTACCGCACCTTCTTCCATGCCCTCGGGGCGTTCATGGGCGTTTCTGATGTTAAGGGCAGGGAAGTTTAAGATCGAAGATTCCTCGGTGATCGTACCGCTGTCAGACAGTACTGCCTTTGCATGCATTTGCAGATGCACATAGTCAGAAAAACCAAAGGGTCTCATCAATTCGACACCTTTGGATAGTGTAACTTGTTCTGCCTCCAGACGTTTACGGGTACGGGGATGTGTAGATACAATCACTCGGTGATCACTTTCTGCCAACTTGTTCAGGATCTCGATCAGGCAGGCGAGCTGATTGGCATCGTCGACGTTCTCCTCTCGATGCGCACTGACAAGATAATAATCCTGAACCTGCAAATCAAGGCGCATAAGTACGTCTGATGCCTGAATCTTAGGCAGATAATGGTGTAGCACCTCGTGCATAGGGCTACCCGTAACGATTACCCGGTCCGGTGGTAGTCCTTCGCTCAGCAGATATTCACGAGAGATCTGTGAGTATGGCATGTTCACATCGCTGATGTGATCGACGATTTTACGGTTGATCTCTTCGGGCACACGTTGATCAAAACAACGGTTGCCCGCTTCCATATGAAAGATGGGGATTTTTAGCCGTTTGGCGGCGATGGCGGCCAGACAACTGTTGGTATCGCCTAAGATCAGCACGGCGTCCGGCTGCTGTGCCCGCAACACTGCATCCGTTCGGGCAATGACCAGCCCGATGGTTTCAGCGGCGGACGCGCCCGCTGCCTCTAAAAAAAAGTCCGGTTTGCGTAAAGACAGATCGTCGAAAAAAATTTGGTTGAGTTCGTAGTCGTAATTTTGGCCGGTGTGGATGATGATGTGTTCCATATAACGGTCAAGCGTGGCCATAACCCGCGAAAGACGGATAATCTCGGGGCGGGTACCGACAATTGTGGCGACCTTCATGTCAGTACCTCTTCCCACACTGTGTCAGGTCTTTGTGCATCGAAAATCTCACTGGCCCAAAAGAGGGTGATCAATTCGCTCGCGCCGACATTTTCAATCGAGTGTGTGTAACCTGGCGGAATATCGACGACGCGGAAGTCCTTACCCCGTACTTTATATTCACTCACATCATCGCTTTTGATGTGGCGAAAGCGAATGACCGCCTCACCTTCGAGCACAAGAAACTTCTCAGTTTTGGCGTGGTGATAGTGATTGCCGCGCGTTACACCAGGATTGGTGCGCGAGACGAAAATTTGGCCGAAAGAAGCAGATTTGACGAATTCAGCCAATGCGCCGCGCGGATCACTCCGTTGCAGCAGATTATAGGCAAACGCATCCTGCCCTAGATACGAGAGAAACGTGCCGTAAAGCTTGTGGACAAAAGGATTGCTGAAATCCGGCAAAATCAGGGTTTCTCGACTGCAGAGGAAGGATTGTAGCAGCGCTGCCAGTTCACCTAAAGTGACGGTATAACGCGGCTCGGCATTACGAAATACAACTTGTTCAACAGCCTCTTTGGGTTGGTCGCCCATTGTGCACCGGCTAATTTCATGCCAGAGACTTTGGATCGCGTCATCCACATGGACAAAGTCGATGGCGCGATTTGGATCGGAAATGGTGATGGGGATGCCGTTGGCGATGTTGTGGCAGAAGGTAGCAACCACCGAGTTGTAATTAGGGCGGCACCATTTGCCAAACAGATTTGAAAAACGAAAGATGACGACACGAGCGCCACTCTGCCGGGCATACTCACTCAATACAGTTTCCGCTTGCCGTTTGCTCTCTGCGTAGGGATTGTCCAGTTCAACCTGGATCGAGGACGAAAACAGGATGGGGACAGAGCGTTTTTGCTCAATCAATTGCTGACAGATCGCGGCGGTTAAATCGACATTGCCTGTCTGAAACTCCTCAACAGACTGCGGACGGTTGACGCCGGCCAGGTGAACGATACAGTCTGCCGATTGCAGCGCATTGCGCAGTTCAGCTTGTGTATGATCACGGTCGAAACCTAACACCTCGACATCCGGCTTATGCCGTAGCCAGACACATAGATTGCTGCCGATAAACCCTTCAGAACCAGTGACTAGAATCTTCATATGATACTCAACTCTCGTGATCGGCTTTGGGCCAGTTCCTGCTGAACATATACCAGTTTGCGTAACACCTCTGCCATCTCGTCGACGGATAGCAACTGTGTATTGTGTGAGTTGTAATCCTCTTGCTGCGACAGCGGTTTCTTGCCCTGCGTAAAGTAGGCGTCATAGTTCAAATCACGGTTGTCAGCCGGAACGCTAAAGTAGTAGTCCAGATCAGTAGAGCGCAGCATTTCCTCACGAGTAAGCAAGGTCTCATACTGCTTTTCACCGTGACGGGTGCCCATGACCTGGATTGCGTTATCGGCATCGAACACTTGAAGCAAAGCGCGGGCCAGCGTTTCAATGGTGGCGGAGGGTGCTTTCTGCACAAAGAGATCGCCTGGCTGGCCGTTCTCAAACGCGTAAAGCACCAGATCCACGGCGTCATCGATGCTCATCATAAAGCGGGTCATGTGCGGATCTGTCACCGTCAGTGGATTGCCTGCTTTAATCTGGTCAATAAACAGCGGGATCACTGAGCCACGCGAGGCCATCACGTTGCCGTATCGGGTGATGTTGATGGTGCACCCGCGGTCAGCGGCGACGCGCGATTTCGCCACCGCCAATTTTTCCATCATGGCTTTGGAGATGCCCATGGCATTGACAGGATAAGCCGCTTTGTCGGTACTCAGGACAACCACGTTTTTGACGCCGGCAGCAATGGCTGTGTTCATAACATTCTCTGTGCCGAAGGCATTGGTCATCATTGCTTCCATGGGGTAGAACTCGCAAGACGGTACTTGTTTGAGGGCAGCCGCATGGAAGACAAAATCTACGCCAGTCATAGCATCCAGTAAACTCTCAGGGCGTCGCACGTCGCCAATGTAGAATTTGAGTTTGCGGTTATTGAACGCCAATCGCATATCGTGCTGCTTCTTCTCATCACGCGAGAAGATGCGGATCTCGGCGATGTCGGTTCGCAAAAAACGATGGAGAACAGCATTACCAAAGGTGCCGGTCCCGCCAGTGATGAGTAGTGTTTTATCGGCGAACATCTCTTGTGTAGGTCCATTCATGCTAGAATCTTCTATAATGTTCGTATTACATTTTCAAGAAAGTCAAAGGTTTCATGCGCACATCGTTCCCAAGAGTAAGTCTTGGCTCGTTCATAAGCAGAATCCGCCATCATTTTTCGCTTTGCTGGGTCTCGTAGCAATACCAGCAAAGAGTCAGCAATCTCAGATGGCTGTTCTGGATCGAAATAGACTGCATCTTCCTTTAGCAGTTCCCGCATAGTGCCTGTATTGGAACAGGCGATTGGCAAACCAGCAGACATGGTTTCAGTCACAATTTGGCCAAAAGTTTCACAAGTAGATGCAAACACAAACATATCTGCCTGTTGGTACTCTCTATGCAATTCAGGATATGAAACAGCCCCACGGTAATGAATAAATTGTTCTCCCGGATCAAACTTGCTTAAAGCCCTTTTCAGTCGTTTGAGCGCAGGACCATAGGCTGGACCGATCAATTCTAAACGAACCGGCAATCCTTTGTGCTTCAGCGCTGCGATAGCTTCAGCGACGTGCCACTGATGTTTGTATACATCTACGATAGACACATACAGGATACGAAATGGATTCTGAGTTGAATACTGATCAATCGACTTCTGTGGTCGCGGCGGGAAAGCGAATTCTTTGTTGATACCATGCGGAATTACTATTGATTGACCGCGGATCTGTTTTATATCACTCATCACTACATCACGCGCATACTCGGTTAGAAAGATCACGCCATCTGCCCGCTGCATCGTGTGTGATTGGGTGTAGTGCAATGCCAACAGCTTGAAAAGCATTAAAGAAAGACCATAGCGTCGTGCTTCCGACCATTGAAAAGGCAGTAGATTTCGGGACATGGTTACGAAAGGACGGAAAGAGCCACTATAATTACCTCCAGGAACAAAAAGGAAGTCGCAATCCGCCTGTTTTATTTCTTGGTCGCGTAGATGTGTCTGCCAGTAAACACGGTACGGCAGAGGTCGATCCAAGAAAGGATTGTGTTGTTTGTTTAGCCACACTCGGTCTTCCAATTTCGCTAAAGTAGATAAGCCGGCCCAAACAGTTACCCGTTCGAACCCAAACTCCTGGGGTTGAGCATGTCTTAGCAACTCGATCAAATGTGTTACTCCACCGCCCCCCCGTAGGTTTGAGGCATCAAGTCCTAAGTGTCTCCTATTCAGCTGTTTTGCACTCATCTTTAGGACACCAACAATTCTTGATATAGTTCACAGTACTGTTGAGCAACTGCATGTGGATGATACTTCGAGGCGTTCTCTCTACCTTTACGGATTAACTCGTCTCGATATACTTTGTCTCCCATCACTAACTGCAAGCCGACTCGAATCGAATTCACATCGTATGGGTCAACCAAATGTGCAGCACCACCTGCTACCTCTGGCATAGGCCCCATATTACTTGTGATAACAGGACGACCAGTTGCTTGTGCCTCTAGGATAGGTAGGCCAAAACCCTCGTACGTTGAGACAAAAATAACAATATCTGCGTTACGATATTCCTCTACCATTTGTAAATCGGTAATGTTTGAAGTTGCCGAGAACTGGATAAAGTTTCTTTCCAAAGCTACAATCTGTTTATTCGATAGCTTTCCAACAATCCTTAAATGGCACGGAATTCCCCTAAGAGCATCACAGACACGAATTAAATTCTTATTTGGACCAGTTCCAACTTGAAGTAATACAGGCTGTGAAGAGTCAAATTCCTTTTGAAAAAAGACGAATGATGATGAAACTGGATTCGGCACAACCCGAATTTTGGCTTCTGCTTCCGGCAGGTATTGCAATAGTTCGTCACGTGTTGAGTTTGAAATAACACTAATTAGTTGGCAGCATTTAGAGGGAAGCCAATACCAGATGAGAAATAACAGCAGCTTCTTTAAACCTTTTGTACGGTTCAAACTAACACAGTCATGTACAGTGAGTAGAGTGCGTTTCTTATCAAGTAAGTAGGTGAGATAGTGTACATCACCAGTTACATGGTTAATGTCTCCTTGATAGAACGGAGCCTCAAGTATGTTGTAAACCCTAGAGAACAGGCCACGACTAGGATATCTAGATACTAGATTATAGCTCTGAACATTTGCTGGCAGAGATTCAACAACATCTTGGAATACACGTTCAATGCTGAAGTTTCTACTTGTTGGTCGTCGCGAGTAATAAGTAACTTTCATCGTATAACTTGGTAGACTGGGTGAGTAGGCGAAAAATCACGGTTAAGAGAAAGTGTAATACGATAGCAATGACTACTGCCGAAAGAAAGGTGGGCACGAACCAGCCATCATGTCGATAGCCCATAGTAATACCCATCCAGATTATTGGTAGATATTGAAAACGAAATGCAGTCAGTTGTTTTACTGCATAAGCTTCGAATGCGTAGTAAATACCTCCAAGATATATGGCAGTTAGAACTACATATAGCCATCCTCCATTCCAGAATGCTTCTGCAAAAACTGTAGGAGATGAAGCAGAGTCGGGATTCCCGTTAACTAAATAATTGAAATATGTACCTGTCGTTAGAGCAGGTTTTCCTGGAAAAAGGATGCGCGGTATAAAAACATATGGAATTTGTTCGTAAGTGCTACCTTGATAACCTAGATTGTAAGCACGTATGCTAAATGTCTGTGCATTTGCATAGTTCAATCGCGACCACCACTGTTGAGCCTCGTAGCTATGTGAACCATTACCTGTTTGTTCACCAAAAAACTCAGTCAATGCTATATATGCGTCGGACAGAGATTGTAGTCCGTGCGCCCTGAACTCCTCCCGTGCAAAAGTGACGAATGGTGACAAGAAGCTTATGTAAATTACAGCAACTAGCAGTGCAACAACCAGTATTTGCTTGATGCGCACCCCGATTAACGTTGCAGCCAAAACTAAGATTATAACAACCTCCAAAATTGCTTGTTTACTAAGTGACAGGAACACTATCGTCGACTCAAAGGCAAACAAAATACCAAACAATACAAAATAGTTTCGGTTATATTTGTAAGCAAGTATGAGTAGTAGGACAAAACTCAAGATCGCTAAGTTACCCAAGATGGCAATCGAACCAGGTACTATGAATGAGCCAAAACCAAAAACGTAGGGTATCCACACAAGGTAACGGATCGGAATTCCAATAAATAAAAATAGCGTAAGTATCACTCGAAGGTAGTCATGGTAAACGCGTATCGTGTTTAATGAACTATGCGACGCATCAACACCTCGTCCATGAGTATTTTTGAGAGTGAGGTAAGCTCCAATAATGAAGATCAATCCGACGAGAACTAGTATGTTGACATGATAGAGATCCGTTAATCTAACAGGGAAGAAGTTGTCAGCAAAGGCCACCGTTGCATCACGTCCAAAATAGTATAATAATGGCCCAAAACCGTAATATACCCCTGCACTTACGAGGAACCATGTTATTGGGTACCATAGTCGTATCGGTGATTCAACAACGAGCGAAAATGCTACTGACAGACTTCCAATCAGGATTAGGATTGTTGTCGATAAACTGGACCACCAAAGCCAATTACTATCTGCAGTAGCGCTTTCGATAAAAAGATAGAAAGGTAGCCAAAAGAGAAAAACGATTAAAAGATTACGAAGTGTAAGTAGCCTACTCAAAGTAAAACTAACCTCTCAATAACTCAATCTCATCAATAACTTTGTGCAGTTGACAAAGACTTGAATAGCCACTCTTGATTGCACGGGACCTTCCTGCCTTTGCAATACGTTGTCTTAAACTATCTTTAGACAGATAGTAATGAAGTTTATCGCGTAGCTCATCGTCAGAGTCAAAGAACTCGGCCTCAACTCCTTCTTTAAATAATGCAAGATGAACTTCATTTCTTTCTGCTAATAAAAACGTACCAGATGCTGGAATCTCGAATGTACGGGTAGTTGTAGTCTCTGGAATATGTTTACCAAGCAAACCAAGGGCTATCTTGGTATGTCCCAATGCATCAAGGTAATCCTGCCCCCATAGCCCATCGCCTTTTACGTACCCTCGTGCCCATTGGTGGGTCAAGGCGTATCGAGGCCATCTTGGGCCCCATACTGATAATTGACAATCGACATTTGAGACTGCACGTAATCTGTTTGCATAATGAGGCTGGTAATGACCGACAAAGGCAACATCAGAGTTTAGCCTCAAATCAGTCTTGGTCGGCTTTTCATAGCCTTCGAAGCGAGGATCATAGCCCTGGAGCACAAGTAAAACGTTCTTTGCTTTGCACTGTTTGTAGAGATCGATTTCGAAGGTTTTAGTTGTGACGGCTAGATCATATTCCGGTAATGCAGACTGGAACTGAGGGGAGCGATTGGCATAAAAGTGTGCATCGAGTGTGTAATGCACCAGTATGCCTCGTGTCTTTCTCTGCAATTCTTGTAGAGTTTCCTTTTCTATCCACTTCCCTTTATCGATCCAAATCACGTCAATTTTGCCAATTTCATGCGCGTTTGCTTTAAGTTGAGCGTTCAAAGAGCCTACGACTGGGCCAATGTTAAGACGGTGAGCAATGCTGCGCAGCAGTCGATTCTGGCAGCGTTCCCAGTTAGAGGTGTCAAATGGTACAACTTCGTGATCCATAGACACTAATGCCTTTAGTCGTTCTCTACACGTACTTCCTTCCCATAACTGACCCACATACAAAATTTTCATATATGTGGCCGAACCCCTTTAACAACTAGGTTACGTGTGTAAATCCGATCTCCAACTGTACCAATTTCAATCAAATTCCAGACCATGAACCAAAGCCGTATAACCTGCCAAAGCAGCGCACGCCCCGTCGAAGCGACTGAATATCCCCAGAGTGCAGGAGAACATTCCCGTACTTCAAAATTTTCATAACCAAACATGCGCATCAATCGTCGCAGGCTGTTTGTATTAATCCCAAGTTCATGGGTTAAGTCACTGAAAAAGTAATAACCACCCCAAGGTCCAGCAGCATTAGGTGTTTGCAGAATAATTGCTCCACCGGGCTTAAGTGAGGAATACGAAAGCGAAAACAATTGAAGTGCTTCATCTTTTGTTAAGTGTTCCAAGATATCAAAACCAGTAATAAGATCGAACTCTTGTGGATGGCTACTTAGGTAATCAAAGATGCTACCTTGAACAACGTTTGGTGTGATTTGTTTGGCATGAGCCACCTGATCTGGGCTGATGTCAACACCATACACATTTTCGTATCCTTGATCCTTGAAGAAGTGTAGGAGCCAGCCTCTGCCACAGGCTAAGTCAAGGATTTTCGCAGAATGATCCTGTGGTAGCCATCCACGAAGCTGGTACCTACGTGCTTTACCCCAGCGTCTTGATGCTCCCAGGTCGAATTCTTGAGGAGTATCTTGGAAGTTCGATCCGTAGTGGGCATAAAGATGAGTGCGATAGGAATTAGTCAATTCGGACAGATCCTGTTGGCTTGATAGGTAGGGCTACATAATCAGAACTACCGAAGGGTGAATCAACGTTCAGTAATGCACCATTACAGCCAAGTCGGTAGTATTTGTACTTGTTTACGGATATCTGGTTAACTATATATATGCACTCCAGCAATGTCCTCTGAGTTAATGCTTCAAAAATCAGAATAGGAAGGCTTGAATGTTGCAGAGTCTTTCTCATACCTTGAAATACGTCTGGCTCAGTTCCCTCTACGTCAATTTTCACTAGATATGGATACCCAAACTGAGAAGTTATACCATCAATAGTTTCACATTGAACTGAGACTCGTTCCGCCTTGTCTAAATATGTAGAGCTTGCAAGATCTAAGGATTCTGGAACATAAAAATCCAGTACCGCCCTGGTATGAGATGCTGCAACATTTAGGCAGATTGTATTCTCTGTACCTTTTAACGTACGTGATAGCAGCGCATAAGTACGCGGTGAAGGTTCAATAGCGATAACCTTCCCGTTCGGTCCGACTAGATTTGAGAACATAAGACTTGTGTACCCAATATTCGCGCCCACATCAATAACAATAAAGCCAGGTTGAATTAGTTCTTTGGCTAACCGATCAAGTCCAATCTGATGAGGTATTTGGCCGGTTCTGTAAATTGGAGCGTACACACTTTCCCTTAGGTCCGCCCTGATTATCGAATTGGGATAATGCTTGAGCGGGATTGGATAATCCCATAGATCTGTATCATGTTCGGCTGCATATCGCATTACACGCCAATACCCTCGTGGAAGTATTCGAGCTGCATATAGTAGTAGTTTGCTAACTATCTTCACGAGAATCCTTCCGGCTCAAAAGTAATGACCATATATGAGCACTAAGTACAGTTGCTACTAAGAACTGCATGCCGAAGTAAACAGGGGTAACCACTGCAGATCCTAGTAACCCCCAGTAGTACGTGGCAATGTATCCTAGGACAACGGAAGTTACCGAGCCGACAACAACAATTGATAGAACATAATCAGTACGGTTGTGGGCATAGCAAATTCGGGTCGGTATACTTGACAGTCCAAGTAGTGTATATCCTCCAACAACCCACGGCATTAAGTAAGATACTGAATGAAACTGCTCCCCAAGTAACATATTAGCAATCAAGTCATGACCGTAGTAAGTGATGGCAAGGGTTATACTTGCGCCAATCAGGATCACAAGTATCCAGCTTCGCAAGTAGAACAGCATCTTCTGCGTATCTGCCTCTATGGCAGCACGCTGATAAACTGGCCGAATAGTGTTTTCAGCCACTGTTGAAAGCATCATCATGGGGCGACTTGCAACAGCATACATTGCGACGTAAAGACCAACATCTGTAGGTGATAATAGGAAACCGATGATATAGCGATCAAATGTTCCCGAAATCCATCCAAGAATTCCTAAAGGCAGTAGTGGAAGCGTATACTTCCAAATTTGTTGCTTGAGTTCTTTCGGTACATTCTTTATAGAAGGCTCAACTGAAGGTAGATAGTTTTTGAATATCAATAAGGCGAACAGTGAAACACAAAGGTATGCAAATAACACCACTTGTGACGAAGGGGCTTGTAGTAGTATCACTAGTAGAGATGCAAATGCAGGCTTTCCCCATGATTCAACCAAACTCCAAAGTCCGTAGATACGATGATAGCGAACAGCATTTAGTACTGCTGTAGACCTCATACGTATCATTTCGACACCAATTAACACTGCTAGTAGAGCCAAATCCACCGAACTAGGCCAGCCTATGTACAAAGATAACAAGACTGCCACAACCATTAAGGGTACTGCCAAAATAGCAAGTTTCCGCAAATGATGATTTATGGCCTTGTTTAACAAATGGACTTGATTGTTACGCTGATATTCCGGATAAAAACGAAGTAATGCTTGCATAGTCGGATTAATCAATGCACCAGCGACTAAGCCGATAATGCCTATCAACAGACTAACTTCACCAAATATTGTCGGCGACAGCGTACTCGTTAGTAGGCGAATTCCAATTAGTTGTCCAACCGCCGATAGGACTTGAAGAGTTAATACCCATAAGCCATCGGATATAACAGATTGCGTTCGTAGCATTGCAAGTTATCGTGCATCTCAGAACTTATGTAATCAAGAGAAAGCCACAGTATGGCCAAAAGTAATGTTACTTTGAAACCCTTTGTTTCTTGTGTTAAAAAATTCTGACTTTCAAAGTAGTACCACTTTTGAACGATTCGGTATGCGAAACCCAGAAGTTGAAACCAGCGACGACCAGAGGGGCGTACCGGGAGGTGTAGCTACCTAATCAATTTGGTAGGTGGCGTTCTCCGTCACTTAGGTCAATACCCAATTATTCTTCCACTTGGTTAAGCTACAGAGAATGTAACGGTAATATGCCGCGTATCGACTAGGACATCTGTATGCGTTGCGATCTCGTCCCAATTGAAAAGAGCGTGAACAGTCACGACGACAACACAGTCGGCCTCAGCCAGCGCCACATCCAGATGGGGCACACTCGTCATCTCAATCTCCTCGTACACAATCACCGGCACATGCGGATCGTTACCAATAAGTGTGAAAGAGGCTGCACGATGTCGGCTTGGTAGTCGGTTAGTCAACCGTTTGCCCTCAATTGATGACACTGAACTCGAGATTACTCACTGTACTCTTATATGAGATGACCGTTTGTTTCAAACCATCTAAAAATGAGGTTTGTGACAAAAAACCAAACAAGTTTTTTGCTTTCTCGACATCCAGTTTTCTTCTTGGCTGCCCGTTTGGTTTGCTCGTATCCCACACAATATTCCCCTCAAACCCCGTCACCTGTGCAATCGTCTCCATCAGTTCCTTGATGCTGATCGCATAGCTGCTGCCCAGGTTCACCGGCTCGCTGCTGTTGTAGCGTTCCGCGGCCAGCAGAATGCCCTCGGCGGCGTCTTCTACATAAAGGAATTCGCGCGTAGGCGAACCGTCGCCCCAGGCCACCATGTGATCGTCGCCACGTTCTTTGGCCTCCAGGCATTTGCGGATCAGCGCCGGGATTACGTGGCTGGTCTCCAGGTCGAAGTTGTCGCGTGGGCCGTAGAGGTTCACCGTCAGCAGAAAGATGGAGTTGAAGCCGTATTGCTGGCGGTAGGCTTCGCTCTGCACCAGCATCATCTTCTTGGCCAGGCCGTAGGGCGCGTTGGTCTCCTCGGGGTAACCGTTCCACAGATCCTCTTCTTTGAAGGGGATGGGCGTGTGTTTGGGGTAGGAGCAGACGGTGCCGATGGCCACAAACTTGCCCACCCCGGCCTGCCATGCCTCGTGCATCAACTGCGTGCCCATCATCAGGTTGTCGTAGAAGAACTCGGCAGGCTTTTCGCGGTTGATGCCGATCCCGCCCACGTGGGCGGCGAGGTGGATGATGATTAGGGATTGGGGACTGGGGACTGGGGACTGGGGATCGGTCGAGTGTCCGGTCCCATTGGTCGACGATGGGTTGGTAGCGTGCGCGGTGACACTGTTTGACTGCTGTGCGCAATCCGCAATCCGCAATTCGCCATCGGCCTCTATCCCATACTGCGCAAACACATCCGTAAACAGCCGACGGATCGCCTCCACATCGCGCAGGTCGTAGTCGGCGCGGCGGGGGATGACGATGCCGGCGGCGCCGCGTTCGCGCAGTTTGTCTACCACGTGCGAACCCAGGAAGCCTGAGCCGCCGGTGACGATGGCGATCTTGTCCTGCCAGAAGGTTTTGCTGTCGGGCCAGTCGTGATTTTGCAGGTGAGTGTCTTGGGTTGTGCTATTCATTGGATGGCTCCAATCGGTTCAAATTGCACAGCCTGCCGGGTAACGTGGCGGGTGTCCACCAACAGTTCGGCACTCTCCATAATCCAACCCCAATCGAAGCCTGAATGATCCGTCACGACAACAACACAGTCGGCCTCAGCCAGCGCCACATCCAGGTGGGGCACGCTCGTCATCTCGATCCCCTCATACACAATCACCGGCACATGCGGATCGTGGTATTGCACTGTTGCCCCCCGCTGCTCCAGCAGGTGGATAATGTCCAACGCGGGTGACTCGCGCAGGTCGCTCACATCTTTCTTATAGGCCACGCCCAGCACCAACACCTTACTGCCCTTCACTGCTTTACCCGCCTCGTTGAGCGCGTCCTGCACCTTTTGCACCCAGTAGCGAGGCATGTCGGTGTTGATCTCACTGGCCAGTTCGATGAAGCGGGCCTTGTATTCCAGCGTGCGCAGCTTCCACGAAAGGTAGAGCGGATCGATGGGGATGCAGTGACCGCCCAGCCCCGGCCCCGGCGTAAACTTCATAAAGCCGAAGGGCTTGGTGGCGGCGGCGTCAATGACCTCCCAGGCGTCGATGCCCAGTTTGTCGCACATGAGCAGTAGCTCGTTGGCCAGGGCAATGTTCACCGAGCGGAAGGTGTTCTCGAAGAGTTTGGCGATTTCGGCCACATCTGGCGAAGAGACCGGCACCAACCGTTCAATCGTGGCGGCGTAAAAGGCTGTCGCCGCCGTGCGGCACGCCTCGGTCATGCCGCCGATCACCTTGGGCGTGTTGTGAACCGTCCAATCGGTGCGGCCCGGGTCGATGCGTTCGGGTGAGAAAGCGAGGAAGAAGTCGCGACCGGGGAGAGGTGATTGGGGATTGGTGATTGGTGATTGGGCAGAAGTCTCATGTACAGCGCCGTTTGCGTTATGGGATAGCGCCTCTGCTTCTCCCCCCAATCCCCAATCACCAATCACCAATCCCCATTGCTTTTGCAAAATCGGCAACACCACCTCGCGTGTCGTGCCGGGGTAGGTCGTCGATTCCAGCACCACGACCATACCTGGGTGCAGGTAGCGGCCTACGGCCTCGGCGGCGGCGACGATGTAGGAGATGTCCGGGTCGCCCGTCTTGTTAAGCGGTGTGGGCACGCAGATGCTCACGGCGTCGCAGGCGGCGAGGACGCTGAAGTCGGTGGTGGCGGAGAGGGCGGGGGATTGGTGATTGGTGATTAGTGATTGGGGCAGAGGTTGGCTTTGCGCGCCGGTCGCTGCGCGCCGGTCCCCAGTCCCTAGTCCCCGATCCCCAATCCCTGTCAACGCTGCCAGCCGGGCGGACGGGATGTCCTCGATGTACGATTCGCCGCGGTTGATGGCGTCTACTTTGTTGACGTCAACGTCAATGCCGTGGACGCGGTAGCCGGCTTCGGCAAAGCCTACAGCCAGGGGCAGGCCCACATAGCCCAGGCCGATGACGGCAATCTGGGCCTGGCGGCTATGGAAACGGGCGACAACTGTTTCAAGCGTAATGGGCATCGACATACGAAACAGATTCCTCAGAAAACAGAGAGACACTCAGATGGTCTCTACACACTTCTTCACCCACACAGGCACCCCACCGACCAGGCGGATTTGCCTCATGCGCACCTGATTGTGGCCGGTGCGTCACACCGCTCACGTCCAAACGAACCACATGAAAAACACAACTGCCAACCTACAAATGGTGCAGTAGGAAGAACGGCGTCAGTTTTTCAACCTGGAAAAATCTTCCCCGACATTGGGGTGTCGGCTGCCACGGTCGGCGATGGAAGGAGAGATGAACGTCGTGGTAGCGATTTGCCTTTGGTGTTTGTCATCATATCGACGAAAATGCGCAAAGTCAAGAGCATAGACTTAATTAGATGCAGCAAAAATGGGCGTAAAGACAAAGTCTTAGGAGAAATGATGTAAGCTTGCGCTATTGAATTGTGATCTGAGTAAGCCTGGTGCTTATGGGATGTATAAGTTGGTGATAAGTTGGTGTTTTTGGGGAGGGATTGGGGACTGGGGATTGGGGACGTGTTGAGCCAGTGAAGCAGGGAGAGAGCCGTTGTTGTGTTGACGACGTGATGCTGCATTGGCGATACCCACAACGCGACCGACGAGGTCTACACGTCAACACGTCGTTATATGCTTTGATCGTCATCAAAGACAGCGTATTCTTCACGAAGGCAGCACTTCAATTTCAGGTACGATGCACCTGAAGCGTTACGATTACGGGAGGAAACCCGATGGGTCTCACACCAACAGCAACGGAGGAGCGTCCGTTGCTTGTGCAACGGCTGCACGAATTGTTGAAGCCAATGCCGGATCTCATCGCTGCCTATCTCTTTGGCTCTGTTGCCGCCGGCAAAGCACACAAGCAGAGCGACGTTGATGTGGCCTTGCTCTTTTCATCTGCGCTGGATCGGGATGCAATTTTCAGCCATAGCCTGGCGGTGGGTACGCTACTCGAAAGTAACCTGAATACCCGGCTCGATGTGGTGGCGCTCAATCTGGCGCCGTTGTTGTTGCAGTTCAAGGTCTTTCAGATTCAAGAGCAAGGACTTGGACATGGATACCAGGGTCATCGCAACGCGCTTGCAGAAGCTCGACGCCTACGTACGTCACTTACGTCAACTGCAAGGAGCGCCGCTGGATGAATATCTATCCGACGAAAATCTTCAGGCCATTCCCCCCCACAATCACCGCGCTACCGTCGGCAGGAAGATCCGTTCCACCCCCTGCCCGATCAGGGTGGGACCATACTCAATGAGATCGCCGTCGAGTTCCACCTCTTGCAGCCAGTACTCGTAGACAATGCCTTCGTTGATACCGGCGAGGGCGCCGGTGTCGACGTATTCGTAGGCCGATCCGGCGCCGGTGGCGGGGATCAGCGTGGTGTTGACACGCACCGGCACTCCTTCACCGTAGACACTGCGCAACACGTAGAAGCCCCACGAATTCACCTCAGCCGCCGTCTGCCAGCGCACAAGGACGCCGTCCGCCGTCTGCTCCACGGTGAAGGCGTCCAGCGTGATGGCCGTGGGGCTGAGCGGATGGGTCAACTCATTGGATTGCCCTGTTGCAATTTCGTCGCTGCCATAGACGGCGTCCATGCTGATCACCTGGCGTGTGCTCTCTCTGTCTACCTGCACAATCATCAGCGTCTCGAAAGATTGGTTCACCTCTAACATGGCGAACTTCCACTGGTAGACGGTGCCATCGCCCGTGGCAGGGACGATGGACAACGGCGCAGACATGGCCCCCAGCGGCGACGGCACTTCGTCGAAGCGCAGCAGTGTGGTGCCCTCGGGCACCTGTGTCAGCAGGGTGGCGTTGCTCAAGGGGATGCCGCCACGGTTGTGCAGGCGCAGGTAGTAGGTGATCACATCGCCGGGGCGGATCTCTGTGCCCGGCGCAGGCAGGGCATCAAGTTCAAAGCCCAGGCGCGCCACCCCCACCTCTGCCAACATCTGGCCGGTCGAGTTGTCGAAGGCGCTGTCGCCATTGGCGTCAAGCACAACCCCCAGCGCCGCCACATTGTTCACGAAGGGCACATCAGCGATCAGGCGGAAGGTGACGGTGAAACTCAGCGTCTCCTCCGCTTCCAGATCGCCCACATCGGCCCAGCGCACTTCCTCGGCCAAGATCGCCGTCGGCGCAATCTCTGCCGAAACGAAAGCCAGGTGGTTGTCGTCAAAGCGGTCGACCACGGGGATCGTGGTCAGGCGCGTGTCGCCGGTATTGCTCACCGTGATGCTGAAGGTGATCAAATCGCCCGGCAGCACCACCGTGGGCGTCGACGCATCCACCGATTTGCGGATGGACACACTGGGCGAGGTGATCTTGACGGTGGCCACGCTGCTGACGGCCGGGGCCGTTTCGCCGTTTTGCCCCTCAGCCGCGTTGACAAGGGCAATGTTCTCGGTGACGCCGTCTATAGAGGTTGCGCTGCTGCCCACCGTTTCAAAGACTGTGATCACCTGGAACGAATCGCCCGGCGCCAACGACACCACACCCGGCAATAGATTGTCCCAACGTATTACGCCCAGCGAGCTGTTGCTGGGCGGCGGCGACGCCCGCACAAAGACGAGTTTGGTGGGATCGTAGGTGTCGAACAGCGGCATGTCCACGATCTGCAATTCCCCGATGTTGGCAATGTCGATGGTAAAGGTGATGCGCTCACCCACAGGCACGATGCCGTTAACGGCGGCGCCGGTAGGCGAAAGCGCTTTCTCAATACGCACAGAGGGTAGCGCCACAAAGGGGATCACCTCCACCACCGAAACGGCGATGTTGTTGCGCGGCTGTGGATCGATCTGATCAGAGATGACCGTCACCAGGTTGTTGACCAGGATGTCGGCATAGTTTCGCTCCACCAACAGCGTCGCCGTCACGATGACATTGACGCCCAAAGGCACCTTGCCCAACAGGCAGAGGCCACTGAGGGCACAGGTGGCGCTGGCAAAAGCCGGGTTGTTCACCCGAATCCCCACCAGTCGCGTCCCCGGCGGGATCACCTCGATCAGCTTCACATCGGCGGCTTCCGCCGGCCCCGCATTGCTGATCACCATGGTGTAGGTCACCAGACTGCCTGCATCCACCACCGGCTGCGACGCCGACTTGCTTACGCCTATATCCGAACTAGGGCCGAACCCAAGCTGCACTATGGTGATCTCGCTGGCGGTGTTGTTTTCGGGCAGCGGATCGGGGGTGGTGGTCGTCGCTGTGACCGTGTTGACCAGCAGCGTGCCGTTGGGCACGTCCGCGGCGACGACGGCCAAGAGGAAGCGCACCCTGCCGCCTACGGCCAGGTTGCCCACATTACAGACCAGCAGGCCGTCGTTAAATGGGCAGAGTGGGCTGATGGAGGCAAAGGTGACGTTGCTGTCCAGCACACTGGTGATGACAACGCCGCGCGCCATCGACGGGCCGTTGTTGGTCAACGAAATGTCGTAGACAAAGCCACCCGTCGGTTGCACCGGATCGCTCAGATCCAGCACAGAGACTTGGATGTCGGCAGAAGTGATCACCACGGTCTCAACGCTTGCGCTGTTGTTGGCCGGGTTGCCGTCTTCGGTGACGGAGAAGGTCGTTGCCGTATTGGTGAGTATCGTCCCCGCGGGCAGGTTCGGGCCCACCAGTGCCCGCAGCGTCACCACAGCACTTTCGCCCAGCACCATTTCGCCCAGTTGGCAGACGGTGCCGCCGCACAGTTGCAGGCTGCGTCCGCTGCGCTGGATCGTCGCCTCGAGCAGCGTCAGCCCCGACGGCAGGGAATCCCTTACGTCGACGCCACGCGCCAGCGACGGGCCGTTGTTGGTGACGACGATGGTGTATTGAATCTCTGTACCGGCCACAACCGTCCCCGGCCCACTTTGGGAAAGGCTCAGATCGGCCGCGCCCACAATGTTGGTGGCGGCCACGGCCACGTTGTCGGCCTGGGTACGATCCGGGGTGGACGATGTCACTGTGGCGCGATTTTCCAGGCGTGTCCCCGGCCACAGTGTGATGGCCGCCGTCGCAGAGAGATCGATCTGCGCTGTCTGCCCTGCCGCCACTGTGCCGAGGACGCAGGTCAGCGCGCCGTCGGCCAGGGTACAGCCGCCATCGCCAGTTACGTTGACGCCAGGGGGCAGGCTGTCGATTACCTGCACATTTTGGGCGTCGCTGGGCCCCTGGTTCACCACACGGAGGGTGTAGGCGATGGCCTCACCAGCGTTGACCGTAGGTGTGCCGAACTTCTGTATGTAGAGATCGGCCAGGGCGGAGATGGGCGTGCTGAGGGTGACGCTGTCGTCCGCCGTGTTCACCAGCGACGTCTGCGCCGTCACCGCGGCGGTGTTGACCAGCGCATCCACCAACGACGCCTCCACCGCGCCCACCACTGTCACCGACGCCGACGCGCCGGCGGGGATCGTCCCCAGCGTACAGGGCAGGCTGCTACACCCGGCCTGACTGCTGCGCACCGTCAGCGGCGTAAAGCCCACGGGCAGGAGATCGTCCACCGTCACCCCCGCCGCATCGGACGGACCGACGTTGCGCACCGTGATCTCGTAGGTGAGCCGCTCGCCCGGCACCGCCACATCAGGCAGGCTGCGCTTGGCAATTGTCAGGTCGGCCTGCTGTGTCACCGGCGTGGTGACGGGGCCGGAATCGTTGTCCGCCGGCGCGGGGTCAAAGGCCAGGCTTGTCACCGTGGCCCGGTTGGTGATGGTTGCGCCGTTGTAGGCAGGATCAACACGGGCAATCAGCGTGATGGTGGCGCTTTCACCGGCATCCAGATCACCCACGGCGCAGAGCGTCCCCGCGCAGAGGAAGGGATCCCCCTGCGGCGGCGTCACCGTGGCCGAAAGTAGCGTCATGCCCGGGGGCAGGGCGTCTTGCACGGTCACATTGCGTGCCCGTCCCGGCCCGGCGTTGCGCACCACAACCGTGTAGGTGATGGGCAGGCCTGCCGTCGCCGTCACCACCGCCGTCTGCTTGGTGATGCTCAGATCGGCCACGGTGACAATGCTGGTGTCGGCGTCGTCGCTGTCGTTGGTGGGGTTGGGATCGGTGGTGGATGCACTCACCGTCGCCACATTTTCGATGCTGCTGCCCACCAGCGCGTCGCCGGCCACCCTGGCCAGGATGGTGACCACGGCGCTGCTCCCCACCGGCATTGTCCCCAGCACACAGGGCAGGCTGTTGCATCCGCCCTGGCTGGCCGAGACTGAAATCAACGCAAGCCCGGCAGGCAGGACATCGGCCACCGAGACATTCTGCGCCAGCGACGGCCCCAGGTTCGAGACGTCGATGGTGTAGGTAATGAGGTCACCTGCGCCGACGGTGGCGGGGGCGTTCTTCACAAGCGCCAGATCGGCCTGGGTGACAACGTTGGTACTTTCGGTGTCGCACACGGGTTCGGCCAGGGGCACGCCGTCGATTTCCACGATACAGGCCTGGTTCACCGGCGTTTCCACGGCGTCAACGGCATCGGCGACGGCGGCGACGGTGGCGTAGAGTTCCACCGAGTCGCCGGGGCGCAGGGCGCGGATGATGCAGACGTTGTCCCCTGCGCCGGGGATGTCGGGGCAGTCGATGCGCTGGTTGCCCGGCTCCAGATCGCCCACAAGGACGAAGCCAGGGAACATGTCGTCGCGCACCACCACGTCGTAGGCGGTGGACGGTCCGTCCTCGTTCCAGACGGTGATGATGTACTGCACCGGCGCGCCCCCCGCCACGAGGAGATTGCCCAGATCGTCCTTGCGGATGCGCACGTCGGTGACGCGCTCGATCTCGGCTGTCACTGCGGCGCAGGTGGTTTCGGCATTGGCGGCGGCGATACACGCCTGCTGGCGTACTTCGCTGCTCATGCTGTCGGCGTCGACCAGCACCGTCGCCAGGACGGTGACGCTCTCTTGCGCCGCCAATTGGTCGATTCGGCAGAGGCCGCCGTCGCTACACAGGCCGGCAGGTTGGCCCAAAATGCTCATATTCACAATGCGCGCGCCCAACAGATCCACGGGGCTGCGCGCATTGACGTTGTCGATGAGGAGCAGATCGAAGGCGGGGGCGTCGCCGGTGTTGGTGATGACAATCTCGAAGATCGCCTCCTGCCCGGCCACCACCGGTGTCAGCGCGGCTTTGGTCACCGTCAACTGTGTGGAGAAGTCGATCTGCGTCTGCCAAACCGCCTGGGCCCTGTCATTGCCGTAGGCCACCGTCGCCACGTTGAAGAGATCCCCGGCGGCGAAGAGCGACTCGGCGGGCGACTGCCCATTGGGCGCTGTGGTGACGCCAAAGGTGACGGTGCAGCTTTCGCCCGCGCCCAACGGCGCGCCGTTGGTAAAGACAATCACGCTGTCGCCGGTCTGCGCCCCCGTTGCAAAGACGCACGCGCCGCCGTCCACCGTTGCGGCGGCAAATGCCGCGGCGTCGAAGAAGAGAGCGGCGGGCAGCGTATCGGTGACGGTGAGCGCGCCTGCCACAATCGGCGAGGGGCCGGTGTTCTGCACGGTGACGGCATAGGTGAAGCCGGCGGCGGCTTCGGCGTAGGTGACCACGGCGGGGCCGGACTTGATCACGTCCACGTCGCCGCGGCAGACGAAGTTGCTTGTCACCTCATTGCTGAGGAAGCTCTGTTCGCCGTCAATGTCATCGAACCACTGCACTTCGGCCACATTGGTGAAGCTGTTGTTGGGCTCGACACAGAAATTGGCGGCGGTGGCAGGCGCAAAGCCCACCGGCACCAGGATCTGTACCGTCTCCCCGGCGGGCAGCGGGCTATCGAGCAGACAGAGAAGCTGATTCGAGCCAACGCTGTCACCGATGCCGTCGCCGTTCAAACTACAGTCGAAGAAGACGGGGCCGTAGCCGAACGAGGTGGTGAGCAGCGGTTCGTCGCTTACCACCATGCCCACGGGCAGGGTGTCGCTGATCACCACGCCGAAGGCGTCGGAAGGACCGTCGTTGGCCACTTCGAGGATGTAGAAACCGTCGGCGGAGACGCTGCCGCCGCTCACCACAATCGGGTCGAAGAGCACCTGCTTGAAGATATCCAGTTCCACGTCGCTGAGGATCGGTTCGTCGAAGCGCTGTTCAACATCGGCGAGGCAGATGCGTTCGGCGTTGTTCGCTTCGGCACAGGCGTCTTTGACAAGTGTGTTGGCAAAGAAGAGCGCCTGATCGCTGTCGATCTCCACCGACGCAACCACGGTGATCTCTTCACCCGCGGGCAGATCGCCCAGGTTGCAGAAACCGTTGTTGGTACATTCCCCGGCACTGAACGCGCCTTGCGGGAAGAAGTCGACAATACGCGCCCCGAACAGCGGGAAGAAGACGTTGCCCGTCAATTCCACATCGAAGGCGGTGACGTCGCCTAGATTCGCCACGGTGATCAGGAAATCGACGATGTTGCCCGCCACCAACTCATCGGGGAAGAAGTCGGGTGTGAGGCTGATGTCGAGGACGGTGTCACACGCCACAGTGGTGAGGACAATGTCCTGATCGCTGTCGCCGAACTGGGTACTCACCTGCGCCCGGTTCAAGAGGACACCCACCGGACAGGCGGCGGCGTTGACGGTGTATTCGAGGGCAACGCTGCAACTCTCTCCGGCGGCGAGGGTGGCGCTGTTCGTCCACGGTGACGCGCCCGAGAAGGCACACGTGCCGCTCTGGGCGGTGATGCCCTCGAAGGTGAGGCCCGGCGGGGTCAGATCCGAGAGGGTCAACTGGCCGGCGAGCAGCGCCAATCGTCCGCTGTTGGTGACGGTGATCACGTAGGTGGCCGACTCGCCCAAAGAGACGGTATCGGGGCCACTTTTCTGGACGCTGACGCCGCTCTGGCAGAGCAGGCCGGTGCCGGCGGTAACCGGCGTGGCGGCGATTGCGCCGCGGCTGTCGCTCCAGCTTGCCGCGGCCTGGTTGGTCACTTCTGTGCCGCACAGGAGCGGGTCTTGCACGTCGGCGGTGACGTAGATCTGTACCTGTTCGCCCGCGGGGATGGCGCCCAGATCGCAGACCAGTTCACCCGCGCCGCTGCATGTGCCCAGTTGTCCACCGGGTTGCGCGCCCGCCCACGACGAAGAGAAGACGAACGCCCGCCCCACCACACCGGCGGGCAGGGTGTCCGTCACCTGGACGGCGGCGGCGGCGGATGGGCCAACGTTGGCAACGGTGACGATGTAGGCCAGATCGTCCACACCGGCGAGGTCGTTGACGACGACGGGATCGAGCAGGTCTTCTTTGTTCAGTGTGATCTGCGCCAGCGTCGTCACGGTGACGGCGGCTTGGGCACGGTTGTCGGCCAGGTCGGCTTCGGCGGTGGCGCTACGCACCTGCGCCACATTCGTGAGAACCGTCCCCGCGGCGAGGTCGGCGGCGGCAAGCGCGGTGATGCGCACCGTGGCCGATGTGCCCGACGCCAGATCACCCACACCACAGAGGACGCCGCCACAGGGCTGCGGTCCGTTGCCCAGGTCAACGGACGCTTCGACCAGCGTGAGGCCCACAGGCAGGGCGTCTTCGACGGTGACGTTGGCGGCGGTGGATGGACCGGCGTTGGCGACGACGATGTCGAAGGTGACGCTTTCGCCGGCGTTGACGGTGGCCGCGCCCGCGGTTTTGGTCAACGAGAGTGCGGCCAGGCCGACGATGCTGGTGTCGGCGCCGTCCTGGTTGTTGAGGGTGTTGAGATCGGCGGTGCTGCTGCTGACGACGGCCACGTTTTCGAGGCTGCTCCCCGGCTGCGCGGCGGCATCCGTCCGCACGAGGATGCTATAACTTTGCGACGCCCCCGCGGCCAGGGTGGTTGCCGGGCAGGTGATGACGCCCCCATTTTCCGTACACGCGCCTGCACTTTCCAGCGTGACGCCTGTGGGCAGGGTGTCGATTACCTGTACGTTCTGGGCGTCGGACGGGCCGAGGTTGAGCACGTCGATGGTGTAGGTGATGGTGTCACCGGCGTTGACGGTGGCGGTGGCGCGCTTGTCCAGGAGCAGATCGGCGCGGGTGACGACGTCACCGTTTTCGGTGTCACAGATCTCTGTGCTGCCGATACAGGCTTCGAGAATCGGCGTGTCAACGGCGGGCAGTGCCGAGGAGAGGGCGGCCACGTCGGCGTAAATGGTGCGTGAACTCCCGGCGGGGATGGTGGGAATGGTGCAGCCGGCTGCGCCCAGGTTACAGAAGATGGGCAGTTCGCCCTGTAACGCCGAGAGCACAAATCCCGGCGGCAACGTCACCGTCACCCCGACGTTGGCGGCGTCGGACGGGCCGTCGTTGGTCACCTGGATGGGGTGGCGCGTGGGCGCGTCCCCGGCGGTGAGGATAGCGTTGACATCGTCCACGTTGAGCGAGAGCGACGTCTGCGTGGTGACGCTGAAGCTGAAGATCTCGCTGCTGTTGTTGGCAGGCACAGGATCGGGGCTGTCTGCCGAAGCGGCCAGGCGATGAAGGTAGGCGCCGGCGGGTGTCGATGCCGGGATGGTCACGGTGACAGTGGCGACGGTTTCAGACGCCACAGGCATGGGGCCGCTACGTGTACAGGTCAACGCGCCGCTGCACAGCCAGTTGGGCGCTGTGACCACGTCGACGATCTGCGCGCCGGGCAGGTTGAGCAGCAAGTCGTGGACGACCACACCCTGCGCCTGCGCCGGGCCAAGGTTGCTGACGCTGACGGTGAACGAGTAGAGGCCACCCGCCACAATCGGACTGGTGTTGTGGACGATGCCGTTGCTGACGCTAATGTCGGCGGCGGGCAGTGCGCCGCCCACGGTGACGGAAACCGTGTCGGTGAGGACGTTGTTGATGGCGCCGTTGTAGCCGGTGGCCGTCGCCAGCGTGGAGAGGCCATCGATCACGCCGCTGGTGTTGACCGTCACCTGGTTGGTGACGGTGTCGCCGGGTGTGGCGGTGTCGTCGATCTGCGCCGTCACCAGGAACTGCTGCGACGCACCGGCGGCGATGTAGACCGTCCCCGCGGGCGTGATGTTGAGGATGGTGGCGTTGCCGCTGGTGATCAGATCGTCGATGGCGATACCGTCAACGTCGGAAAAGCCGTCGTTGTAGACGGTGACGGCAAAGAGGACGGTGCCGCCCGGCGCAGGGTTCTGGCTGAGTGCGACTTTGTCCACGCGCAGGTCGGCGCTGGGCTCAACGCTGGGCGAGACGGTGGCGCGGTTGTCGAACAGGCTTGTGTCAGGATTCGACGATGTGACCGCAGCCTGCACCTGGATTGGCTGGCCGAAGGCGTTGAGATGGGCGTCGGGCAGGGTGCGGAAGTTGAAGGTGAGTGTGTCCACTGCGCCGGGGGCCATGGGTGCGGTGCGGCTACAGGTCAAACCGGCGGCACAGTTCCACAGCGTGTTGGGGTTGACGCCCTGTTGCGTTGTGGCGAAGCTAAGCGATGTCCCCTGGGGGATGAGGTTGATCAGACGCTGCGCCAACGTGACATTGGCGGCGGTGCCCGGTCCACTGTTGGTGACGATCACCGTGCAGGCGGTTGTGGCAGTGCTGCTGCCGGGCAACACCGGCGAACAGGACATGCTGACGATCTCCAGGTTGGCGTTGGGCAGCGGCGAGTTGCCCACGGTGGCGGCGGCGGCGCAGGCGTTGTTGACACCGCCGGGCAGATCGTTGACGGCGGCACAATTTTCGATGGTTGCGCCGCCGGCGACGTTCAGCCCCGCCTGCACCATTACCAGAAAGTCGAGCCGTTGACCCGGCCACAGGTTTTCCACAGCGCAAGTGATCTGCGTGGCAGGTGCGCCGGTGCACTCGGGGCTGGCCGCCACGATCTGTGTCCCCGCCGGGAAACCGGCGCTGAGTGTGTCGGTGACGTTGATACCCGTGGCCACGGACGGCCCGTTGTTGGTGACGACGATTTCGTATTGGAGCAGCCCACCCGGCGCGACTGTCCCCGGTGTGAGCAGCGTCTTGGCGATGGAGAGGTCGGCATCGGCGGTGACTGTCCATTGGGCGGAGGCGTCTTCCACCGGCGTATCATTGGGGCCGGGCGCGTCGGTGCTGAAGACGTTCACCCAGTTGGTGTAGTTGCCGGCGGGCGTGTCGGCGGGGACGCGGGCAAAAAGCTGGATGGTGTCGGTTGTCCCCGCGGGCATGGGGGTGCCACGGCCACAGATGCCGCTGGTGCAGACGTAGTACCAGCCGCTAAAGAGGCCGCCGTTGTCGCCCTGGGTACTCTGGAAGGCGTAATATTCCACCTGTTCCAGGCCGTCTGGGTTGTCGTTGCTGTTGAGTTCATCCAACACAAAGACGTTGGGGGCGCAGCCGGGGCCGCTGTTGGTCACCTGAATCGCAAATTCCACCACGTCCCCGGCGTTGACCGGGCTGTTGACCACGCTCTTTGTCACCGAGAGGTTGGCGGCGGATGCGATCTCGTGTGTCCACTGCGCCTGGTTGTTGGCGGCGTCGGGCAGCGGCAGGGTGAGGACGGGGTAGTTCACGTCGGTGACATAGCGATCCGGGCCGATGACGACGTTGTTGGTGACGCTGCCTGCGTAGCAGACGGAAGCGTCCACAGCGGCGGTGACGATCACCTGTTGCGACGCGCCTGCCGCCAGATCGAAGGGGCTACAGGTGACGACGCGGCCCGTGGCGCTACAGGTCGCGCCCACGGCGGAGACGAAGGTCATCTGCGCGGGCAGGGTGTCGGTGACCACCACCCCGGCGATGTCGGACGGGCCGTTGTTGGCGATGGTGAGGGTGTAGACGGCGTTGCCGCCCACCGTCACGCGCAGTGGGCCATTTTGGGTGACAGACAGATCGGCGACGGCGTCGACACGGGTCTCTTCCACGATGCTGGGCTGGTTGAAGGTGGTGTTGTCCGCCGTGGTGACCTCGACGCTGAGCGCGTTGACCGTCCCTGTGGCGGCAGCCGAAGCGGCGCGCACCGCGGCGTAAAAGGTGACGGCGTCCCCGGCAGGGATGGTGGGGATCGTACACGCGCCTGTCCCCGTGGCGATGTTGTGGGTACAGGTCATCACGTCCCCGGCGCTGAGGGAGACGAGGACGAGATCAGCGGGCACGGCAGCGCTCACCGCCACGTTGGCCGCGGCGGACGGTCCACTGTTGGAGACGACGACGGGGTAGATCACGGCGTCGCCGCCGGCGATGAGCGGCTCGTTGAGGTCGCCGACTTCGAGGCTCAAGGTGGCTTCCGTCTCAACCGTGAAGGTTACACAATCGTCGGCGGTGTCTACAGTGGCGGCGTTGAGATCACAGGCGTTGTTGCTCAGATCCACGTCGGGGTTGAGCGTCGACGCCTGGAGGTAGTGCGAGATGACGCCGCCGGGCTGCGCGGCGTCGATGATGATCTCCACTTCGGCGACCGGCGTGGGCGAACCGTTGCCCAGCAGGTCGCCGGTGTACGAACAGAGCAGTTGGCCGCCCCCAAACGAACAGGCCCAACCCACAGCGGGCAAAAGCTCGGTGAGGGTGGCGGCGGAAAGGCCGATCAGCGTGTCATGTACGATGACGCCGCTGGCGGCGTTGACCTGATCCAGGTTCTCGATTTCGACGAAGAAGCGGTAGCTTTCCCCAGAGACGACCGGGTTGGGGCCGAGGGGTTGGGCCGGGTTGCTCAGGGGACCGTTGCCGCTGTTGATCACCGTGGTGAGCACAGAGACGTCGATGGGGGTAAAGCCACCGCTGCCGGTGACAGAGGCCAGTTCCGATGCGCCGCTGTCGCAGTCGGCAACGTTGTCGCCGTCGCCGTCCTGTGGGCGCGATTCGCCCCGTTGATCGGTCACAACGGCGCCGCCGCAACCGGCCGCGCCGTTGGGGACATTGTCCACGGCGGGGCTGTTGGCCTGAAGCGGATGCACGTCGGTGGGTCCCCCGGCGTTGACCAGTGCGCCCAAAAGTGGGGCGGTGTTGCTCAGATCGCTGGTGGCGCTGAAGGCACAGGTGTTGCCGCTGTCGATGTTGTAACCGCCGCTGCTGAAGACGCCGGAGCAACTGGGGGCCTGGCCGACCAGCGAATCCAGTGCCACAATCGACGCCGTCACTGTGACATTGCCGTTGTTGTTATGAAGATTGACGCCGTTGGTTATACCCAAGAATGCGTTGTTGTACACCGTCGTGTAGGCGAGGGATAGCTGCGCCGCGCTGGTGAGGTTTGTAATACCGCCGCCGCCGCCGGCAGCGCCGAAATTAAGGACGGCATTGTTGCTGATGGTGGTGTTGGTAACGGTGGCAGTGGCAAAATTGGCAAGGCCACCGCCGCCGAAATTCACAGTGTTGCGGTTGAGCAGGCTGTCGATGAGGAAGAGCGTGCCTTCGTTATGGATGGCGCCGCCGTATCGGCTCGACCAGTTGTCTACCAACGCCACCCGTTGCACGGTGAGGGTGGCGTCTTCGGCAACGCGGATACCGCCGCCGTCGTTGTTGTTGCTGACATACCCGCCCGTGATGGTGAGATCCTGAATGGTGACAACCGCATCGCTTTGGATTTCAAAGATACGGCTCTGGGTGCTGCCAGGCAACGTGTCGCCGTTGATGATGGTGTTCCTGGCGCCGGCGCCGGTGATGGTCAACGGGCCGCCATCGGTAATGTCAAAGTCGTAGCTGTATGAGCCGCCGGCGATCGTAAGGTTGTAGACACCGGCGGGCAACACAATGGTATCGCCCGTGGCATCGCCGCTAGGACAATCGCTGAAAATTGCATCATTTTCGTTGGCGTTGATGATGGCTTCGCGCAGCGAACAGAGACCGTTGGGAACGTTGAGATTGGCTTCATCCGTCGTCGTCTCGACGTTGATTTCAGCCGCAAAAACGGGTTGCGCCGTCAGGGCAGTCACGAGGAAGAACAGGCAAAAGGCCGCCCCAAAGGCGAGCCCAAGACGACGCAGAGGCTGCTGATACCGCAGTTGCATGGCAGATCTCCGTATTTCTATGCACGCGACACACATGCACAATGTGAATTTTAACTAAACTTCCCTTATATTAACATTAAAACAGATATAGTACTTTCGTACGTTACAGTTAATTTACAAAAACTCTAGAGTACTATTGTATTCCTAGCGATTGCGCTACACTCAACGTAGATACAACGTGTTTTCTCAAGTCAGGATAACTGAACCCAACATGCCAAGACAACCGCTTAGAACGTGGATGATCCTCGTGCTCTGGCTCTGTGCGCTGCTTGTGCAGCCGGCCACACTTGCTGCCCAAACGGTGGCGCCGTCGTTGCCGCAGGTGAAACAGGAGGCCACCGCCGTTTTTGTAACATGGATTAATCGACAGCCGCGTGATGGTACGACGCCATCCTGGCAGGATTGGTCCACTGTCTCGGTGAACGGCGTGGATCTGCCGGCTCAGTTGATCACCGTCGAACTCAGTGGCGACACACCGCCTGAGGTTGTCATCGACACCCTGAATTCACGGGCATGGACAGGCCGCAGTCTCCCTTATACAGCGACACAATTGCCTACGCGAACGCTTAGCACAGGTGAGGTCTACCCGCCGCTGGTTGTAGCATCCACCGATCCGCAACTGCCCGATTCGCCTGTGGTGTTGCTGAGAGAAGGCGCAGCACGCGGCCAACGCTTTGCCGTCTTGGCGCTGACGCCGGTCTTTGCAGTAGACGGTGAAGTGCGTGAAGTGAGCCGGCTCGACTTTCGGGTGGACGGCGCTGCGCTTGCAAGCGCAGAGGACATCCACGCGGCAGATGCAGGTTGGCGGCTCACCGAAGACGTCGCACAGCCGTCGTCCCCCTCACAGCAGAGGGCACTGAAGGTGACGGTCCACAGCGCCGGGCTACAGGAGATCGCGCTGCGAGACGTGCTCAGTTCCGGTCTCGTCTCTGCCGGCGAACTGGACCGATTGCAACTCTATCTGGCCGACGAAGAGGTGGCGCTGGAAGTAGACGAGTCGGCGCGGGTGTTGCGCTTCTACGCCCCAAAAGTTGGCGACCGCTGGAATTATAGCACTATTTACTGGTTGATCCGCGGCCAAAATGCCAGCTTGCGCATGGCCCAACGCCCGGCCGCCGACAGCGCGGGCGACAGTCTGCCCATCCGTGCCACAGCTTGGGAGAGCGGCGAGTGGTCGAGGCCGCTGCTTTACATTTCGCAGGCGGCCGGCCCGGACGGCGATCACTGGTTCATGGACGATCTGCGCGTTGGGCCTGATCTACCCACCAACGCCGTCACCTTGACCACGGCGCTGGGGTTGCCGCCGATCAATGCACAGGCAATGATGACGCTCACCGGCCAGGCTTACGTAGGCAACGACTTCACGCTGAATCTTGTGACCAGGGGACGCAGCGGCGAAGGATCGGCCACTGTCACCTGGCAAGGACAAGACAATGGGGCGGCTGTGTTCAACGTCCCCGCCGACACGTACCAGTTGGTGGCCGAGCTACAAGCCGGCACCACGCCCAAGGGCATCCGTGTGGACAAAATCGAGTGGCGGCGACCTGTGGCCCTCGGCTTTGGCGGCATGGGGGGGATATTTGAGACGAACGAACGTGCGCGCTACCGGCTCAGCGGGTTGCCCGCCGCTTTCACCCTCTACGACGTCACCGCGCCTGAGCAACCTGTGCGCGTTGACACCGCCACGGTGGACGACGGTAATTTGGTCCTCGTCAGTGAGGCGGGTCGGCGTTACGTTGTTGCGCCTGACAGCCTGCCGACGCTCTACCTGCCTACGGTATCGGGCAGCACGTCGGCGAGTCGCGTCACCACAGCCGATGCGCCGACGCAACTGAACCGGCTCTCAATGTGGATGCGGCCGGTGCTCTCCGCCTATCAGCCGGCCAATCTGAGTAGCGCCTACAACGCCGAGGTGCTCTACATCAGCCATCGCGCATTCCTTGAGGCGCTGACGCCGCTGGTGCTGGCGCGTCAGGCTCAGGGTTACGCCGTCGCCGTCGTCGATGTGCAGTCGATTTACGACGGTTGGAGCGGTGGGCAGATTTCGCCGCAGGCGATTCGCGCCTTCCTGCGCTATGCCGCCGCTACCGGCAACCGAGCGCCCATCTCCGTCACCTTGATTGGGGACGGCACCAGCGATCCGCTCAACTACACCGGGCGCGACAACGTCACCTACATACCGCCCTACCTGATTGTGGTGGATCCGTGGCTAGGGGAAACAGCATGTGAAAGCTGTTACGCCCAACTCAACGGCGACGATCCCCTGAGCGATTCGCTGATGGACATGAAATTGGGGCGGATTCCGGCCAAGAGCGCCGAGGAGTTGACGGGCTACATCGCCAAGCTACTCCCCTACGAAAATGACCCGACGGCGGCGATGACACGCAACGGCATGCTCTACGTCACCGACAACTACCGCAACCTGGATGGTTCCGTCGACGCCGCCGGCGACTTTACCGTCGTCGCCGAAGAGAGCATCGCCCAACAACCGGCGCACATGCAGGTTGATCGTGTCTACTATGATCCGGTGAATCTAGCGCAGAGCCAGCCGTGGCGCATCCCCGACGCCGTGAGGGCCTACGAGTCCACCCTGGCTGCATGGCAAAAGGGGCCTGGGTTCATCACCTACATCGGGCATGCACACCACTGGCAGTGGGCGTCCACCGATTTGAATGCGACGCCGCCCTACTTGCTCGGACTTTACGACCCCGACTCACTGAACAACCAGGCCGATCCGTCAATTGTGTTGGGGTTGACCTGTCTAACCGGCGCTTTCCAAACACCTGCCTTCGCGGGGACGACGATTGACGAGCGCATGTTGTTGAATCCTAAAGGCGGCGCGGTGGCTGTGTGGGGTTCTACCGGATTGGGCGTAGGTTATGGTCACGATTCTTTACAGCGTGGCTTCTACCGTCAATTTTGGTCATCGCAGCCGGGGGAAACACTCGGCGATCTCGTACAGGCCGGTTACCTCGAACTCTTCAGCCGCGGCGTCTGCTGCCAGGAGACGTTGCGCACCTTCTCGCTGCTTGGTGATCCCCTCACTGTGCCCATGGTGGGCGCAGAGCGGTATTGGATCTACGCGCCGACGGTGAGCGGGGAGTAGGGAGTAGGGAGTAGGGAGTAGGGACAGATGTGAGTGTGTGATACTTCTTGTAGAGACAACAAGACAACTTCGGACTGTGGAGTAGTCACACCTCGTGCGACTTAGTCGGCACGAGGCGTGACTACTCCACAAACTACGACATCGACTTCCTAATGCCCCGCCAACACCTCTCCCCAGTCCCTATTCCCTAATCCCTTTTCCCTAATCCCTTTTCCCCAACCTCTCCACCGCAAAGACGCCCCGCGCTGCCCCCTTGCACATCCAATCCAGCGCCCGGCGGGTGACCATGAGGCCCAAACCCATCCCATGGCCGTTGAATCCCACACAAAAGGAGACGGCGGGCAGGTGTGGCAACGCGCCGATGAGGGGCAGGCCGTCGGCGGTGAAGCCCATGATGCCTGCCCAACGGTGGCTGATCGGCACATCGGCCAGTTCGGGGAAGTAGCGCACGGTGTAGGCGCGCAGATCTTCCTGCACAGGATCAGTGGGGGTTTCTTCAAAGGTATGGTTTTCGGTGGCGAAGTGATGGTGACGTGCGCCGCCGATGAGCCAGCGTCCCATACCGGGGTTGTCGGCTTCGGGGATCTGGCGGAAATACCAGTAGCCGAAATGGCTGTAGCCGGCCTGGTGGAAGATCATGGTCGTGGGTTCGCTCACCTGAATCTGGCCGCGGTAGGCGAAGACTTTGTCTTCGAAGTAGGGATCGAGCAGCCGCGAATAGGCGTTGGTGTTGAGCAACACCCGCCGCGCAATGACCCGCACCCGCTCGCTCACCACCTCGACGCGGCCATCGGGCCGTTCCACAAAGCCCGTCACCGGGGATGCGCTGATCACCGTGGCCTGGGCGGCGGCGCTGAGGGCGCGTACCAGCCGCGCCGGGTGGATTACGGCATCGTCGGGGCGGTAGAGGCCGGCGAGGAAGCCACGCCCCAGCGGGTTGGCGTCTACGTACTCGTGGGGGAAGCCGTCTTCGGTCAACAGCCGGTGTGACTCGGCCAGTTGCGTCGCCTCACGATCATTGTCGGCGAGGAGCCAGCTACCGCAGCGGTCATAGTCGACGCCCAATTCGGTGGCCAGTGCCAGCATGGTTTCCCGATTGTCGATGGAAAGCTGCCACAGCTCGCGCGCCGCCTCACGCCCGTAAAGACGGACGGCCTCGGCGTAGCTGTCGGCCACCCCGCTGAGGACCATACCGGCGTTGCGTCCACTGGCGCCGAGGGCCGGTTCGCGTCCTTCGAGCACGACCACGTCCATGCCCTGCTGCGCCGCAAAATAGGCGGCCCCACTGCCTGTCACGCCGCCGCCCACCACACACAGATCCGCCTCAATCACACTGTCCGTCGGCTGTGGCAACGTTGCACTGGGCAAGCCTGCCGTGTGCTGCCAATAGGAGATGGAGCGGGTGCTGCGGATGTCGAAAGGCGAGATCGTCATGCGGGTGATCCTTAACAGAGATGAATGATGATTGAAGATTGGGTAGAGCGTGTTTTTTGCTTTTCACATTGGCCTGCCGTCGAGCAGCATGATGTCTTGAGATCTCACACTGCCCATTCCTTATTCATTATTCTTTGCTCTGATGTATCCACTCAGCGCCCGCATTGGCGGCAGGGGTTCGCCGTCGTTGTCGAAGAGATTGCCCGTGGGGTAGAGATCCATCCAGGTGCTGAACCAGACCCAGCGCTGCACAAGACGGTTGTCGTCGGCTGGATAGCCCAGGTTGTCATCGCGCAGGCGCTCGAAGAGATCGAACGAGCCGACCATAAATTGAGTCGTGCGGAAGGGATCGAAGCCGAATTCGGCGGGCATGAGGATGCCGTACTCGGTGATGTAGAGCGGTTTGTCGCGCCAGCCACGCTCGGCCATCCAACTGCGCATGAGGCGTACCTGATTCTCCACGAGGACAAGGTTGTCGTGGTCGTCGATCTCCCAGCGGATGCCCAGGCTGTCGTCATCGAAGCCGGGGGGCAGGCCCACGCCCCAATTGCCTGCTTCCTCGCGCAGCACAAAGGCGTGCATGTTCCAGATGTCCACCGGCATTTCGCGCCCGAACCACGCTTCGTAGGTGGACAAAATACGGTCGAGGTAGGCAAGGCGCAGCGGTGTCACCTGGCTGATACCGCCGATGGCCACCTGCGCCGTAGGATCAGCGGCCTTGATTGCTTCGTAGGCAAAGTGGTAGTAACAGGCGTACTCTTCGGGTGAGGCGTCGTCTTGCCAGCGCACGTCGGGTTCGTTGCCGATGAGCCAGATCTGTCCTGGGCGACGGGTGGCGAGTTGGTGGATTTCTTCAACCGAGGGGCGCAACACGTTGTTGGCCATGCGCACCATCGGCGCGAAATCCATGCCAAGCCCGGCGGCATCTTCGGTCATGGGATCGGCGCGCCAGTTGAGGTACCAGCCTGGCCGAGGATCGGGCCAGCGGTAGAAGTAGGGATCGCCCATGGGGATGCCGATGCCCACACGCCAGCGCAACGAGTAGGGTTCGGGCAGGGGCAGACCGTCGGCGACGGTGATCCGTTGTGTGTTCGGGTTTTCGGCGGCGAAGAGCTGTTCCCCGGCGACGGGGGTGGGGACAAGGGTTTCGGCAGCATTGGAGTTTTGTATGGCGCAGTCGGCGACGGAGCGGGGCGTCGGCGCAAACGAGGGCATGGCGGGTTGCCGGAAGTGGGCCACGATCACCACAATCACAAAAAGCGCCGTCACAGCGCCGGTGAGCAAAAGGGCAAGCTGCCGGTAGGAGAGATGGTTCATCGTCACCTGCTGTTGGTTGGTGGTTAGTGATAGGTGATTGGTGATTAGGGATTGGGCCAGCGGTAAGATCTGGCCCAATCCCTAATCACCAATCACCTACTGGTCGTCGAGCAGTTTGGATAGCCGCTGTAAATTATGTTCTAAGGACGTGAGCAGCGTGTCGGCGGACGCAACGGTGTTGGTCTTTGCAGCCAAAGACGGCGGCAGCACGAACATTGCGGCGGCATTGTAGCCGCCCTGCCGGATCTGGCGCAATTCCGCTTCGACGCGGGTGCGTGTCAACTGAATGTCATGGCGCGCCAGGACATCGCGAAAATAGCTGTAGTGCTCCATGAGGCCCGTGGTCACCGACTCAAAGCCGTGTTGGGCCACGCGCAGGCGGCTGCTGTAGTCCATCAGATCATAGGCGAACATTTTCTGATCATCTGTGCGCGGCTCAATCAGGATGAAATCGACGTTGGGATAGTGGCGGCGCAGACTTTTGATGTGATAACGCAGCCCGGCGTGCATGAAGATACGAACCACCTGGTTGACAATGGTGCGCATACCTTCGTCGCCGATGTGCTCGTCTTTGGGGTAGAGCTGCTGCGCATCCAGCGGCACAAGCGGGTTGATACAGACAACGAGATCCGCGCCTGATTCCACCGCCAGATCGAGGCTGGCGGTGCCACGCATGCTACCGTCTACATATTCACGGCCAAAGATGCGCACCGGCTTGTAGATAACGGGGATGGCGCTGCTGGCGGCCACGGCCTGGCTGATGGGGACAATGCCCTTCCCCCCTTTGCCGAAGACGGCGCGCTCGCCTGAATCTAGATCGGTGGCAATGATGTAGAGTTCGCGTTCGAGAAAGTCGAAGCGGTTGACACGCCCCGGCTGGTTTAGGAGATCGCCAACGTAGCGTTCCAGGGCGGAGCCACTGTAGAAACCGGTGGGCAGCAGATCGGCAAATTCCCAGAGCAGGCTCACTAGTGAGCGTTCGCCCAGGCCGGTTAGGGCGTGGCGTCCACTGCGGAGGAGCGTGCGGGGCAGGCGGGTGAGGCGCTGGAGAAATTCGAGCAGGTTGCTTTGAAAAATGTCGTCGGCGCGGATGCCGCGGATTTCGGGGTGGGTGTTGTCGATAGATTGCATCATCTCGTCGGGGGTGAGGCCGTTGGCCAGCATGGCCGCCACCAGGCTGCCGGCGCTGGTGCCCACATAGATGTCAAAATCGTTGACGGTGCGATCCACAAGCATGTCGTTGACGGCACGCAGTGCGCCGATTTCGTAGACGGCCCCGGTGATCCCCCCACCGGCCAGAACAAGCGCCGCCTTGCCCGCGCCAGGACGCAATGAGCGCGGTGCTGCATCCGCATCGTTGATGAGGACGGAGACAATTTCGTCGTTGAATTCGGTCGCTGTAGGCTTCATTGGGTTACCATCCATCAGGCGACACTGCAATCAGGCTGGTTTGTTTGGGTCCTCAGTTGAGGCAGGTGGCTCTTCGTTGGTCAGCGCGTCCAGTTGGGCGTTGAGCGTCTCCAACTTCTGGCGCAACTCGTCGACATCGTGGCTGGTGGGAATGTTCAGCCGGTTGAGCAGTGCGGCGACGTTTTCATCGAGCGCCGAGAGATTGGTGCCCGACTGCAACGCATGGGTGACACTGTGCGCCTGGTCGTGGGAGAGAATGCCCGAGGAGACGAGCCGGTTGAGCTTGTCTTCGAGCATGGCTGCGCCGAGGGGGAGCGTTCCTTGCACAAGGCGAAACATCGATTCCACCGTCTCGCCGCCGCTGCGGATCAAGTTTGTCATTAGCGACGTGGGCAAAAAGCCCGACTGTCGCTTTTCCATCTCAAAGATCACCTGGCTAAGCGTGAGCGAAGTGAGATCCTCGCCCGACTCGTGGTCGATCACCTGTACGTCTTTGCCCGAGCGGATCAACTCGGCGATCTGTTCCAGGGTGACGTACTGCTTGGCCTCGGTGTCATAGAGCTTGCGGTTGGGGTAACGTTTGATCAGCGGCATGGCGTCCTGCGGTCTCTAGGCAAAGGGATGGGTATGGGGTGGTGGATTGATCATAGCATAGCACAACGCAGCGCGTCAAAGAGGTGGCGGGTAGCAGGTGGCGGGTAGCAGATAGCAGGTGGCAGATAGCAGATAGCAGGTGGCAGATAGCAGATAGCAGGTAGCAGGTTTACCCAGTCCCCAGTCCCCAATCCCCAGTCCCCATTACACGCGGGTTGCCCTGAGGGCCGAAATCGCGTACCATATCCTTGCAAAACCCCACCCCACGCCATCATCTATCAATGGAAAGTAGATCCATGAGCAAATCTGAATCGGATTACAGTGATATTGAGCTTCCTCGTTCCGCAGTTTCGTTACCCATTGACGGCGGACCTGTGTCACGTCCTGATCCCACGCTCTACAAACAGTTGGAAGAAGTGAGCAGCGCCACGGCCAGCGCCATGATGCACCGGCTCGGTGTGCGCCAGACATTCATCGAAGGACCGCTCCAACGCAAGCCAGGGACCAAAGTCGTCGGCCCGGCGGTGACACTCTCGTTCATGCCCCAGCGCGAGGACGTCTACTCGGGCAAGGCGCAAGAAGGGGCCGAAAAGCGCAGCGCGCTGTGGGCCGTCTTCGATACGGTGGAGCCGGGCGATGTGCTTTGTATTCAAGCGTTCGGCAATCTCTACACCGGTTGTCTGGGCGAAATGCTTGCCACTTACTTTAAAGGACGGGGCGGCACCGGCATTGTGGTAGACGGCTGCGTGCGCGACTGGCCGCAGATTCAGCAGATCGACGTGGGCCTGTGGACGGTAGGCTTCACGCCCAACTACGCCTCACAGGCGCACCTTGCCCCCTGGGCCTACAATGTGCCGGTGACGCTGAACAACGTCCTCGTGTTGCCGGGCGACGTCATCATCGCCGACGACGACGGCGCTGTGGTCGTCCCCCAGCAGATGATCCCGCTTGTCCTCGAGCACACGCTGGCCCACGAAGAGTGGGAAGTCTTCAGCCGCATCAAGCTGGCCGAAGGCGGCGCGCTGAGCAAATACTATCCGCTCAATGAAGAAGGGTGGGCGGAGTATGAGGCGTGGAAGAAAAGCAATGAATGAAGAATAAAGATTGGGGAAAGCTTGTCCCTTGACAACATGGATGTTATCGCGGCGGGGCGAAGTCTACCCAATCTTTATTCTTCATTCATCATTTACTCAATCAGATCCTAACCAGAGGAGCTACTTATGTTTCTCACTCGACACCAAAGTTATTCCGGCCCACGGTGGGCGCTGGATGGGAAGTTGTTGCCCGATGGGGTGAATTTGGGGACGTTGTTGGCTGTGCCCAAGGCGCAGTTGATGGCGTTGTTGCGTTCGTTGCCCACGGGCGAGGACGCAACCGGCGATCTGTTGCCACCGCTGGAATCGGGCCAGGAAGTGTGGGCCTGCGGCGTCACCTACCTCAAGAGCCGCGACGCCCGCAAAGAAGAATCGGAATCGGCGGCAGACGCCTACGACAAGGTCTACGACGCCGAACGCCCCGAGATCTTCTTCAAGTCGTTGGGCTGGCGCGCCGTGGGGACAAACGCCGCTGTCCGCATCCGCAAAGACTCCGGCTGGAACGTCCCCGAGCCGGAGATGACGCTGGTGGTCAACGCACATGGCGAAATCGTGGGCTTCACGGCGGGGAACGATGTCTCTTCGCGCGACATTGAGGGCGAAAACCCGCTCTACCTGCCCCAGGCCAAGAGCTATCGTGGGTCCTGTGCGGTGGGGCCGGGGATCGAGTTGGCCGACGTGGACGATCTGCGCGATCTGCCGATCCACCTCGTCATCGAGCGCGGTGGACAGACGATCTTCGACGACACCGCCGCCACCAGTCAGATGAAGCGCACACCCGAGGAATTGGTCTCCTATCTCTACCGCGAACTCAACTTCCCGCAGGGTGTACTACTCATGACCGGCACATGTCTCGTCCCTGGCGGTGATTTTACGTTGAAAGAAGGCGATGTGGTGCGGATTTCGGTAGGCGGACGGACGTTGGAGAATTGGGTGGAATAGTAAACGAGAATGATGATCGAAGAATGGGTTGAGTATGGATAACGGAGACTGGCTACCTGTGCAGCGGAGGTGGGTGCCAGCCAACGGCGACCCAACGACGGCGAGCCTGACGGAAATGCTCGTGATTCAACTGCAACGTTTCGACGGTAGCACGACCTATTGGCGTCATCCCGAGGATCAAAATGCCATCGTCACTCCAGGCAAAATGATCTTTCCATTCCTGTCGGCGCGGATTGAACAGTGGCACACTTTCACTGGTCCCCGGGTCGATGCCAGTCGTGCGGGTAGCCTTGCGACCATTACAGAGTGGACAAGCCAACCACAGGTTCTCACGTTCCGAATTTCCACCGGCAGCCAACGGGATGATGTGCTCGATCTGGAGTGGCATAGCGGTGTAAATCTGCGGAATCAGACAGTAGCCACAACGATGTTGAGCGTCTTCAGCGACTTGTGTGCGCAGTGTTGTCGAAACATGAGGCCGAGTCATGCAAGGTTTTCTTGAGGGGTGACTTGGAAACCGCGGCGGGCCAGCAATAGCGTTGCGTGGGCTTTACGCACCATGACCTTGCCATATTCATCAAGCAGAGACTGAAGTTCCGACTGCTGAGAGCCAGACAATTGTGACTGGTTCTGCAAGTCGAGAAGCGATTGTATCTTCTCCTGAACTGGCAGTGGAAGCTCTCCACGGGCGATTTGCCAAAGTGCGGCATCCTCAAGGAGAGCCAGTGCAGCCAGCGCATCGGCTTCTTCCGGTGGCACGTCATCGAGGGGGGGCAGGGCATGCGCCAACATTGCCTGGATCACAGCTTCCGGCGAACGGTGCGTTGCCCGAGCAACGCGGTCCACCGATTCGAAAAGCGTGCGGGGGAGGTCAACCGTAATTGTATGAGTGTTCATGGTCGAGGCCATTTTTCACCTTCACAATGTCCAAGTAGGCAAGTGCAGCAATTGTACCATAATCTCTGAAAGGAACATCTAGTGAACAAATTCAAGAACCTGATCGCGGGCGAATGGGTCGATTCGTCTAGCGGGGAGACCTTCGAGAACCGCAATCCGGCCAACTACGACGAGGTGCTGGGGACCTTCCCCATGGGCACCGAAGCGGATGTGCTGCGGGCCATTGAGGCGGCCAACGATGCCAAACGGGGCTGGGCCGACATGCCTGCGCCGTCGCGCGGGGCGATCCTCGACAAGGCCAGCCGCATCATCGAAGATCGCATGGACGAATTCGCCGAAGCCCTCACCCGTGAGGAAGGCAAGACCTTCGCCGAGGCCAAAGGCGAGGTGACCCGCGCCCGCGACATCTTCCGCTACTACGGCGGCGAAGGCTGGCGTGTGGGCGGGCAGACATTGCCCAGCAACACGCCCGGCGAACTGCTCTACACCCGCCGCGAACCCCTGGGCGTCGTGGCTTTGGTGACACCGTGGAACTTCCCTATCGCCATCCCGGCTTGGAAGATGGCCCCGGCGCTGATCTACGGCAACACCGTCGTCTTCAAGCCGGCGTCGCTATCACCCCACATCGGCCTGTTGCTGGTGGAAGCGCTGGTGCAGGCGGGCATCCCCAAAGGCGTGGTCAACTACGTCACCGGGTCGGGGCGCAGCGTGGGCGACACACTGGTCGCCAGCAAAGATGTGGACGGCGTCAGCTTCACCGGGTCCGTCTTCGTGGGGCGCAAGATCTACGATCAGGCCGTGAAGAACCTCACCCGTGTACAGTTGGAGATGGGCGGCAAGAACCCCATCGTCGTCCTCGACGACGCCGATATCGACACAGCGGTGAAGCTGGCGGTGGCGGGCGGGTTCGGCGTCACCGGGCAGGCGTGTACGGCCAGTAGCCGTGTCATTGTGGAAGAGGCGATTGGCGATAAGTTTGCCGCCGCGCTGAGTGAAGCGGCGCGCAACCTCAAAGTGGGCTTCGGTCTCGAATCCGGTGTGCAGATGGGCCCGGCTGTGGATCAGAGCCAGTTCGAAACCGACATGGAATACATCGGCATCGGCCAAAAGGAAGGCGCTAAGCTGCTGGCCGGTGGCGGACGCGCCGGCGACGCCGGTTTCTTTGTGCAGCCCACCGTCTTCGACAATGTGGACGTCAACATGCGCATCGCCCAGGAAGAGATCTTCGGCCCGGTGATCAGCATCATCCGCGCCACGAATCTCGACGATGCCATCGAGAAGGCCAACGCCATTGAGTTCGGCCTCTCCGCCGGTGTGGTGACCAACGACCTCAAGCGCGCCTTCGAGTTCGCCAACCGCATCGACGCCGGTGTGGTCAAGGTCAACGAGCCGACCACCGGCCTCGCCCTGCAAGCGCCCTTCGGCGGCTTCAAGAACTCCAGCGCCAACACCTTCAAGGAACAAGGCCCGGCGGCCATTGAGTTCTACACACGCACGAAGACGATCTACATGGGGCATGGATAAGGCTAGAATGATGATGAGATGATGGGATGGTGAAGAGACATCATCCCATCATCTCATCATCCCATTATCCCATTATCATCTCTCCAAGAAAGCGAACCCCACACCATGAAAATCACATCGGTCAAAACCGCGGCCACACGCGGACATGGCATGCATCTTTGGGTACGAGTGGAAACCGACGCCGGCGTTACCGGCATCGGGGAGTGTGTCCATGGCGGCAAGCAGGCGATTGCCATCATTGGTTACCTGGCCCCCAAACTGATCGGGCGCGATCCTTTCGCCATTGACGCCCTTTTCGAGGATCTACGCCGTTCGCACGTCTTCGACGGTGGCTTCGCCGGCGCGCTGATTACGGCGCTCACCGGCATTGAGATCGCGCTGTGGGATCTCAAGGGCAAGGCACTGGGTGTGCCTGTCTACGAGCTGATGGGCGGCAAATTCCGCGACAAGATCCGCGTCTACGCCGACTGCCAGGTCTCCCCGGGTATGACGTTTGACGAAATCAAGCAGGTGGTGGACGACGTGGTGCAGAAGGGCTTTACGGCGCTGAAGATCGACCTCGATCTGGGCGCGTACGGCCACTTCAGCAACGAAGTCGCCCACATTCAAAAGGACCGTTTCAACTACACTGCCGGCCAGTACGAACACGAACGCATGGTGGAACTGGTGGACATGGTCACCAGCGCCGCGGGCAAGGGCGTCGACGTGGCGGCAGACGTCCACACCCGCCTCGACGTGCCCAGCGCCATCCGCCTGGCCAAAGACCTGGAGCAGTATCACCTGATGTGGCTGGAGGAACCTGTCCCCGCCGAGAACATCAAGGCGCTTCGCGAAGTCAAAATGCACACCAGCACGCCCATCTGCTCCGGCGAGAACCTCTACCTGCGCCACGGCTTCCGCGATCTGCTGGAACAACAGGCCGTAGACATCATCATGCCCGACATTCCTAAGTGCGGTGGCCTCTCCGAATGCCGCAAGATCGCCAACATGGCCGAGCTCTACTACATCCCGTTCGCGCCGCACAACGTCTCCTCGCCGATTGGCACGTTGGCGTCGGCCCACGTCTGCGCCACCGTCCCCAACTTCCTGGTGCTGGAATTCCACTGGCTGCACCGCGACTACTGGACGACCATCATCCAGGAAAAGACCGACATCATCAAAGACGGCTACATCCACCTGAGCGACCGCCCCGGCATCGGCGTCGAACTGGATGAAGTGGTGGGCCGGCAGTATCAGTTTGAAGGAACGACCTGGTTCGAATGAGGATTAAGGGGAGATAGAACGCGGATGAAGCGGATTGGGCGGATTCAACGGATTTCCAGAAGGATTTTTTCTGAATCCGCCAAGATCCGCCCAATCCGCTTCATCCGCGTTCTATTCTGATCGATCAAGCGGGCGACCAGTTTGTGTATGCTGCCCACTCCTGCGCCGCATCCCAGATCAGATCGTACACCGGGTCTTTGATGTCGTAGTAGGCGTCCCAATCGTTGGGGTGGCGTTTGGCGATTTCGCGTTTGATCAGTTCAATCGAGCGTTTGGAATTGGGGTGGGCGCGTAGGTAGTCGCGGAAGAGCAGGGGATAACGCTGGTTGGGGTTGCCTTCGATGCGAATATGAATGTTGGCGCGGCGAGTGCCGGGGCGTTCGTAGACGAGCATCTTCACCCAGCGCGACGGCGTTTCGTCCTCGCCCAGCGGCACGTGATCGCGCACATGCGGCGACCAGTTGGTGTACCCGCCGTCGGTGAGCCGTTGCCGGATCCCGTCTCTCAACGCGGACACGGCGATCTGCACGTCGATTACGTCCTTGGCGCCGAGGCCTGGCACCGAGGTCGAGCCGATGTGGTCCACGCGCAGCGCCAGCCCCCCAAGGACGTTCACCAGATCGGCGCGGATTATCTCAAATTCTTGCGGCCAGGATGGGTTGTAAGGGTCGATTACGATTGAGTGGCGAGTGGTCACGGGTTGTCCTCGTTTTTGTGTCAATCACGACACTACAAAGAAAGCAGCCTGAGCAGGTTTTCTTTTGTGAGCACCCCCACTTCTGTACTTGACTCCAGAAATGGCAGCACATCAGGAACAGCAACGATCCAATCTATAACCTCGATCCGTTGCCTCACAGCCAAGCGCCAATCTTGAGCAGTTAGTTCAGCGCCGGACCAGTTTGTTTGCTGCAATGCATGGTTGAGAAGGGTCAGGTTTGGCTCAGGCCAGCCAGGATCACTCAAGTACCAGAGCAAATCATAGAGATCTCTTCCCTTGGCATAGGGGCGTTGGAGTATAGCGTGAAGTTTGCCTGCAAGCAACGATGATTTGTCATGATGATAGAGTTGCAAGGGGACATAACGTCGCACAACAGTGGTCATGGTTCCAGCACCCGACGGTGGATTGGTATCCACTTCGAGTTTGACGCTGATGTTCTCCTCTCGGTGTGGTGAAAGCTGTAATTCATAGAGGAGACCTGGAAACCGGACAAAGGCGCTGTGCACCACACGCTGATCGCTCAGCTTGATGGTCGTTTGATAGGTCTCCTGCTCAAACCCTCGTTGAATTGCCCGCAAGTAGGTGCGAAAATCGTATCGCTCCTTTGATCCCTCTAGAGCGAAGTCAAGATCCTCAGAATAGCGGCCCGTACGAAAGAGAAAGCGCAGCGCTGTCCCACCGTGAAACGCTATGCTGCTCATTGCGCCTACTGATTGCAGCATGCCCAAGATACGCGCCTGAAGATATTCGCGGACGATATTGCGGGCGATAGTTGGTGTTGGTGCGTTACCAACAAGGTCCGCCAGGTATTCTTTCACAGCAGTTCATACTCCTCAGCTTCGTTCTGGGCAAGTTTTGTCACAACCCGAACAGCCTTTTGTAGCTTGGCGCTTCCTGTACGTTGTGCCATTTGTGTTAGAAGTGCATTGTCCAGGCGTTCTAAGTTTTGCAAACGTAATCCCTGTAAGTAGCCGGGATCGTCGCTGTTCGGCTGTAAGTACAATAAGTCTAAGAGTGCTTTTTCCACAGAGGCAACAAATGCCTGCTGATCGCCTCCAAGTTTGAGGACACGATACCCCCAAAAAAGTTCATGCTTTACATGACGAAAATCGAATGCGCCCAGCAACGTCTGCCTTCGACCAGGTCTCCCAGTCGTCACGCTTGTGGTTATGGCGACCACATCAGGAATCACGCCATGATAACTTAGCACCGATTGTAAACTCACATACGAGCCTGAAACCATCTGATTCGCCAGCAAGAAAGGATGTGGTTTGATCTTTTGATACGGCGGCGCCAATGTGTAAAGGCCGCGTCGAAGCTGATAGATCCGCCCTGCTTTTGTCCAGCGCGACAATTGCCGTTGCACATCGGCTGGATCCACTTGACCAGCCAGAAGCAATCCTGTTTCAAAAAAGGGATCGTTTCCCACAATTTTCAACAACTCATTAAAATCCATGTAAATATTTTGCCATAAATGGCAAGTTACTGCAACCAAACAAAGGACACCCCCACCATGCCCCAACCCAACATCCTCCTCTTCCTCACAGACGATCACGCCGCCTGGGCGGCGCACTGCTACGGCAACAGCGAACTACACACACCAAATTTAAATCGCCTCGCCGCCGAGGGGACCCGTTTTGCCAATGCCTTCACGCCCTGCCCTGTCTGCTCGCCCGCCCGCGCCTGCCTGCTCACAGGACGCACCCCCTCGCAGGTAGGCATCCACGACTGGCTGCAAGAGGCGATCTCCGAGGTCGCGGGTCATGACTGGCTGGCCGATGAAATCACCCTGCCCGAACTGCTAACGGCACAAGGCTATCACTGCGGCCTCTCGGGCAAATGGCATCTAGGACGTTCCCACCACACGCCCCGTGGCTTTGCCTGGAGCTTCGGCCTGCCCGGCTGGCAAGGACGCCACAACGATCCATACACTTACCACCTCAACGGCCAACCACTCACGTTGGAAGGCAACAAATCCAAACACATCACCGACCATGCGCTCCGTTTCATCGCCGAAGCGCCGCGGGATCGTCCCTTCTTCCTCAACGTCGGCTACATCGCCACCCACTCGCCCTACGAAGAAGAGACCCACGATCCCGCCCTCGTCGCCCGCTACGCCGACGCCACCTTCAGCGACATCCCGCCCTACCACCCGCACTCCTGGCACAAAAACGAAGGCATGATGGGCGGCGCCAATGCCTCCCAAGACGAAATCCGCCGCCGCTACCGGGGCTACTACGCCGCCGTCAGCGAGATCGACCACCAGATGGGGCGCATCATCGACCGCCTCGACGCCAGCGGCCAACTGGACAACACCCTCGTCATCTACACCTCGGATCATGGCTGCGCCCTCGGCCATCAGGGCTTCTGGGGCAAAGGCAACAGCACCCGCCCCCTCAACATGCACGAAGTCTCACTGCGTGTGCCGTTGCTCATCCGTTGGCCGGCACAGGTCGCCGCTGGGCAGGTCATCGAGCGTAGCGTCGACCATTACGACACCTTCCAAACCATCTGCCATTGGACGGGGGTGGATCTCTCGTCACGCGCCGAGCGCGCCTACCCCGGCCAAAATTTCGCCACGCTCACCACCGCGGGAACAGATCCATCGTGGGACGACACCCGTTTCGGCGAATACGGCGATCTGCGCATGATCCGCACACCGCAACACAAATTCGTGCGTCGCTACCCCTACGGCCCCTTCGATCTCTTCGATCTCGCCGCCGACCCCGAAGAAACGCTCAATCGCGCCGGCTGGCCCGAATACGCCGACATCCAAGACGATCTCGCCGCCCGCCTCGAAGCCTGGTACACCCAACACCAGGACCCGATCCAGAGCGGATTGCGCGTCAAGCATCTGCGCCGCCACAACGAAAACGCCGAAGCCTGGCGCGACGGCAAACGCGAACGCCGCGGCTTGCAGGTTTACTAAGGCCAGACCTGCCGGGTTTTCTGCAACCCGGCGGGTCTTGTTCAGTCAACGCGGTAGCCCCATTCAGCAAAATCTACCCTCTTATGATAAAAATAAGGGATGAAATACCTCTCCCTACTCGTCTTTAGCGCCGGCGCTGTCACCCTGGGCGTGGAACTCAGCGCGGCGCGCCTGCTCGATCCCTGGTTTGGCAACAGCCAGATCGTCTGGGCCGGCCTCATCGGCCTGATCCTGCTCTATTTGTCGCTCGGCGCGTGGTTGGGCGGCAAGCTGGCCGACCGCTTCCCCAGCCTTGACGCCTTGCTCATCCTCACCACCATCGCCGCATTGGGCGTGGCGTTGATCCCTGCCGTCAGCCCACCCATCCTGCGCCTTGCCGCCCAAGGACTCGCCTCCTTTGCGCCTGGGTTGCTCGTGGGCACACTTGTGGCCGTCCTCCTGCTCTTTAGCTTTCCCGTCGTCCTCCTCGGCGCGGTGACACCGTGGGCCGTGCGCCTTGCCGTTACCGATCTGCGCCACACCGGCGCAACAGCGGGGCGACTTTCTGCCGTTGCCACAGCAGGCAGCATCATCGGCACCTTTTTGCCCGTGCTTTGGCTCATCCCCACCTTCGGCACCCGCTGGAGCTTCTACCTCTTGGCGCTGATGCTGCTCGTCGTCGCCGCCGCCGGTTTCCTCACGGCGCGTACCCGCCGACGCTGGCTCGCACTGCCCGCCACAGGACTCGTCCTCGTGTTGGCGCTGGCCCTGACCACCGATCCGGCGTCCGTGCGTGGCGACTTCGATGACGGTCTCGGCGAGGTCATCTACGAAGATGAGACGCTCTACAACTACATCTCCGTGCGCCGGTGGGGTGACGAACACCACCTCAAACTCAACGAAGGCGTAGGCATCCACAGCGTCTACCACCCAGACATGCTGCTCAGCCGCGGCATCTGGGACTATTTCCTGCTGGCCCCGCTCTTTCGCAACGAGCGTCCGTTGCCCGATCCCACCGACGATGTGCTCATCATCGGGCTGGCCGGCGGCACCGTCTCTGAACTCTACACCGACATCTACGGCCCGCTGCCCATCACCGGCGTCGAACTCGATCCGGCCATCCTCGAAGCAGGGCGGCGCTACTTCAACATGAACCAGCCCAACCTCACCGCCATCGCCGCCGACGGGCGACGTTGGTTGCAACAGCAGCCTCCGGATCGCCGCTTCGATTTTATTCTGGTCGACGCCTACCGACCGCCCTACATTCCCTTTCACCTTGCCACCGTGGAATTCTTCGATCTCGTGCGCAGTCACCTGGCCGAAGACGGCGTCGTCGCCATCAACGTAGGCCGCACCGACCGCGACTACGCCCTCGTCGAAGCCATGACGGCGACGCTGCGGCAGGTCTTCCCCAGCGTCATCGTCGTGGACGAACCCGGCCCGCCGCGTCAACTCGCCAACTCCCTCGTCGTCGCCACGGCGCAGCCAACGAACGTTGACACCTTCGCCCGTAACGTCGCCACGCTGCCCGACACACTGGCTGCCGACTTCCGCCAGTTCGCCGCCGAAAGTGTCGCCCGCGCTCGCGTCGGCACATCCTTCCCCGATATCCTCACCTTCACCGACGACCACGCGCCGGTGGAGCAGGTGGTCCACGGCATCATCTGGGACTTTCTCACGGCAAGCGAGTAACAGAGTCCACGGGCTGTATGGGGTAGACGAATCTGGAGGAATTGTGATCCACGAAGATGAAAGAGAAGAGGGACACGGATTACACGGATACACAGGATTCAAGAGTGGAAAAACTTCAATTTGGCATATCTGCAAAATAATTTCTGAATCTGGGAAATCCTGAAAATCCGTGTAATCCGTGTCCTTCTTCTCTTTCTCTGCGTTCTTTGTGGTTGATTTCTGCTTTTTGCAGTGGAGTCATCTGTGGATGAATTTTCGGAGGGTCCTGTGCGCCAAGAACACACATCTGAGCTGATCTTCATCCTCGGCGGCGCGCGCAGTGGCAAGAGCGACTATGCGTTAGAGCGGGCGCGTCTTCTGGCCGGTGAGGATCCTGTCCTCTTTATCGCTACAGCCCAAGTCGGCGACGGCGAAATGAGCGAACGCATCACCCGGCACCGCGGCGAGCGGCCCGACCACTGGCAGACGCTGGAAGCGCCACTGGATGTGGCGGCGGCGTGGCGATCCCACACGCCGCAAACGGCGCGGGTGGCGATCCTCGATTGTGTCACGCTGCTGGTGAGCAACGTCCTCTTCGCCGATGGGACTGATCCCGACACCGTGGCCGAAGACCTGCTCACGGTACGGCTCATGACCGAACTCGACGCCCTGATCACCACGCAGCGCGATCTCAACGCTACGCTCATTGTCGTCAGCAACGAAGTTGGCCTGGGGATCGTGCCTCTGGGCCGCGTCAATCGCCTCTATCGCGATTTGATCGGCCGCGCCAACCGCAAACTGGCCCAAACCGCGGATCAGGCGATCTTCTTGCTGGCCGGCGTGCCGTTGGATTTGACCAAGTTTCGGGTGTAGACCGTAGCGCATCGAGCGTGGACCGAATAGACCTCTGAACTTAGGCGGTATTCATCTTCCGGGAAGGTGGTTGCCCCCAAATTGAGATCTACCCGTCCTTTCACCGGATTGTGCGGATTGTGAAGCGATGTCGTAAAATCAGGGCGACGAAAAGCCCTTCACCACCCCACACGAGGACAGTTCTTTGCATCCGCTTGAAGTCAGCGCCGATCAAAAAGACGATCCAACCGTTCTCTCAGCCTGGGATACGTTCGTGGCCACGCATCCCCACGCCCACATTTTGCAGACCGAAGGGTGGGGCGCGCTCAAGAGTGCCTTCGGCTGGTGGCAGCGAATTGTCACCGTGCGCGCCGCCGATGGGACAATCCAGGCCGGCGCGCTGCTCCTCTTTCGCCGGGTGGCCGGGCTGACGCTGGCCTACGTCCCCAAAGGGCCGCTCACCGATTGGGGCGACGCCGACCTCACCCAGCGGCTGCTCACCGCCATCCGCCACGAAGCGCAACGGCAGCGTGCCGTTGTCCTCAAAATTGAGCCGGATCTACCCGATAGCGGCGAACAGCGTGCCCAACTGGCCCGTTTTGGCTTCCAGCCCAGCCCGCAGACAGTCCAACCACGCAGCACCGTGCTCCTCGACATCGGCGACGACGAAGAGGCGATCCTGGCGCGCATGAAGAGCAAGTGGCGCTACAACGTGCGCTTGGCCGAGCGCAAAGAGGTCACCGTGCGCGCCGGTAGCGAGGACGATCTACGCCACTTCCAGGCCCTTATGCAAGAGACGGGTAAGCGCGACGCCTTCGACGTCCACAGCATCGACTACTACCGCGCCGCCTTCGCCCAATTTGTGCCGCAACAGGGCGTCTTCCTCTTTGCCGAGTACCAGGGCGAACCGCTGGCCGCCATCGTCGTCCTTCACATTGGGCAGACAGCCTGGTATTTGTGGGGGGCCAGCAGCAATCGCGAACGCAACCGCATGCCCAACCATGCCCTGCAATGGGCGGCTATGCGCTGGGCCAAAGCCCATGGCGCCACCCGCTACGACTTCTGGGGCATCCCCGACGAGATTGGCCAGGTGGCGGCAGGCATGCGCGGCGATCACGGCGATCCTGTCCGCGCCGAAGACGTTCCTGTCGACGTCAATGCCTTCCCCGAAGGCGATCTATGGGGTGTCTTCCGCTTTAAAGAAGGTTTCGGCGGCACAGTCGAACGCTACGTCGGCGCATGGGATCTACCCATCAATCCGGCGGGGTATTTGCTTTATCAAGCCGGGCTGAAGGCGAGGGATTTACGATTGACGATTGACGATTTACGATTTTCCGTTAAAGGCATGATCTCGACATTGGCGAATATCACGGCAACCATCCATCGTCAATCTCAACCCGAAAACACCCCCACTGAGAAATCACGTGCTCTACCGGAAATCATCAATCGTCAATCGTTAATCGTTAATCTTCCCAATAAAAATTCACATACTCAACCAGAAATCGTCAATCGAAAGTCGAAAATCGTAAATTCCCCCCCCACCTGGCGTTCGATCCTGGCGTCCCTCCCCCGTCCTCACATTTTGCAGAGCTGGGAGTGGGGCGAGGTGAAGGATCAGACGGGATGGCGGGCGCAGCGTTTTGTGCTGCCGGGCAAGGACGGCACACCACGGGGGGCGTTTCAGATCCTGTGGCGGCAGCCGTTGCCCGTATTGCCGCTGCGTGTGGGGTATGTCCCCAAGGGGCCAGTGCTTGATTGGGAGGACGAAGAGAGCGTCGCCGCCACCTTGGTCGCGATTGAACAGCAGTGTCGTCGCCTCGGCTGCCTCCTGGTAAAGATCGACCCCGACGTCGACGAGCGCACCCGCGCCGGACGCCGCCTGTTGGCGCTGCTGCGATCCCGTGGTTGGCGTTTCAGCCCTGAGCAGATCCAGTTCAAGAACACAGCCTACACCGATCTCACGCTCACCGAAGAAGATCTGTTGGCGTCGTTCAAGAGCAAGTGGCGCTACAACATCCGTCTGGCCGAGCGTCGAGGCGTCACCATCCGCGCGGGGACAGCCGACGATCTGCCCACATTTTACGATCTCTACGCCGAAACCAGCCGCCGCGACGGCTTCCTCGTGCGCCCCTTCGCCTACTACAAAGCCGTGTGGGAGACCTTCCTCGCCGCCCAAGACGAGGCCGACAACCCGGCAGGCGGCGCGCTGCTGCTGGCCGAACACGCCGAAGAGACAGCACCTTTGGCCGGTCTCTTTCTCTTCCGCTACGGTGAAGACGCCTGGTACTTCTACGGCGCCAGCAGCGATCGTCGCCGCCGAGACATGCCCAATCACCTGCTCCAGTGGCAGGCCATGCAGTGGGCCATTGCCCAGGGCTGTACCCGCTACGACTGGTGGGGGGCGCCTACCGATCTAGCCGATCCCAACGACAGCATGCAGGGTGTATGGGGCTTCAAAGAAGGCTTTAACGCCCAATTTGCCTCCCACATCGGCGCATGGGATTGGTCACCGCAGCCGATCCTGTGGCGGATCTATCACAGAGCGATGCCTATTGTGCTGGATTGGATGCGGGGGAGGCGTAATGCGTAATGCGTTGACGATGATGGTTGCCAATTGGAATGAATCTCGCTAGACCATTTACGCATCACAAATTACGCATTACGCAAAACACCATCCAAACAAACCCACATCAAAAACCGGAGGCTTCCCATGATCACCGAAACTGTCTTCACCATGGACACGTCGAGCATCAAGTATGGGCCGGGGGTGACGCGCGAGGTGGGCGGGGACATGCGCCGATTGGGCGCGCGCCGGGTGATGGTGGTCACCGATCCACGGCTGACGCAGTTGGAACCGGTGGCGGTGACGCTGTCTGCGCTACGTGAAGCGGGCATCGATGCGGTGGTCTTCGACGGCGTGCGTGTGGAACCCACCGACATCTCCTTTCGGCAGGCCATCGACTTCGCCGTGGACGGTGACTTCGACGGCTACGTGGCGGTAGGTGGCGGTTCGGTGATCGACACGGCCAAGGCCGCCAACCTCTACGCCACCTATCCCGCCGATTTGCTGGCCTACGTCAACCCGCCGATTGGCCGCGGGGAAGTGGTGCCCGGCCCAGTCAAGCCGCTCATCGCCATCCCCACCACAGCAGGCACAGGCAGCGAAACCACCGGTGTCGCCATCTTCGACTTCACGGAGATGCACGCCAAAACCGGCATCGCCCACCGTGCGCTGCGCCCTGTGCTGGGCATCCTCGATCCAGAAAATACGCGCACGTTGCCCAAAATGGTGGCCGCCGCCAGTGGATTGGACGTGCTCAGCCACGCCATTGAGTCGCTCACCGCACTGCCATACAACAACCGTCCTGCGCCGGAGCGACCGGAAGTGCGCCCCGCCTACCAGGGGGCCAATCCTATCAGCGACATCTGGTCGGCGCGGGCGATTGAGATGGTGGCCCAGCACATCGAACGTGCCGTCAACGACCCGGAGGACGACGAAGCGCGCAGCCAGATGCTGCTGGCGTCGGCCTTCGCCGGGATCGGCTTCGGCAACGCCGGCGTGCACCTGCCCCACGGCATGTCCTACCCGGTGTCAGGGATGGTGCGCGGCTACCAGCCGCCCGGCTACCCCGAAGATCACCCCATCATCCCCCACGGTATGTCGGTGATCCTCAATGCGCCTGCCGTCTTCCGCTTCACGGCTGCGGCCAACCCCGAACGTCACCTCTACGCGGCGCGACTTTTGGGCGTAGACACCCGCGACGTCTCCGCGGACAGGGCAGGCGATGTCCTCGCCGACGCCATCATCGCGATCATGCAGAAAGTGGGCGTGCCCAACGGCCTCAGCGCCATCGGCTTCGGCCCAGTCGATATCGAAGCCCTCGTGCAAGGCACGCTGCCGCAACACCGCGTCACGAAATTGTCCCCGCGCCCGGCGGACGCGGACGATCTGCGCAGGTTGTTTGCGGACGCGATGCGATATTGGTAAGGAATGACGGGTTGCGGATTGCGAAGGACGCAAACAAGAGCGTCGTCGCAATCCACAACCCGCTCCTTACCGATACAACCGATTGTAATGATAATAATGCGACAAAATCCGCTGAATGTAGAGGCGGGGTTCGCTGAAGGTCATTAGCTCGACGAAGAGGGCTTCGTCGCCGCCGGCCAGCCCCTGCCATGTACGCGAGTTGCCAGGACCGGCGTTATAGCCGGCCAGCGCAGCAGGGATGCTGCCGTTGACATAGTCGCGCACCCAATCCAGGTAGAAGACACCGAAACGGACGTTGATATGGGGCCGGTAGATCAGGGCGTTGCTGTAGTTGGGGAAGTTGAGCCGCCCGGCGATTTCTGCGCCCGTGGTAGGGATGATTTGCGCCAATCCTTGGGCGGCGGCGTGCGACCGAGCGCCCTCCTCGAAAAGACTCTCCTGACGGATCAGGCTGTAGAAGAGCAGCGGATCAATGTCGAATTCCGTCGTCGCCCGTTCTACCAGTTCCTCGAAGTGGATAGGATACGAAATGCGCTGGATGAAGGACGGTGTGTCCTCTATCAGCGGCGCGCCGCTCATGGAAATCAACCGTGTAGACACGTTGATCGCCAACCCATAGGTGCCCAAATCTTCAAAGTGCAGGGCGAGGGCGTAGAGCGCGTGGGCGTCTTCGCTGTAGCGGTTCGCCACCCGCTGCAAGAGCGCCAGCGCTTCGCCGCGCCGATTCAGGCGCAGCATTATTTCGCCGTTGCGCAGATCGGCGTCATTGGCAACGGCGGCAGGCAGTGTCGACAATGTGGACGCGTCCACGTCGATCCGTTCCGCCAGCCACCGCTCGGCGAAGGACTGGCTGCCGTCGTCGCCGGGCAAGGTAGACGCGGGATTGGACAATGCCGGCACATTGCGGAAGATGGCGGTGTTGTGGTTCCTGTCCAACAGCGCCTGCGCGGCGAGGACACCGAAGTAGGTGTCGGGTTCACGGTCGACCAGTGCCTGCCATTGGGCGGTGGCGTTGGCGGTGTCGCCCTGGGCGGCGTAGGCACGTCCTAGCCAGTAGGCGGCGGCCTGCGGCGTAGCGTTGGGGTACTCATTGCGCAGGCGGCTGAAGCTGAGCACCGCCTGCGGGTAGAGTCGATTGGACATCGAGCCGATGCCCAGTACGTAAAGTGCGCGGGGCGCACGTTCGCTGTTGGGGAAGCCGTCGACCAGCGAGAAGAAGTCCACGGCGGCTTCAATCTGGTTGTCTGCGCTGATGGCCGAAAGCGCGCTGCGCCAGAGCGCTTCCGCCGCCAGCCCATCGTTGGGGAATTCGCGGGCGAAGGTGCGGTAGATACGCCGACCTTCGGTGTCGTTTCCACTGAGGATGGCCAGTCGCGCCTGATCGAGCTTGACCTGTCCGAAACAGCCACAGGACGGATATTCGGCGAGGACCCGCTCAAAGAATGCCTGCGCTTCAGTGAAGTTCCCCAATTCCAGATGCGATTGCCCAATGCTGTGGAGCGCTTCGCCCACCCGTGGATCAGCCGGATTGTTGGTGATGAAGCTGTCGAAGGCGCTGATGGCAGGGATCGTCGATCCGTTGGCCAGGTTGATGGAGCCGCGCAGGAAGAGATCGACGGCGGCGCCACGCTCCACCAGCGCTGCCAAAGCAGGATGGGCGGCGGCGCTGGGTCCTTGCTCAGCGAGGACAGCCTGCCAGCGCGCCACGGCTTCGGCTCCATTCCCTGCTTCGGCGTGGGCGCTGCCGGCGCGGGTGCCAATGGTGGTGCGATAGCTGGGATTCACAGCAAAGGACAAAATCTGATCGTAGACGGCGGCGGCGTTGGCCCAGCGGCCTGCCGTTTCCAGCATCGCCCCCTGCCGTTCGAGCAGACCGGCCAATGTGGAATTGTCCGAAGCAGCGGCGGCGGCGCGGCCATAGGCGTCGGCGGCGGCGCTGGGGTTACCGACAGCCTCGTAGGTCTCACCAATCAACTCGAAGATGGTGAGGCTGAGGCTCGGATAGGCTTCGAGAAAGGCGGTGTAGGCGGCGGCGGCTTCGTCGGCGCGTCCCAGGCCACCCAGGGCCTCGCCGCGCAGGAAGGCGGCATCGATGCGGCGTGGATCATCCGCGGGCAGCACAGCGGCGTCGGCCTCGAACAGTTCTACTGTAGCCAATGCCTGGGTGAAATTGTCTTCGGATAGGTAAGACTCCACGAGCTTAAAGCGCGCTGTCAATTTCTGCTCGACGCTGCTACCGCCATCGGCCAAGATCGCTGCCAGCAACGCCTGTTCCTCGGCGTAATAGCCCAGGCGGTGCAGGTGCGCAGCTTCTTCGAGTTGTCCTCGCGGCGGCAGGGGGGCGGTAGGCAACGGCTGCGGTGTGGGCACAGCAGTGGCCGCTGCGGTTGGCGTGGGTTGATCCACGGCGGCAATATCCACCGTCGCAACTTCAATGACGCGGTCAACGGCGACATTTTCCGCGGTCGCTACTTCCGTCACGGCAACTTCCGTCACCGCGGCAATGGGGAGGACGTCCTCCTGTGTCGGCGGCGTGGACGTGGGCGTGAATGTCGGCATCAATGCCTGTGCGGCGCGGGTCTCTGTGGGCGCGGGCAGCGTCACCGGCTCAGTTTCGGTGGCGGTGCGATCCCAGACTTGAGACGTCACCAGCAGCGCCACAGCCAAGACAAGCAACGCACCCACTGTCCAACGAAATAGGGGCAGATAGTTCAAAATTCGATCCATGTTCTCCATTATCCGTACCGCGGTCGACGGCTGTCAAACGCTTTTTAATGCGTAGTGCGTGGTGCGTGTACCAGTTGAGGCAATAAGCTCTCCATTGGAAACACATTTCGCTGAGTCACTGTGTACCAGCTTCGCACAATAGACGTCAGTTTGCTGTATTTTTGTTCCCCGGCTGTTGGGTGATTGGCGAACGGACGACGGACGACGGACGACACGCGCACGTAAAGTTATCAATACGCGCTCACTTACTCCACAGGTAGACGCACCACGCACTACGCACCACTTTGTTCCGCCCCCTCCACTATGCTATGATGGCGGCAATTTGAGCCATCCACTGATCATTCCCTGGACTTGAACTATGACCGCTGTACAAGAGTTGCAAAAATACCAGGTGGTGGTGGGCATGGAAGTCCACGCCCAACTGCTTACCCGCACCAAGATGTTCTGCCGCTGTAGCACCGATTACCAGGGCGCGCCGCCCAACACACACACCTGCCCCACCTGTCTCGGCCTGCCCGGTGCCATGCCGGTGATCAACCGCGCCGCCGTGGAAGCGACGATCAAAACGGGGCTTGCGCTCAACTGTCGAATCGCCGAGACAGCGGTCTTTGCGCGCAAGAACTATCACTACCCCGATCTGCCCAAAGGCTACCAGATTTCGCAGTACGAACTGCCCCTGTGCGTGGACGGCTGGATCGAAGTCGATCTGCCCGACGGCAGCAGCAAGCGCATTCGCATCCGCCGCGCCCACCTCGAAGAGGACACAGGCAAGAATGTCCACGACGGCGGCTACACGCTGGTCGATCTGAACCGTGCCGGTATGCCCCTGCTCGAAATCGTCACCGAAGCGGACATCACCAGCCCGGAAGAGGCGTATGCCTTCCTCACCAAGCTGCGCACGATCCTACGCTACCTGGGCGTCAACAGTGGTGACATGGAAAAGGGCGCCATGCGCTGCGAACCCAACATCAGCGTGCGCACGGCGGAACAGGCCGCCCGCGGCGAATACGGCACCAAAGTTGAGGTAAAGAACCTCAACAGCTTCCGCTCCGTGCGCAGCGCCATCGCCTACGAACAGATCCGTCAGGCCCGCGTCCTTGAGGACGGGGGCAGCGTGAAACAGGTCAACATGGGCTGGGACGAAAACGCGCAGCGCACCGTCTTGCAGCGCAGCAAGGAAAGCTCCGAAGACTATCGCTACTTCCCCGAGCCGGATCTGCCGCCGCTGGTGGTGATGCAACCGTGGATCGATGCCATCCGCGCCACACTGCCCGAACTCCCCGACGTCCGCCGCGCCCGCTACGAAGCCAATTGGGGTGTGCGCCGCATCGACGCCGACATCCTCACCAGTGAGATTCAGGTAGCTGAGTTCTTTGAGCAAGCCGTGGCCGCCTACGCCACCACCGTAGGTACCGGCGACGACAAACCACAGCGCGTGGCGAACTGGATCACCGGCGAACTCTTCCGCCTGATCTACGCCGCCGGCGACGCTCAGGACCTGCGTCAGCTCGCCGATCTGCCCATTCGCCCCGCACAGTTGGCGGCGCTGCTGCGCCTGGTCGACGAAAAGACCATCAACCTCAACACCGCCAAGAAGGTGCTGGAGATGATGGCCGAAAAGGGCGAAGATCCCGACGTCATTGTGGAACGGCAGGGCTGGGCGCTGGTCAGTGACACATCGGTGATCGACGCCGCCATTCAGGCCATCCTCGACGCCAACCCCGACGAGTTGAACCGCTTCCGCAGCGGCGAAGAGAAAGTTTTCGGCTTCTTCATGGGCCAGACCATGCGCGCCACCAAAGGTCAGGGCGATCCGCAGATGGTGAAGCAGAGGTTACAGGATCTTTTGAAGGGCGAATGAGCGGGGAAAGAAAAGAATAAAGAATAAAGATTGGGTAGAGTTCGTTGACGTGATAGATGACTAATTTCACGTCGACAAGCTCTACCCAATCTTTATTCTTCATTCGTCTGGTCTGGAACTATTCAGCCGACTGTAGCTCGTATGTGATCTGCAACTGCATGGTCATCTTGAGCTGGCCCGGGGCAATAGGACCTGCGCCGCCACCGCCCAATCCATCGCGGGAAGCCTGGGCGAAGTTGCCACCAAAGTAGCCGCCGCCCTGCCCCACAACTTCGCTGATGCTCACCACACCGCCGACGGTGGTGCCGGTCAGTTCGGCCAGTTCTTCGGCCTTGGTGCGGGCATTTTCAACTGCACTCTGGCGGGCCTCAGATTCGATGCTGGTCGGGTCGCTCAGGCTAAAGGTGACGCCGTAGATGTTGTTGGCGCCGGCCTGAATTGCAGCATCCAGCACGCCTTCGATGTTCTCCAGATCGCGGATCGTCACCTGCACGTTGTTGCTGACGTGGTAGCGAACCTGCTCGCTGTTGCCGTCAACCGAGCCTTCAGAATCCATGGGCATGGGGCCGCCAAAATTACGTTCGGCCCAGATGTTAAAGCCTGTGGTCTGCAGGTCTTCTTCGGCGACGCCAGCTTCCTGCAACGCAGCGATGACTTCGTCCATCAACTCACGCGCTTCAGAGACGGCATCCTGCACAGACGGTTGCACTACTTCGACGCCGATGGTTGTGTTGGCAATGTCGGGTTCGATGCTGACGCTGCCTTCACCGACCACAGTGACAGTCCCCGGTGTGGTGACGCCGGTGGTGTCCTGGGCCTGGGCGCTAGCGGGACCAAAGCCGACTTGTGATACCAACAGCGCAGCAATCAGCACAAAGGCTGCGAAGAGGGTGGAAATGCCAAACATTCGTTTGTTTTGCAACATGGTTGAAACTCCTTCGTCTAACTTTTTGGGGGTTTTCTGTGACACACTGTGTGGCACTGGTTTTCAAGACGAAAGCCCCCGCCGAATTGTTCCCGACCGTGTTGCAGCAAAAACCATTTTTGGGCAGATTTACAACTTTTGTTGTACGCCCTTCTTGAGTCGCTTCATTTCAATATTGGCGTGTCCGCTCAAATAGCCGATCCAGCCGCGCAGGGTGAATTCTTTGATATCATTGTGGAAGACCTTGCGCTCGAGCGGCACGCCATCTGTCTCAAGTTCCTTAATCAGCTCAATTGTCTGGCCACGTACCACATTAAAGGCGTTGCGCAGTTGCGCCATGTCCAGCCCGTCTTGCGGCTGGTAGCTGTCGTATTCGTCGACGGTGAGCGGCTCGCCCTTGAGGACGCCAAGCCGATGCTGCCCCCAACGCTCAATGCCAATGACGTGGCGCACCGTTTTGCGATTTTCGGGCGTGTCGGCGGCGCTGTCCATGAGCGCCAGGACGCTCTCCCGTCCTTTTTCGAGTTGGGCAACGGCGGTTTCGTAGGTCAGCTTGCGGCTGGAACGCTCCATCACAATGCGCAGAATGGTTCCAATAACGCTCATACTTTGACTTCCTTGTGATTGGTGATTAGGGATTGGTGATTAGGGATTGGGGCAGAGTTGAGATCTGCGACGACGATGTGTGCATCTTCGCGCGTCTCTGGCCACAGAGCAGTGTAATGCGTTCCAATCTGTAACGCATATGTACGTGCCCGACAACATCGCCAACCGTCCTTTCGCTTGTCAATTGGCCGACCCAATCACCAATCACAAATCACCATTCCCTATTTCCGCGTCAAGGGGACAAATCCGTAGCCCAGTGCCTGGTGCGCGTTGCCGATCACCACAAACGCGTTCCTGTCGATCTCACCGACAATGCGTTTCAATTCGCCCACCTGGGGCCGGTAGATGATGCAGAGGAGCATCGATCGTTCCTGTCCTGTGTAGCCGCCGGTGATCTCCCAGCGGCTGATGCCGCGGCCAAGGCCGTCCATGAGCGCGGTGACCAGTTCATCCGGCCGATCGGTGATGATGGTAGCGGCGCGCACGCTACTTGGCCCTTCCAGCGTGTAATCCGATGCCAGCCCAGTGAGGAAGACTGCCAGCATGGCATAGAGCGCCACTTCCCAGCCGAAGACCACGCCCAACGAGATGACGATCACACCGTCTGTGTAGAGATAAACCTGGCTCAACGGTACGCCGGTACGTAGTTGAATCACCCGCCCCAGGATGCCGGTGCCCCCCATTGTTGCCCCGGCGCGGTAGATCAAGCCGCCGCCGATGCCGCGGCCGATGCCGCGGCCGATGCCGCCCACAATGCCGCCGTAGATCGTGTTGAGCAGCACGTCCTCGGTGAGCGGCAACTGACCAATGAAGAGCGGCGCGTGAAGATTGCATACGCCACCGCCGTCAGGATCGACCCAATCGCCATTAGCAACAAATTGCTCAACTCCGTCCCAATTGCCCCCCACGGAATCCGCCGCATAGTCACCTCGTAGCGCAGATAACAAAAAATGCACAGGACTTCAGTCTATCGCACAACCTGATGGAGAGATAGAACGCGGATTGAGCGGATTGAGCAGATCGGCGCGGATTTTTCAGAAAATTTGGGTCTGAATCCGTTTAATCCGCTCGATCCGCGTTCTATCTCTGAAATTTTGCACATCCTCGTGCGCTTGCATGCACTCCTGAATGTGACTATACTGATCGGACTTTACGAACGCCCCCCTGACCAATCCATTCCTGTTGGACAACCATGACCACAGCCAATCCTGTCTTGGAGATGCGCGGCATCTCGAAGCGTTTCGACAGTACGCAAGCGCTCGATGACGTGGCGCTGACCCTCTATCCCGGTGAGATCCACGCGCTGTTGGGCGAAAACGGCGCGGGGAAATCCACGCTGATCAAGATCATGACGGGCATTCACACGCCTGACACCGGCGAAATCCTGCTTGATGGCCGCCCGATCCGGGTGAGCAGCCCCATCGAGGCGCAAGGATACGGCATCGCCGCCATCCACCAAGAGCCGATGATCTTCCCCGATCTCACGGTGGCCGAGAACATCTTCATCAGTCACCGCGCCCAAGGACTCTTTGTGAATTGGGGACGCATGGTGCGCGAAGCCGACGAAATCCTGGATCGGCTGGACGTGCATCTCGACGTGCGCAGCCCGGCCCGCGGCCTGACACTGGCACAGCAGCAGGCGGTGGAAATCGCCAAGGCCATTTCGCTCAACGTGCGCGTGCTGATCATGGACGAGCCGACAGCGTCGCTCTCGGCCCACGAAGTGGATCAACTCTTCAAACTGGCACACAACCTGCGCAGCCAGGGCGTGGCCATTCTCTTCATCAGCCACCGCATGGAAGAAGTTTTCTCGATTGCGGATCGCGTCACCGTCTTCCGCGACGGGCAGTTCGTCTCGTCCCGTCCGCGCGCCGAGGTGACGCAGAAAAGCGCCATCAGCGACATGGTGGGGCGACAGTTGGGCGAGTTCTTTGCCCGCCGCCAGTCGACCATCGGCGAAAAGCTGCTTTCCGTCCACAACCTGGGCAAGGAAGGCGCGTTCGACGGCATCACCTTCGATGTGCACGCCGGGGAAGTGCTTGGCTTCGCCGGGCTGGTAGGGGCGCGGCGCACTGACGTCGGACTGGCGATCTTCGGCATCGAACCAGCAGACCGGGGCGAAGTGATCCTGAATGGGCAGGCGGTCTCCGTCCATTCACCGGAACAGGCCATGCGGCTGGGCATTGCCTACGTCACCGAGGATCGGCGCAACCTGGGGCTGACGCTCTCGATGTCGATTGCCACCAACATCACCTTGCCCACGCTGCGCCAGTACACGTCCACGTTGGGATTGGTGGACGGGCGCGCCGAAAACGCCACCGCCGAGCAATTCCGCCAGCGTTTGACGATCCGCACGCCGTCGGTAGGGTTGGCGGCGGGCAAGCTGTCGGGCGGCAACCAGCAGAAGGTTGTCCTCAGTAAGTGGCTCAACACGCGGCCCAAGTTGCTCATCCTCGACGAGCCGACCCGCGGCATCGATGTGGGCGCGAAAGCCGAAGTGCACCATATGATCGCCGACCTGGCCGACGAAGGCATCGCCATCATCCTCATTTCGTCGGATCTGCCCGAAGTGCTGGCCATGAGCGACCGCATCCTCGTGATGCGCGAAGGGCGGCAAAAGGGGATCTTTGCTCGATCCGAGGCCACGCAAGAGCGGATTTTGACGGCGGCGATGGGGTAGCAGAAGAGATTAAGAGATTGGGAGATTAAGGGATTGGGATCGTGTAAAGCTTCTGAAATCGCCTAATCTCTTAATCGCTTAATCCCCCAACTTTTACATCCAAAACACATCACGAATTGAGTTCGTATGGACTGGATACGACGACGCCTCCGCCCGGAACAGATTCGGGAATGGAGTTTGGTGCTGCTGATTGTGCTGGCGGTGCTCTTTTTTAGCACGCAGATCGAGAATTATCTGACGCCGCGCACCTTTAATCGCATTTCGACCAGTGTGGCGATCCTGGCGGTGGTGGCGGTGGGACAGACGCTGGTGGTGCTCACGCGCAACATTGACTTGTCTGTGGGGTCGATTGTGGGCTTCACCGCCTACTTCGTGGGGACGCAATTGGCCGCCAACAACGACATGCCGTGGATCACCGCTGTCCTCATGGCCGTGGCTGTGGGCGCGGCCATGGGGTTGGTCAACGGTGTTTTGGTGGCGTATGGCCGTGTGCCTGCCATCATCACCACACTGGGGACGCTGGCAATCTATCGCTCGATTTTGGTGGAATTTTCCGACGCTCAGACGGTGATCACGGCGTCGCTGCCGGAGTGGCTGGTCAATTTGCCGCAGGTCAACCTCGTCTCCGTCGGCGATCTGGATGTTCGGCTGGTGGTGGGGATCGCCGTGGCGGTGGTGATCGTCTTTCAACTGCTGCTGCACTACCTTCCGTTCGGACGGCGTCTCTACGCGATTGGATCGAACCCCGATGGGGCCGTCTTTGCCGGGTTGCCGGTGCAGCGGACGGTGCTGTTGGCCTTTGTGTTGTGTGGCGCGCTGTGTGGGCTGGCCGGTTTCATGTTCCTTTCGCGCTTCGGCACCATTACGGTGGTGGCCGGGCAGGGGATGGAACTCCAGGCTGTGGCGGCGGTGGTGGTGGGCGGCGTCAACATCTTTGGCGGATCGGGCACCATGTTCGGCGCCCTGCTGGGGACGGTCTTGATTGCCACGCTGGAGCAGAGCCTGTTGCGCTGGGCGCAGATCAGCGAATTCTGGCGCGACGCCCTGCTGGGGTTGCTGATCCTCATGGCCGTGGCCAGCGACGCCGTCATCATCGAACGCCTGCGCACGCTCTGGGCGCGGCGGCGGATCGCTTCATCAAAGGAACGATCGGTTTAGGTCACCGAATAGAACGCAGATTGAGCGGATTGGGCGGATTAAACGGATTTTTCTGAAATCTGCTCAAATTCGCCGTATCCGCCCAATCCGCGTTCTATTCCCCGTTCTTTTTCTGGTAGACTGCACCTATGTGATTTTGTGCAGTGTGTGTGACGGGAGGATGAGATGGGTATCACGTTGATCACCGAAGCGCCCCCCCTGCGCCAAGACACGGCCGGCGGGTTGCGGGTTGGTTCGTCGCGCGTGCTGCTTGAAGTCGTCATCCATGCCTTTGAGGACGGCGCAACGCCCGAAATCATCGTACAGCGCTATCCATCAATGACGCTGGCCGACGTGTACGGCGTCATCGCTTTCTACCTACGCCATCCTGATACCGTGAAAGCGTATCTGGTCGAGCGCGAACAACAGGCTGATAGTCTTCAAGATGAGATCGAAACCCACCAGAAGGATCTCTCTGCTCTACGCGCCAGACTTCAATCCCACCGAACGGCGCAGTGAACAACCATGCTTCGTCTGTTGACCGACGAAAACTTCAACGGGGACATCATCCGCGGTTTGCTGCGCCAGCGGTCTTCGCTGGATTTGTTGCGGCTGCAAAGCGTCGGGTTGGCGGGTGTTGACGATCCAACTGTGCTGGCCTGGGCGGCGACGAACAACCGTATCCTGCTAACACATGACAGGACGACGATGCCTGATTTCGCTTTCAGGCGCGTCAAAGCAGGGCTGCCGATGCCGGGTGTCTTTGTGATGAGCGATCGGCTGCCTATGCGTCAGGCCATCGACGAGTTAATCCTCATTGACGACTGCACCGACCATGAAGAATGGAACGGGCTGGTGGTCTACCTTCCACTGTAATCTGGGATCTGTATGAAATCTGCACAACAAAGCGCTGCGCCTGTCTCGAACGTTGAGGAAACCCCGTTGACCACCGTCCTGGCGCGGTTGCGCAGTTGGGAAGGGTTGCTGCTGCTCTTGGTGGTGGCAGTGATCGCGTTCAATGTGGCGCAGTCGCCTTTTTACCTGCAAGTATCGAATCAGATCAACCTCTTTCAGCTTTCAATTGAGAAGATCATCCTGGCGCTGGTGTTGACGCTGGTGATCATCAACGCCGAGATCGACCTGTCGGTGGCGTCGGTGATGGCGTTGGCGGCGGCGACGTTGGCCTTCACCTTCGAGAAGGGCATCCCCGTGCCGCTGGGGATCGTCATTGCGCTGGCGGTGGGCGTGGCGTGTGGCGCCTTCAACGGCTTCTGGATCGCGCGCATGGGGCTACCGTCCTTGGCGGTGACGCTGGCCGGGTTAATCGGTTTCCGCGGCATCGCCCGCATCCTCGTCGAGGATCGCTCGGTCAGCGGTTTCCCCGATTGGTTCAACCGCCTGGGGCAACAACCGTTGGTGGGTCCACTGCCGTTGAGCCTGATCATCTTTTTTGTGATGCTGGCGATTACGCTGGTGCTGCTGCAATCGTCAGCGTTTGGACGCTACATCTACGTCATCGGCAACAGCAAAGACGTGGCGCGCTACTCCGGCGTGAAGGTGGTGCGCGTCAAGTTTCTGCTCTTTGTGGCGTCGGGGTTTGTGTCGGCACTGGCGGGGCTGCTGCTGGCGGCTCGTCTTGGCGCGGTGCGCGGCAACATGGCCGAAGGCTTCGAGTTAGACGCCATTACGATGGTGCTGCTGGGCGGCGTCAGCATCTTCGGCGGATCGGGGACACTCGTCGGCGTGGCGCTGTCGATCTTGCTGATCCTCAACCTGCGCAACGGCATGTCGCTGCTCAACGTCACCGGCAACACGCAGACCGGCGTCATCGGCACGCTGCTGATCCTGTCCGTCCTCGTGCCGAATTGGCTGCGCAATGCGCAGGGGATGTGGCGGAGAAGAAGGTAGAATGAGACAAGTTGCAGGTGGCAGGATCCTGCCACCTGCAACCTGCCCCTCTCTATAGTTTCCTAAACTTTCACGATTCAAGGAGAGATCTATGGGAAAGTATTCAAAGTTGTTGGTCAGCTTGCTGATCATGTTGACGTTGGTGTTGGCGGCCTGTGGCGGCGGTGCCGAGGAACCGGCTGCCGAAGCGCCTGCGCCCACCGAAGCCCCTGCCGAACCGACGGAAGCACCCGCCGAACCGACCGAAGCCCCGGCGGAAGAAGCGGAACCCACCGAAGAACCGGCGGAAGAACCGGCTGCGGAAGCCACCGCCGAACCGACCGAAGCCCCGGCAGAAGAAGCCGCTGCGTCTGGTGACGTGGTCGTCCCCGAAGCCGGTCAGGACATCACCTCGGTCTTCATGCCCAAGTTCCTTGGTATCCTCGTCTTCGATCAGGCCAACACCGGCGCGCAGGAAGCCGCCGCCGAACTGGGCGTCTCGGCCCCTGAGTTCCTCGGCCCCACGCCGGAGAACAGCGTGCAAGGACAGATCGAGATCCTCACCACCGCCACCACCCAAGGTGTGGGCGCCATCATGATCTCCAACAACGCCGGCGATCAACTGGCCCCTGCCGCGGCTGCGGCCAAGGAAGCCGGCCTCACCGTCGTCACCTGGGACTCGCCGATTCCGTCCGGCGAGGGCGAAGACGTCTTCATCGCTCAGGTCGATTTCAACGAGACCGGCATTGTCATGGCCGACATGGCGTTGAGCATCCTTGGCGAAGCGGGCGGCCAGCTTGCCATCCTCTCTGCCTCGCCCGATGCGGCCAACCAGAACGCCTGGAACGCCGCCTTCCAGCAGGCGCTGGAAGAAGATCCCAAGTATGCCGCCCTCGAACTGGTCGATCTCGTCTACGGCAACGACCAGTCCGAAGACAGCTACAACCAGGCCCTCGCCCTGGTGGACAAGTACCCGGATCTCAAGCTGATCATGGCCCCCACCACCGTCGGCATCGCTGCCGCCGCCAAGGCCATGCAAGATGAGGGCCTGTGCGAAGACGTCAAGGTGAGCGGCCTGGGCCTGCCCGCCGAGATGGTCTCGTACACCCTCAACGGCTGCGCGCCAGAATTCGCCCTGTGGAGCTTCACCGACCTGGGCTACCTGTCGTACTACGTGGCCTACCTGCTTTCCACCGGCCAGATGGAAGCCGCCGAAGGCGTCACCTTTGAAGCCGGCCGCATGGGGACATACACCATCGAAAAAGACCCCACCCGCGACGCCGGCCTACGCGTCCTCATGGGGCCGTTCACCGTCTACACCGCGGAGAATGTAGAAGCCGCAGCGCAGTAGCAGATGACAAGGTGACAAGGTGATTTTTCTCTCACCTTGTCACCCCTTCACCTTGTCACCCTCTCAGGAGCTTTCCATGTCTGACTCCATCATTGACATCAGCCGCCGCTTTTTTGAGGACGTGGTGCATCCGATCCTGGCGGAACACTTCCCCGCGGAGACGGCGCAGACAGCGTTTGGCGTCTTTGGTTATGGATCCGAGGCGCTGCGCATGGACGATGAGTATTCGCGCGATCACCATTGGGGTGTGCGCATTGACGCGCTGATGCCGCCGTCCATCTTCGAGGCGAAGCGGGTGGAGATCCTGGAGACATTGCAGGCGCAACTGCCCAGCACCTACCAGGGACATTCGCTGCGCGAAGCCTACGTCGCCAGCGCCGGGCTGGCCCCCGACAACTTGCACGCCTTCCTCAAGCGCACCATCGGCCTGGATCGTGCCCCCGAAACCTGGCAGGAGTGGCTCAACATCCCCGAAGAGGACATCATCCACGTGGTCAACGGCGAACTGTGGCTGGATCAGCGCGGGGAATTCAGCGCGGTGCGCAACGCATTTTTGGGCTACTATCCCGAGCCGGTGCGGTTGCGGCGCATTGCGCATTGGTGCCGCTACTTTTCGGGCATGGGTGTCTACGCGCTCAAGCGGGCCATGCTGCGCGACAACGAATTCTACGCCACCACCCGCTTCAGCACAGCCATCCGCCTGGGGATTCAGCTTGCCTTCCTGCTCGACAAGGTCTACTTCCCCTACGACAAGTGGTTGATGGCCTACTTTGAGCAACTGCCACGCATGTACGCCCGCATGGGCCACCTCGTCCACGAAGCGGTGAAGCTGTCCACGCCGTGGGAGCGCAAGCTCGATCTGCTGCACCAGATCAGCGATGTCCTCGACGAAGCGATGGTCGAAGACGGCATCATTCGCCCGCACCCCAAATTCGCCGTCTCGCCCACCTCCGGCTACCGTCTTATGGAACACGCCTACGCAGAAATCGTCCAGGGCCTCCCCGCCGAACTCAAGACCGCCATCCCGCTGTGGGATCAGGTCTTCTGGGAGTCGTTCCACAGCGGTTTTGTGGATGGGGTGGATCTGGCGACGTGGGATGAGATGTTGCAACTCAAAGCGGAGAACGATCATGAATCCAGAACATGAAAACTACACCTATCGAGCCCACTGTTCGGAAGAAGATCAAGCGTACGTGGGGTTGTGCGTAGAGTTTCCCAGCTTGAGTTGGCTGGACGCATCGCCGAGAGCAGCGAGCGCCGGAATACACGTCCTCGTTGCTGAAGTTATCGCCGATTTACAGGCCAACCAAGAACCGGCCCCGCCCTGCCTGTCCTGAAATCCGCGTCCCATTCTCCATCTTCAATCCCAGTTGGCATAATCCACAGATTACACGGATTATAAGGATTCAGAAAAATCCTTCTGGAAATCCTTATAATCTGTGTAATCTGTGGATCTCTGCTCTGTTTCTCCTCTCCTGAAATCCGTGTCCATGCTATAATAGACACACCAACCCGCCCACCACCCTGTCACGGAGACAACCCATGATCGCCGATCAACTGAGCAACGTTCAGTCTGGCTTCTACCCTGGCCTGCTCGCCGCCGCGGACGACAACGGCCTCGCCGCTCGTCTCGCCGCCGGTTTCAACTTCCTCCAGACCGCCGACCTGGCCGCCGCCGCCCCGGGACGCGTCGACATCGACGGCGACAACGTCTTCGCCCTGGTGCAAGAGTACAACTCCAAACCCATGGAACAGGGCTTCTGGGAAGCGCACCGCAAGTACATCGACATCCAATACGTCGTCAGCGGCGAAGAAAGTATGGGCTACGCCAACCTGTCCCAGCTCAACGTCGGCGAATACGACGCCGCCAAAGACTTCCTGCCCCTACACGGCAACGGCAGCTTCATCCGTCTCTCCGCCGGCATGTTCACCCTCTTCATGCCCGCCGATGCCCACATGCCCGGCATGGCCGTGGACGAACCGCAGCCGGTGAAGAAGGTTGTCGTCAAGATCGCGGTCGAAAGCGTGTAAAAGGGATTGGTGATTCGTGATTCAGGGGATCGTGTTAAGTTCCTGAAATCACCTATCCCTCGACTTTTCGTTACCAGTCACCAATCTTCTTCCCCAATCACAAATCACCAATCACAAAACTATGAACGGCAAACAACGCGTCATCGCCACCATCGAGCGCCGCCCGGTTGACCGCACGCCGCTCGATTGCATGCTCTACCAGAAAAAGTTCATCGACATGCTCGCCGCCGACTACGGTTCGCGCGAGCAATTCCTCGACGAGTTCAACATCGACATCTTCGCCGGCTTCGTGCCCTACCCCAACCAGTTTCGGCAGATTTTCGACGTCACCGAGCTGGCCGGCATCGTCCTCGATGACCCGCGCCACCCCGAGTGGATCGCCCACGACGAGTGGAACTACGACTTCGCCGGCGTCAACGTGGCCCAGGCCGTGGAATGGTACGGCGGCCAGCGTATGATCCGCGCCCACCTGTGGGGCATTGTCGAAGGCACAAGCTCCTTCCTCGGCATCGAAAAGTGCTGGCTCAACCTGGGCATGAACCCCGACCTCATGAGCGCCTGGTTCGACCGCTACGCCGATTGGCTCTGCGGCCTCGTAGACAACTGCGCCGACGCCGGTGTGGACATGATCACCCTCTCCGACGACTGGGGCAGCAACGAGACCATGCTCTTCTCCCCGCGCATGTGGCGCAAACTGATCCGCCCCTACGCCGAACGCGTCGTCAAACACGCCAAAAGCCGCGGCCTCTACGTCATGCTCCACAGCGACGGCTACATGATGCAGATCATGGACGACATCGTCGAAATGGGCTACGACCTCGTCCACCCCATCCAGGAAAGCTCGGGCATGGACCCGCGCACCATCAAAGACCAATACGGCGACAAATTCGTCATCTACGGCGCACTCGACGTCGTCGACGGCCTCTTCAACCACCAGGGCGCCGCCCTCGACGACTACATCCGCCACCGCTTCGACATCTACGCGCCCGGCGGCGGCTTCATCTTCTGCACCGGCCACTTCGTCCAGCCCGACGTGCCGCCGGAACGGTTGATCCGCGCGTATCGGCTGGCGAATGAGTTGGCGACGCAGTACAAGACGACGGACGACTGACGACCGACGACATGAGTTCGATGTTGAATAGTTATAGGCAGAACTAGCTTTGTGTACGTTGATTGACTGCGTGCTGACGGCGCACCCATAACCGGTCAATGTACTCAACCCGTCGTCGGTCGTCCGTCGTCCGTCGTCTCTGATACAAGGCTCTATCCAATGCCCAACCAACTCGTCCCACCCGTCACCGCTACGTGGATCGGCTCGGATCACCCGTTTGATCTACACGAAGTCTACTTGAACTTCCGTTCGCCGATCCTCTACCTTTCCACCCCGCCCCAGGACGCACAACTCTTCCTCACCGCCGACAGCCGCTACCGGCTCTGGCTCAACGGTGAGTTCCTGGCGCGCGGACCGGCCCGATCGTGGCCCCATGCCCAATCCGTCGACCAGATCGACGTCACCGCGCACCTGCGCGCCGGGCAAAATGTCATCGCCGTGCAGGTCTACCAGCCCGGCTACTCCCACTTCAGCTACCTGCACCGTGGCGCCGCCGGTCTGCTCGCCTGGCTCGTGGTCAACGGCGAAGGGGTCCTCACCACAGACGCCGCCTGGCGGGTACGCCGTGATCCGTCCTTCGCGGCGGACGTGCCGCGTGCCTCCATTTACAGCTCCGGTGTCGAAGTTCATCACCAGCCGCAACAGGAGGAATGGGTAGACGTCGCCGCGCCCGCACCCAACTTCTCCCCCGCCCGCATCGTCGCCCCGCCTCGCGGCTACCCGTGGACGGATCTCCAGCCGCGGCAAGCGCCCATGCTCGTGGAACGGACGTACTTGCTGGGAGAGGATTCACCGCAAAGGCGCAAAGAGAGCGAAGAACAAAAAGGGCAACTGATAGAGTTTCGGCGCGGCATGACCATGGCCGCCCTCGACCATCACGACGCCCTGCGCTTGGGCTGGCACACGGCCAACGTGGCAGAAGCCGCCTGCGACGACGAAGGCTTCTTCAGCCTCGATCTAAACCCAAACGAATCAGCCTACTGGCTCTACGATCTCGGCCACGACGTCACCTGCCAGGGTTGGGCCGAAATCTGCAACGGCTATGGCGTAGAATCCCTTAGCATCGGCTACCAGGAAAAGATCCGCAACGGCGAACTCGTCATCTCCGATCCCGCCACCTACTGCCGCCTGCGTCTCACCGACCGCTTCGGCCTGCGCCCCGGCGACCAGATCGCCGAAAGTTTCGCCCTCCGCGGTGGACGCTACCTGATCTTCCACGTCACCGGGCCGACGCAAGGGCTGCGCCTGCGCTTCCACGTGCGCACCGCCGCCTACCCGCTGGAAGTCAACCGCGTACTCCATACCGGTGACGCCGAACTCGACGCCATCGTCGAACTGTGCGAACGCACCTTCCACGCCTGCCTGCAAGAGACCTTCGTCGACTGCGTCTGGCGCGAAAGTTCGCAGTGGCTAGGCGACGCCCTGCCCCAGGCGCTCATCCTCACATCCATGAGCGACGATCTGCGCCCGCTACGCACCGTCATCGAAATGGCGGCGCAAGGAGCCTACCCCGACGGCGTCCTCCCCGGCGTCATGCCCGGCGAAGTCCACGCCTACACCGTCGTCGACTACAACTTCACCTGGATCGAGCTGCTCAAGCTCTACTTCGAGCTTACTGGCGACGCCGACTTTGTGGCCGCGCACTGGCCCGTCCTCAGCCGCATTCTCGACCGCTTCCACCAGGACGTCACCAGCAACGGCCTCATCCACAGCCAAACTGGACGCCGTCTCTTCCTCGATTGGTCGCCCCAATCGCGCAAAGAACCCAGTGCGGTCTACAATTTTCGGTATCTGTGGGGCATGCAGCAGGCCGTGGCATTGACCGAAATGTGGGGCGGCGCCGAGGACGGCTTCATCGAGGCGACGAGGCGAAGATGCGAGGAACTGAAGCAGGCGCTGCGCTCTGCGTTTTTTGTGGACGGCTGTTGGTGGGATGACCTGGAGCGGACGACATTCTCACAACTGGCGGCGTCTTTTGCCGTGCTCACGGACACAGCCACCGCTGACGAGCGCGACGCCGTCCTCGATGCCGTGGTCACCCGTTCCCTCAACCCCGATGACAATCCGGCAGACGGACGCATGGTCCTCGCCGGGCCGTTCATGCACCACTACGTCTTCGAAGCGCTACACCACGCCGCCCGCCGCCAGGACGTAATCGACATCATCCGTCTACGCTGGGGCCGCTGGGTGCGCGCCGGCTACCCCACCACCTGGGAAAACTGGAACGTCGACTTCCCCGACGGATCGCAGTGTCACGCCTTCTCGGCGCATCCGCGCTATCATTTGGGCAAGGTGATTGGTGATAAGTGACTGGTGATTGGGATCGTGTTGAGCATGTGGTTGCTCAAATGGAGCAGAAGATGTCGACGAGATCCCAATCACTAATCACCAGTCACCAATCACAAACTCTCTCTCCGCTCAATCTTCCCCTCATCGAGGACCAACCCCAGCCCCGGCAACGTTGGCGGCGTCACCATGCCGTTTTCAGGACGGTAGACTGTCGTCTGGAAGAACTGTTTCACTTCTTGATAGCGTAGCAGGAATTCCACATACGGCACCGTGGACGGCGACTGGGCGGCGGCGACGTGCAGCGCGGGCAGCAGCGAATGTCCATGCGCGATGACGGGAATCTCGAAGGCCGACGCCAGCGCGCAGATCTTCACCTGTTCGCTGATGCCGCCAGTCCAGTCGGGGTCGTTTTGGAGCACGTCCACGGCTTCGGCGGTGAGCAGTTCTTTGGTCTGCCAGCGTGTGTAGACATGTTCGCCCGTGGCAATCGGCACACGTGACGCTGCCCGCAAGCGACGGAAGCTGCCGATGCGCTCCGGCGGCACCGGCTCCTCCATCCAGCGCGGCTCGATGGCCTCCAACTGCTGCACCATTTCGGTGGCGTAGGCAAGATCCCAGCCCCAGAAGGCGTCGAACATCAACGTATAGCCAGGACCCACCGCCTCACGCACAGCGTAGGCCATGGCCAGGTTGCGCGTCATGCCGTCCGTCCCATCGCCGGGGCCGTAGCGGAAGAACCATTTTTGCGCGGTGTAGCCTTTGTCCTTGTGCTCGGCGGCCAGTTTGGCGGCATCCTCGGGTTGCGTCGAAAAACCCAACATCGACGCGTACGCGGGGACAGCCGGCCGCGTCGGTCCGCCCAACAGGCGGTAGACAGGCTGATTCCATGCCTTTCCCTTCAGATCCCACAGCGCGATGTCGATACTGCTGACGCCGGTGACAAAATAGCCGGAATGACCGTGCCGATCCATGCGCAGCATCTGATCCGACAGCAACTCCGTCGCCAGCGGATCACGCCCGATCAAGAACGGCTTGAGCGTGTGGTTGATGGTGAAGGCGTTGGGTTCCTCGATAGGGCCAAACAACCCAGAAACGCCCTCGTCGGTCTGGATCTCCACGTAGATGGCGCTGATCGGCTTTTCTTTGACGCTGGTGTCGCCTTCGGTGTTGAATTCGGGGTAGAGATCAAGCGCCTTGGCCTGTCGATTGCCCGGCGGGAAGTTCGGTCCTGTATAGCGCCCGTAGACGCGAAAAGTGACGACATCTGTGATCTTCATGGGTGGGGTCCTTTGTGGTGGGGAAGAGAGGACGTTCTGCTTCTATGTCATAGCAGATCCACAATCTCATCGAGGACCTGCCTCAGCGTTGGTGCAACCGACAACTCTATACCCTGCGACGTATGCTTATGTTCATCTTGTGAAAGTATGGGCTTGTGGGCAGCATTGTCATAACGAAAGATCAAAGAGTTGTCCTGAGCCTGGTAATGATAGGCATATTTCAGCCTTGGCTCAAGAGAATTCATGTCGACGAACTCTCGAAAGTGAAGTTCTGAACCGTTTTTGAATGTCAGCGAACCTGTGACTCGCCCAAGGGAAGGAGAACGCCGATCTACTTGAAGTTCAGTCGAACAGCCAGCCCCGATGACACACATGCCTGTACAACTTCTACGATCTGGTCGGCATACTCATTGAAGCTGGTAGCGGGCACGATCCAACTCCTGAAGCTCTTGCTGCAACCCCTTCAGCAACTCAAACTCGCCTGTCCATTCGATGTAGTCGAGGTCTCCACCGGATAGATCGTCGGCAGTCATCTCCGTCACCAACACACTTGTGGACACGCCATAGCGGATTTCAAACGCCTGCAAATGACGTTGTGTGCGGGCGATGCTCTGACGAAGCTGTTCTTTGTACGCTTCCAGCGCCTGAAGGACAGACTGGGCCGCCTGCCGACTTTCGACTTCAATTGTTAGTTGTAAAGACATTTCTCGTCCTTCTTTCCGCAGCACTTCTAGAAACAAAAGCTGGCGTCCATTCCAAAAGAACTGTACGCCAGCTTCAACACAGTGTCAACAGATAGATTCTTTCACCATCAAGTCAGATCCACCACATGCGCGCCCCGACTGGCTGGGGACACGTAGACTTCGGGCCAGATGTTCATGGCCTTGCTGTACTGCTCGAAGATGGCGTCGCGCACGGCGGCTTCCTGCCCTTGGGCGACGAGGGCGACGGCGCAGCCGCCGAAACCGGCGCCGGTGAGGCGAGCGCCGAAACAGCCCTCAGCACCCTGCATGGCGTTGACCATTGCATCGAGCGCGTCGCTGCTTACGGTGTAGTCGTTGCGCAGGCTGGCGTGGCTGGCGTTCATCAAGCGGCCCACTTCGGCCAGATCGCCGCGCGCCAATGCGTCCACAGTGGCGTGCACCCGTTCGTTCTCGGTGACAACGTGACGGCAGCGCTGGTAGATGATGGGCGGCAGCAGATCCTTGTGCGTTTCTAGCTGTTCGCTGGTGACATCGCGCAGCGCGGTGATGCCGGGCAGCACACTTTGCAGCAGACGCACCCCTTCTTCGCACTGGGCGCGGCGTTCGTTGTAGGCGCTGTTGGCCAGGGATCGGCTGGCCTTGGTGTTGCCGATCACCAGCGACGCCCCCGTTGGGAAGGGGACCAACTCGTAGCCTAGCGAGCGGCAGTCGATAAGCAGCGCATGTCCTTCGGATCCTAGTGTGCTGATGAACTGATCCATAATGCCACAGTTGACGCCGACAAAGTGGTTCTCGGCATGTTGGGCGGCTTTGGCGATCTGCTCACCGGGCAGCGCGTCCAATTGATTGGCGGCAGCCATCAACGCCTTGGCGCACGAAATCTCCAACCCTGCTGAAGAACTCAGCCCACTGCCGCGGGGAACGTTGCCGCTGATAATCCCATCGATGCCGGTTAGCGCCAATCCTCGTTCCATCAGCGCCCAGGCCACCCCTTGCACGTAGTTGGCCCAGAAATGCTCGTCGTTGAACTTGAGGTTGTCCAGATCAAACTCGGCCCAGGCGTCAAACTCCACAGCATAAAGACGCACGGTTCGGTCTGCACGCCGGTTAAATAGGACACGCACATCCCGATCCAACGCCACAGGGAGGACAAAACCATCGTTATAGTCGGTGTGCTCGCCGATCAGGTTGACACGTCCTGGGGCGACGGACATGGTCGACGGCCGCGTCTGAAAACGTGTGACGAACTCGTCGATAAGCGTCTGTGTACGGTTCTGCGAAGAAGTGGTCATCTGCATCATCCTAAGTGGGGTGTAGGGAACAATCCAATTGCGACAAGTGTAGCAGATGGCAACAGGGAGGGCAATCCAGACGGGGATCCACGAAGGCGCACGAAGGCAGAAGAAGAGGGACACGGATTTCACGGATTATAAGGAGTTCCAGAAAAAGAAGAAAATCTATTTCCCTTTCTGCATCCTGAAAATCCGTGAAATCCGTGTCCCTCTTCTTCTGCTCTTCTTCTGCTCTTCTTCTGCCTTCGTAGATCAGTTTTTCTCTGCCTCAAGCACCGCGTACAGGTTGAGATCGCCTTCTTTGCCGTCGGCGCGGAAGAGATCGTGGACGCGCCAACCTGTGTCTGCGGCAAGGCGTGTCACCTCGTCGGCGTCGATCTGGTGGACGTAGCGCACGGCATGCACACCCTGTTGCCAGGGCAGCAGCGCATCGCCGGGTTCTACGTCGTCGGCGGAGAGGCCAATCTCCGTCCACGCAATCTGCCTGGCGACAAAACGGGGGCTGGTGAGGAACTGCCAAAACGAGAGGATCGCCCAGCGTCTGCTCAGTTTGCGAAAGTCTTCAAAAAGGCGCAGGCGCATGGCATAGCCGGGCAGATGTTGCACCGTCGCCAGACAGAGGAGCACATCGAAGGCTTCCCCATGCAACGGCGCGGCCCAGTCGTTTTCGGCCAGATCGGCGCGTACGAAACGGGCGTCGATCCCCGGCAATGGGGACACGGCTTCGGCGGCCAATTGCAGCAGATAGGCGTCATTGTCCACGCCGGTGTAGCGGCAGGCGATCCCCTGATCCGCCAACAGACGGGCCAGGCGACCGTTGCCGCAGCCCACATCCAAAACGGAAATCGGCTCCTGTTTCGTCCCCGTCTCGAAGTACGGTACAATAGCCAGGTGACCCGGTGTCCACCCCTGGCGCGTGGCATCAAAATGGTCGGCCACGGTGCGGTAGAATTCCCGATTGACGGCCAACAGGCGCTCGACAGTAGCGGGTTGCATCGTAGCGGGTTGCATAAAAGAGGACATTTTCTGCTCGTATTTTTCGATGGGTTAATCAATGAAACGCGTTTTAACCGAAGACGAAATCCCAGACGACATCAAAGAAAAGACGGCGCGCTGGCAACAAAAAAAGACTTTTGATCCAGCAGCACATGCCGCCGATCTACATACCATCTTCCGCGAGGTGTTGCAGACGCCTAACGTCGAGTGGGACACGGCGCGTACGTTACGCGCCATTCTATCCCGCTATCCCAAGGACGGCAAAGGCTTCTTCGCCAAATCGGATCTGATTGCCGGTTACCGTCACCTCGTCGAAGAGGGCGATCTGGATCCTGATCCAGTGATCATGGAGCGCATCCGCATGAAGCCCATGCGTACCGCCTCCGGCGTCGCCCCAGTGACGGTGCTCACCGCGCCTGCCGGCTGCCCAGGTAAGTGCATCTTCTGCCCAGACGACTGGCGCATGCCCAAAAGCTACATCTACGACGAACCCGGCTGCCAGCGCGCCGAGCGCGACGGCTTCGATCCCTACCTGCAAACCTACGGCCGCATCGACGCCTTTGAGAACATCGGCCACGACGCCAAAAAGGTGGAATTGCTCATCCTCGGCGGCACCTGGAGCGCCTACAGCCAGGACTACCGCGAGTGGTTCATCCGCCGCTGCTTCGACGCCATGAACGCCTACGGCGACCCAAACTATGTCGACGCGCCCACGCTGGAAGCAGCCCAGGCGCACAACGTCACGGCGCGGCACCGCAACGTTGGTCTCGTCATCGAAACCCGGCCCGACTGGATCACGCCCGACGAGATCCGTCATCTGCGGCGGTTGGGCGTCACCAAAGTGCAGATCGGCGTACAGAGCCTAGACGACGAGATCCTCACGCTCAACAAGCGGGGTCACGGTGTGGCGGGTGTTCGTGATGCATTAGGATTACTACGTACCGCCGGTTTCAAACTGCACCTACATTGGATGCCGAATCTGTACGGGGCCACCCCGGAAAAGGATCGTTCCGATTTTGCGCGATTCTTCTCGGACCCGGCGATCCAGCCCGACGAGTTGAAGATCTACCCCTGTTCCCTGATCGCGGGGACAGAACTCTACGAGCGCTATCTAGCGGGCGACTACCAGCCTTACAGCGAAGACGAGTTGGTGTCGCTGCTGGCCGACATCAAGCCGACGATCCCACCCTTCACCCGCATCAACCGTCTTTTTCGCGACATCCCGGCACACCACATCCAAGCCGGCGTCAAAGTCAGCAACCTGCGCGAAGTTGTCCACGAAGAATTGGCGCGGCGAGGACAACGTTGTGGGTGTATCCGCTGTCACGAAGTACGCCGTCGCCAGGTCCGCGAAGACGAGTTGACGCTGCGCGATCATGTCTACGAGACAGATCTAACGCTGGAGCATTTCCTACACTTCACCGTCCCCGACGAAGGGGCGATCGATGACAACTACCTCATTGCCGGCTTCCTGCGCCTGAGCCTGCCCAAGTTTGAAGACGCCGGCAGCCGCGCCTTCCTCGACGAGATCCGCGGCAATGCCATGATCCGTGAGGTGCACGTCTACGGACCTGCATTGGTCATCGGCAAAGACGAACCCGGTGCGGCGCAGCATGTGGGCCTGGGGACCCGCCTCATCGAAGAAGCCCGCCGTATCAGCCGTGAAGCCGGTTTCAGCCGTATCAGCGTCATCGCCGCCACCGGAACAGAAGAGTATTACGCGCGGCGGGGGTTTGAGCGGGGCGAATTGTATATGACAGGGGGAGCGTAATGCGTAATTGGTGAACGAAGTTGGTCGCCAATTGGAACGAGACTTCGTTCCCGAATTACGCATTACGAATTACGTCTCTCCAATCAAAAAGACCTGCCAGGTTTTCTGCAACCTGGCAGGTCTTTGTTTTTTCGAACTGTTTCTCGCTACCGTCTTGCCATCGACGGCCCCGGCATGTGAACGGTGAGGTCAAAGTCTGCCGAGGTGACCATGGGCAGCAGTTGGTTGATCATGGCCAGCATTTCGTTCATGTTCATGCCTGGGGCCATCATGTCGAGCAAGCCCGTTTGATCAGCCAGGTGAATCAGGTGCAATAGTTCACCGTCACCCCAGGTGAGGGTGGGCAGGGTGTTGCCGTTGATGCTTAGGCTGATGCCTGCGGTGTTGGTGTTAAAGCTAATTTCTGCCACACCGGCAGCAGCCAGGCGGTTCACCCAAACCGGGTTCATCTGCAGGGCATAGAAAGGCAGGCCCGTCAACGCCGACCATTCGGTTTCGCTCAAATTGCCCACCGTCCAGCTACCGTCAGGCGAGTAAAAGACAGGCAAATTGATGCGTGGCGGCGCGCCCACCTGTGCCAGGAACTGCTGTTGCGCCTGATGCGCCAGGGCGGCGGCGGTGCCGTCTCCACTAACGTAGAGGGGAATCCGGGCTACGCCCTCGGTCACGGGGAAGTGTACGACAAAGCCCAAACCCAATTTGTTGACCATGGGCAGCATCACTTCCAACATCGGCACAGCCATGCCCAGCGAACTCAGTGCGTCTGCAGTGGCCTGGAGGGAATTGCCGTCATACGCAATTGACGGAATGCGTTCCCCGTTCACCAAAATGTAGAGGCCGTCCGCCGTGTTGGTGATCTGCAAGTGCTGGATATTGCCACTGATCAGAAAATCAACCCACGGCTGAGGGACTGAAAGCGCCGAAAGATCGAGGCCGACAAGGCTGCCCAACTGGGCGACAGGCACATTGCCCAGCGACGCAACGCCCGTCTCAGAAATGTTGATGGAAATGGCCGGCAAATCCACCACCAGCGGCGTATTGGGATCGACGCTGATATCAGCGCCGATGTTGGCGCTTGGCGCGCAACCGGCAAGTGTCAAAAGGGCAACGAGCAAAAAGGTTACCCAAGCGGTTGTACGGCGTTTTTGCATAGAAATCCTCCTAGAGGTCTGCAATGAACACTCAGCAGCAGGGGGGGGAATCGTGCAGGGTGCCTGCGAAATCGGCACAATGCCTATAACACTTCTATTATTGTGCATCTTTTCGCAAAATGCGCAAACGCGCTGTGGGGAGATCATGCCGATGGAGCAGTCAGGAATAGAACGCGGATTGAGCGGATAAGGCAGATTTAAGCGGATTTTTCAAAATTTACCCGCCCTGATCTGCTTAATCCGCTCAATCCGCGTTCTATTCTGTTGCTAACCGTAGATGGATCAATTGGCGTCCATCTCAATCAATTCACCGGTGACGGTGAAGATGATGCGTTCACAGATGTTAGTGACACGGTCGGCGGCGCGCTCCAGGTTGTGGGCAGCCCACAGGAAGTAATTGGCCCGTTCCATCAACTGCGGACGATCTAGCAGGATTTCGAGCAGACCACGCTGCACCTTGTTGTAAAGCTCATCCACGACATCGTCTTCACTGGGGAGGTGACGGGCTACCTCCAGATCTTGTGCGATAAAGGCATCAAGCGAACGCCGTAGCATGTCGATTACTTTTTCGCTCATTTGCGGGATCTCCACCAGCGGCATCACCGGTGCTTCTTTGCCCAACAGCAAGGTGATCTTGCCGATCCCCTTGGCGTAGTCGCCGATGCGCTCCAATTCGGTGACGATTTCGAGCACGGCCGCCAGCAGGCGCAGATCCCCGGCCATGGGCTGCTGGGTGGCAATTAGCGTAAGTACCCGCAATTCGATGGTGTAGCGCTTGTCGTTGATCACAATATCGCCGTCTATGACACGCTGTGCACCGTCAAGATCCTGGCGCTTGAGCACGTCTACTGCATCTCTCAACGCTTGGATCACCATGCTGCCCATCATTAAGACTTCATCTTGTAACTGCTTCAGTTCTGAGGCAAAGAGCGTTCGCATGACTTGACTCCTAACCGAACCGACCGGTGATGTAGTCTTCGGTGCGTTTGTCCTGGGGTTTGGTGAAGAGACGTTCGGTGGGACCATACTCTACAAGATGACCGGCGCGCTTGTCATCGACCATGAAGAAGGCGGTGAAATCTGAAACACGCGCCGCCTGCTGCATGTTGTGGGTGACGACGATAATCGTGTATTCCTTAGCCAGATCCTGCATCAAGTCTTCGATTTTTAGCGTGGCGATTGGATCAAGCGCCGAAGCAGGTTCGTCCATGAGGATGATTTCGGGCTTCACGGCAATAGTGCGGGCGATACAGAGACGCTGCTGTTGGCCGCCAGAGAGGCCAAGCGCGCTCTGCTGTAGCTTGTCTTTCACCTCGTCCCACAGCGCCGCCCCGCGCAAAGACTGTTCCACCAGCCCGTCCATATCCCCCTTAAAGCCGTTGATGCGTGCACCCCAGGCCACATTTTCGTAGATCGATTTGGGGAATGGGTTCGGCTTTTGGAAGACCATGCCGATGCGACGGCGCACCTCCACAGGGTCAACGTGCGGGGCGTAGATGTTCTGCGATTGAAAGAGAATGTCTCCTTCGGTACGTGCACTCTGGATCAAATCGTTCATACGGTTGAAGCAGCGCAGCACAGTACTCTTGCCACAGCCGGATGGGCCGATCATTGCCGTGATCTTACGCTTGGGTATGGTCAAGTTGACATCACGAACGGCCAGGAATGTGCCGTAGTAAATATGGAGATCCTTCGTCGCAATCGCGACTTCACCAGGAGCGCTGTCCTGTTGCGTATCGAATGAATGGGTGCGGGTAGGTTTGGCAAGCGAAATGGTCATAGCGATAATGCTCCTTACAAGACAGGCTAATGGCTCAGATTCGGTTGCTCTGGAACCGATCTCGTAGAATGACGGCGCTGGCGTTCAGCGTGAGCAACATCAGGAGCAGCACAACAATGGCTGCACCTGCAATATTGCGGAACTCATCTTGCGGGCGAGAGGTCCATTGATAGATCTGAATCGGCAGGGTCGTGAACTTCGAAAACGGTCCACTGGGATCCTGCGTGATAAAAGTAGACGCGCCCACTACCACCAGTGGCGCAGTTTCGCCAATCGCACGCGAAACAGCAAGGATCGTCCCTGTTAGAATGCCCGGGATCGCCGATGGCAGCACATGATACCAAATCACCTGCCACTGAGTCGCACCCAGCCCATAACCGGCTTGTCGCAGCGTCGAGGGGACGGCACGAATGGCCTCTTGGGCGTTAATAATCAAGAGCGGGAGAATCAGCAACGCCAGTGTCAACCCTGCTGAAATTATAGTTCTACCACTGGCTGTCCCACCTGCACCTGCACCGAAAAGTGCACCGCTGGTAAACGGCTCTAACGCACGCACGAAAATTGCCAACCCCAGCATCCCGTAGATGATCGACGGTACACCGGCAAGGTTGTTGATATTCGTCTGAATCAGGCGGTTGAACCAGAGATCGTGACGTGCATACTCTTCTAGATAGATAGCAGCGCCGACGCCGACAGGAAATGCAAAAGAAATGGTAATGAGAATCGTCAACAGCGACCCGATAATAGCACCGCGCACGCCTGCCAGCGTCGGCTCGCTCGATTGGGCCGAGGTGACAAAATCTAAGCTAAGCCAGCTTCGGAATTGTAACTCGCCGGTTGGGTATCGCTCCGCCGCAATGGCTTCGATCTCCTGACGATTGAAGATCGACTCCATCAATTTCCAACTAACCTCTACACGGGGTTTGACTACCCACTCCTGAATGAGATCGTAGACATTACCGGCGCTTCGTTCCGCAAATGGCTGTTCCGACTCAAACCGTCGTACCAACCCCGATGACACATTCGCTTCGAAGACCTCAACCAACTGTTCCTTTGATTGATCTTCGAGCGGGATGCCATTGACGATCAGCGTATCGGGATCGACAGTATTCGTCACTATCACCAAACCAAAAGTCTGGTTGATGATTGTGTAGAGCAGTGCGGTCAACGCAATAATTCCAATTAACGTCGCCACTTGAAAGACAAACGCCCACACTTTGCCGTTGCGCTGGCGCGCCGCAGTTAGGCGGCGGTACTCTTCACCGGTAGGCAACGCAATGTTTTTCTCAAAACGTTCAACTTCGACACTCATTCGTACACCTCACGGAAGCGTCGGACAATCTGCTGGCTGATCAAATTCAACCCTAATGTGATAAAGAAGAGCAGCAACCCGATGGCGAAAAGGCTGTTGTAGTCCAGTGTGTTGTAGCTAAGATCACCGCCGCTGATCCGCACTATGTGACCGGTCATTGTTTCGGCGGAATCAAAGGGATTGAAGGTGAATTTAGGCCCAGCCCCCACCGCCAGCGCCACGATCATCGTTTCGCCCACGGCACGTGACACAGCGATCAAACAGGCCGCTGTCACCCCTGAAAGTGCAGCGGGTAGTACAATGCGTAGCGCCGTCTCTAGTTTGGTGGCACCCAGGCCATACGCCGCCTGGCGCAAGGAGTCGGGCACAGCGCGCAAAGCGTCTTCACTCATCGAGCTGACCAGCGGAATGATCAGAATTCCAACCACAATACCGCCGGAAGCGATGTTATAAATATTGACAAGGTCGGCACCAAAGATATTACGCAAAAGCGGCGTCATAAAAGTAACCGCAAAATAGCCATACACAACCGTGGGAATCCCCGCCAGCACCTCTAGAATCGGTTTGAGAATGCTACGCGTTCGCAGCGACGCATATTCACTCAGATAAATAGCAATGCTCAACCCCAAGGGGATGGCGACCGTCATTGCAATTAAGCTGACCATTACCGTTGCGCTGACCAGTGACCAGATGCCGAATTGCCCAATGGCCGGTTGCCAGGTGGTCGTGGTAAAAAACTCGACCAGAGAAACCTCATCGTTCAGAAAAAATCGAATTGATTCCTGCCCCAAAACGTAGACAATACCAACGGTTGTGAGGATGGAAATTGCGCCACACACAAACAGGAAGCCCTGAATGAGGGATTCACCCAAACGCGGTTGACGGCGTAGATCATTACTTGGCCCACCGCTATCTGCCATCGCCTGAACACGCTGTTGACTTGCCAAAATGTTTCTCTCTGTGGTTTCGGCCGATACGCTCGACAGGATCTGATGGACTTTAGAAGCCAAGTTCAAGCTCCTCTCTGTTGCAAGTATATACACATTGACAAAAAAAACGGAAAACTGGGGAGGGGAAACTTCCCCTCCCCAGTTGGTGCTCTCTATTGGTCAGGCTAGGCTAGACCAAACTTACTGGCCGCAAGAAGCCATGGCGGCAACCCAGTTGGCCCGTGCTGCATCCAATGCTGCGGAATCAGCCGGGAAGTAACCAACTCGGCGCACTTCTTCGTCGACGTAAGTCAGATAGAAGTTGATGAAACCCGCCACCTGCGGCTTTTCACACATAATCGAAGGCGCAGAGTAGATGAAGAGCGGACGAGCCAGCGGATAGTCGCCGGAGTCCACAGTCTCAGCCGTCGGTTCGACGCCTTCAATGTTCAGAATGGCCAAGGTGTCGGCATTCTCTTCGTAGTAAGCGTAGCCAAAGTAGCCGATGCCATAGAGGCTGCCTACAACACCCTGCACGAGGATATTGTCATCTTCGCTCAACTGCAGTTCTGCAGCGCTGAGGATCGGCTCTTCGTTTTCGTCAAAAACCTCTTCAACGAAGTAATCAAAGGTGCCACTATCGGTACCGGGGCTGAAGCGCATGATTGCTTCGCTCGGCCAATCCGCCCGCACGTCCGACCAAAGTGTCGCTGTCGAGAAAAGCTGGGCGAGTTCTTCCAGGGTGACATCGGTAGCAAAGTCGTTGTCGGGGTGAATAACCACAGCCAGGGCATCGGTGCCGACCCGGATTTCCTTCGGTTCACGGCCGATAGACTGGCAGCTTGCTACTTCCCCGTCATTGATCGGGCGGCTGGCGTTTGAGATGTCGCTTTCACCAGCCACGCAGAAGCGCTCGAAACCAGCGCCCGAACCGATGCTGTCAACGGTAATGCCACCGGCGAAACCTTCGTTCTGGAAGCGTTCAACCATTGCTTCCGTCAGCGGGAAGACGGTGGAGCTACCAGCGATGATGATATCGCCGGTCAGTTCCAGCGGGTTCACCATCGGCAGCATGTCACCTTCCATTGCCATTTCCTCAGACGCGGCTTCTTCAGCAGGAGCCTCAGTGGCTTCAGCAGCAGGAGCTGCCGGTGCGGGCGCAGTGGTGGTTGGCGCTGCACAAGCTGAAATGGCCAGGGCAAACAGGGCCACAAGTACAAACAACAGACGACGCATAAGTGTTCCTCCAAAGAATGAGTGGGGCTATCTATTTGATGACGTTTAGCAAAGAAAGTAAGAAGACAGTAGAAGCTTATCCCCAAGCAAAAAACATGCTTTGCGAGCGTCAGCATAACTGCTAATGATTAACGATTGTTACGTATTGCGCAATTGGTTTGTTAACAAAAAGTTAACGGTTAAGGATTGTTATTAACAATGGGGAGAAAAAAGGAGAAGGTGCTACCACGCCCTTCGATGCTTTGCGCCCAGATATCGCCCTGGTGAGCTTGCACAATGTGTTTGGCAATGGCGAGCCCCAGGCCGGTGCCGCCGGCAGATCGGGCGCGATCCACTTTGTAGAAGCGTTCGAAGATGCGGGGCAGGTCGTCGCTGGGGATGCCTTCGCCGGTGTCGCTCACGGAAACGATGGCTGCATCGGGGAAAAGTTCCGGCTGCATCGACGAGCGGACGGTAATGGTGCCGCCTGCAGGGGTATGTTTGATGGCGTTGTGTACCAGGTTGGTAATCACCTGCTGCACCCGTTCGGCGTCGGCCATCACCGGGGGGACACCGCCCTGTAGGTCGACGATCAGTTCGATGTGGGCGCGCTCAGCTTGCGGAAGGAGCCGTTCAACAGGGCGCAAAATAATGTCGCTCAACGGTGTCGGTTTGAGGCGCAGTGGCACCCGGCCCGACTCGATGCGCGAGAGTTCGAGCAGTTCCTGCACCATTTGGGCGAGGGCGTCGACTTCGGTTTCGATACGGTCGAGGAAACGTTGCGCCGCGGGGGGATCGTCCAATGCGCCGTCGCGCAGGGTTTCCACCAACGCCCGCAAAGAGGCAAGCGGCGTGCGCAGTTCGTGGGAGATGTTGCTGATAAAGTCGCGGCGCACTGTTTCCAGGCGGCGCAACTGGGTAAGATCCTGGAGGATGACGTTGTAGCCGCGCTGTGGTGTCTCGCCGAATGGGGTAGAAACAATCCGCAGCACACGCCGATCCACTTCGAGGATCGATTCTTCAGGCTGATCGCTCTGTTGCGAACGCCGCCACACTTCCACCAGCCGGTGATCCCGCGCTACTTGTGGAAAAGAGACATTCCACACACGCTGGGTGCTCACATGCAGCAATCGCGCCGCAGACGGGTTGATCATCTGCACATTGCCGTCGGCGTCGAGGATCAGCACACCGTCTGCCATGTTCTCGAGCACGATGGAAAGCCGCTGCCGCTCGTGCTGCAAGAAACCTACTTGCATCTGTAGCCGCTCAGCCATACGGTTGAAGGCGCGGATCAACTGGCCCACTTCATCCTGGCGCGTGGGGATGAGCCGTTCGCCCCACTGTCCTTGAGACATTTGCGTGGCTACGCTCGTCAACCGCCGCACAGGACGGGCAATCCGTTCCGCGATGAAGAAAGAGAGCAGGGTGGTCAGCAACGCAGCAATCACACCACCTACGATCACGGCGGTCTGCATGGGGGCAACCCCAGCGTTTACCGTTGCCATAGGTAGCGCCAGCCTGAGCACGCCCAATGGTTCGCCGTCGGCCGGCGCCAACGGCAAAATCGGCACAGCAATGTAAAACATCAACATGCTCGTCGTACGGCTGAAACGTGTGCTTTCGCCAACGCCCTCGGCAAGGGCGTCTATGATTTCTTTGCGATTTGCGTGGTCTTCCATCTCCATGGCATCGCGAAAGGATTCAGCCAGCACCACCCCATCGGCAAGGATCACGGTCACGCGCATATCGAGTAGATCGCCCCATTCGGTGACCATATCCACAAGTTCGGCCGCGCCCGGCTGCCAGCGTGCCTCCACCAACCCGCTGCGCAGAAGACGATTACTGGCCAGGAGCCTGGCATCGGCCAGCAGCGTCTGGCGCACATTCTCCTGCGCCACATCCTGTACCTGGCGCGTCAAATAGACAGTCAACCCCACCATGATCACCACGATGAGGGCGGCGTAGGCAAACGCAATACGCCAACGTAGCGACTGAAACGACAACATTAGGTTCATTTCCAGGGTAGAGGCTGACTATGTTCAGCCTTCGAAGCGATAGCCGATACCACGAACAGTGACAATGCGTTTGGGGTCTGCCGGATCGCTCTCGATCTTTTCGCGCAACCAACGGATGTGGACGTCGACGGTACGGCTACCGCCACTGTAATCCCACCCCCAAACGCGCTCAAGGATCAAGTCGCGGCCCAGCACAATGCGTCGATTTTGGGCCAGAAAGAGGAGAAGCTCATATTCTTTGGGCTTGAGGTGCATCACATCATCGTTTAGGCTGACTTCGCGACGGTCTGGATCGATGACAAGGCTGTCAAAGACAAGGCGTCGGCCCCCACTGGGCACAGCAGGGACCATCACTTCGTCTTCGACACCCATTTCTTCGCGGATCAGGCGCACACGGCGCAAATGCGCCTTGACACGCGCCAACAGTTCGCGCATGCTGAACGGTTTGGTGAGGTAATCGTCGGCGCCGACTTCGAGGCCCACGATCTTGTCGACTTCGTCGTCACGCGCCGTGAGGATCAGGATGGGCACGTTCATCTCCTGGCGCAGCACGCGGCAGATCTCAAAACCGTCGAGCCCCGGCAACATAACATCGAGGAGGATTAGATCAGGCTTCTGCACGCGCGCCATATCTAATGCAGAAAGGCCGTCTCGGGCGATCACCACACTGTATCCCTGCCGGGAAAGTGCGTATTCCAGCGTGTCCACCAGAGCAGGTTCGTCTTCAACCACCAAAATTTTGTCCACAACAACGTCCTTTGCAATTTGATGACCTTTGCAACTTGATGATGCTGGGAAACGGCATCATGGTGAAGTCACCTTAGGGGCATTCTAACACGGACACACGACGGATTTGGAAATAGGCACGACCACAAGATGAACCGTTGCCTTGCCCAACTTATTCTATAATTCCGGCAAATAGACGATATGACGCGATCTCGCTATACTGCCCACGTATTGTATGAATCAAGTCGATGAAGCAGAAAGACAGAAACGTTCCACAGATTACACAGATTAAAAGGATTACAGAAGAAAATATTCAAATCCGTGTAAGGCGTGGGTGAATCTTTAAGCAAGGAGTAGAAGACAGGTATGGATCAGCGATTTTTGATGCGTGTGGCCGCTATCGGCCTGTGGGTAGGGATGCTGCTGTGGCCGGTAACGGCCCAGGCTGAGGAAGTACACATTGTGCAGCCAGGAGAGACGTTGAGCCAGATTGCCCAGCAGCACAGCACCAGTGTAGAGGCGCTACGCTCGCTAAACGCGCTCAACAATGTCAATTTCGTGTGGGCCGGGCAACGATTGGTGTTGCCGGAAGACGCCGAATCTACAGCATCCCCTTCGGAGAGCAGTGTGGAACTGCTGCGCACAGGCATTTACGAAGTTAAAGCCGGCGATACGCTCTTTTCGATTGCGGCACGGCATCGTACCAGCCTGGCCTGGTTGGCGGAACAGAACAAGCTCAACGTAGGGCAGCGTCTCACACCAGGACGTGAACTGGTGGTGCCTGCGCTGACAGCCGAAGCGTTGGTGGATGGCGAGATGCGTGTTCACATTGTACAACCTGGCGAGAGCATCGGCAGCATCGCCAATCTTTACAGCACCACCTCGGGCGCGCTGCTACAGGTCAACAACCTGACAAACCCAAACCGCATCACGCCTGGACAGCGCATTCTTCTTGCGCCGCCGCAACTCTTTGAACGCATGGGGATGAACAGCCGTGTCGATGAAAACGGCTTTCTGGTCTACGACGAATACCCCACCACCACCGAAAAGTGGATCGCTGTGGATCTGAGCGAACAGCGTGTCACCGCCTACGAGGGGACAACCCCAGTGCGCGCCTTCGTTGTCTCCACCGGGCTGTCCCATACCCCCACGGTAACCGGATCCTTCCGCATCTGGGCCAAGACCCCACTGCAAGATATGTACGGCGGCAACCGCGCCGCCGGCGACTACTACTACATTGCCAATGTGCCCTGGGTGCAATACTTCTACCAGGACTACGCCTTCCACGGCGTCACCTGGCACGCCAACTTTGGTCGGCCTGCCAGCCGCGGCTGTATCAACATGCGCACCGACGAAGCCAAATGGCTCTTTGAGTGGGCGAGCCCCACGTTTAACGAGCAGGGCTGGTTTATTAGCGACGAGGAAAATCCAGGGACGCTGGTGATTGTACATCAGTAAGGGATTGGCGATATGTGATTGGTGATTAGGGGGATTGTGTGGAGGGTGTGAAACGGCTGGCACTTGTTCTCGCGTAGAGTGGGATTAAGCGATTAGGTGATTTCAGATCCCACACACGATCTGCAACCGCCTAATCCCGCTCTACGAAACACCTGGCAATGGAAGGATCACGTTCTCAACGAGATCTCCCCAATCACCAGTCACTAATCACTACTCCCCCAATTCAAACGCATCATGGATCGCCCGGATCGCATTGTCTGCATCACCGGTAAGGACAACTAGACTGATGTTCGCTTCGCTGGCGCCTTGGGCGATGGCGATGACGTTGATTTCGTGCGCGCCGAGGGCGTTGAAGACACGGGCGGCGATCCCGGGTGTACCCTTCATGCCCGAACCGACCACGGCCACGATGACAATGTCCTGTTGGCTGTCGATCTTTTCGATGTAGCCACGGCCCAATTCTTGCTCAAATTCCTGATTTAGCGCACTGACCACCCCCACCGCCTCGTTATCGGGCACCACGAAACAGATGCTCTGTTCACTGCTGCTCTGGCTGATCATGAGCACGTTGGCGCGTTGACGGGCCACCGTGCCGAAGGTACGCGCCGCAATGCCCGGCACGCCCATCATCCCGCGCCCGGCCACAGTGATCAACCGCATGTTGCGGATCGCCGTGATCGCCTTCACCGTGCCTTCGGTGCTTGGCCGCTCCAGGGCGTCCACAATGCGTGTACCGGGGTGGCTGGGGTTGAAGGTATTGAGCACCACCACTGGGATCTTCTTTTCCACAGCGGGTGTCACCGTTTTAGGATGAAGTACCTTAGCGCCGTAGTAGGCCAACTCGGCCACTTCATCGTAGGTCAACTCGGGAAGCGTGCGCGCATTCTTGACGATGCGCGGGTCCGCCGTGAGGACGCCGTCGACGTCTGTCCAGATCTGGATTTCGTCGACGTCCAGTGCTGCACCGATGATGGCGGCGGAATAGTCCGATCCGCCGCGGCCCAGTGTGGTTGGGACACCGGTCTCCGTTGCCCCAACAAAGCCCGTGATTACAGGGACGACTCCACTCTGCACCATGGGCATTAAACGGTTCAGACAACGCGAGACCGTCTGCTCCATGATGGGGGTGGCATTGCCGAACTCGCTGTCGGTGATGATTAACTCACCGGCGTCAACAAACTCGGCGTGCAGCCCTTTGGCACGCAACACGGCAGCCAGCAACGGCGCGCTCATCCGTTCACCCAATCCGCTTACCACGTCAAGACCGCGGTGGGTCAACTCGCCCAACACGGCAATCGAACGGCAAAGGCGCTCGTACTCTTGCAGGCGGCTGTCGATCAATCGGCCCACATTGGCCCGTTCCACCCCGTCGTCAATGAGTTGACCGGCCACCACCTGATGCTTAACCAACAATTGGCTGCGCGATTCGCGATACGGGCCTTCGTCTCCATTTGCCGCGGCCAACGCAGAATCGATCAACGAATTGGTAACACTGCTCATGGCGCTGGTGACCACCACCACGCCAGGACGGTTGGTTTGTCCTTGTTCGGCCACCTTCTGGGCCACAATCTCCGCTACCTGGGCAATCGAATCGGTTGTACCGACAGATGTCCCGCCGAACTTCATGATGATCATAGACGGGGATACTCCTTGTTGTGTTACGAGAGTATGAGATGGGTGATTCGTGATTCGTGATTCGTGATTCGTGATTCGTGATTCGTGATTCGTGATTCGTGATTCGTGATTCGTGATTCGTGATTCGTGATTCGTGATTCGTGATTCGTGATTCGTGATTCGTGATTCGTGATTCGTG